>JASGGF010000008.1:0-34575 GCA_047605145.1 Thermomicrobiales bacterium | reverse complement strand
CCCGCGCGCAGATCACGAACGGGAAGCCGAAGCGCTCCTGATAGCGCGCGTTCCACGTCTGGAACGCCGCGATCTCATCAGGCGTCAGCGCGCCGGGATCGAGCCCGGCGGCGTGCTGCTCCTGCGTCGATTCGCGGGTCAGCGTGCCCGCCAGCGCCGCCCGACCGACGAGATCGGGGTGCGCCTGAATCAGCGCGATCTGCCGCTCCTCCGGCGCCGCCGCCAGCGTGCGCAGCAGGGCGCCGTGCAGATCGGCCACGGAGCGCCACGGCCCGCCCGGCCACGTCTCATTGACGATCCACGGGGAGCCCTCGAAGAGGAACCCGAGGCGCGCCACGAAATCGGCGCGCTCGAGCCCGGAAATCTCGGCGATGGTCGACTGGGCGGCCGTCACGGCGGCGCTACGCGGTCTTGTCCAGATACGGGTAGGCGATCAGGGTCAGGAACTGTGGGAACTCCTCGGTCAGCACCAGTTGGTCGAGAATCTCCGCCGCCTCGCCGTAGCGCCCGGCCTCGCGGCCGCCCAGCTTCGCCAGTTCCTCGTCGCGCACCTGCTCGTAGCGGGCGGCGGTGATCGTCTCACCGTCGCTCGTCTTCGCGCCGTTGCGCACCCACTGCCACAACTGGGCGCGGGAAATCTCGGCGGTGGCGGCGTCCTCCATCAGGTTGTTGATTGCCGCCGCGCCCACGCCCAGCAGCCACGCGTTGATGTACTGCAGCGCCACGCTGACATTGAGGCGAAGGCCCGTGTCGGTGATCTCGCCGCCGGGGATGTTCAGGTTTGTCAGTTGCTCCGCCGTCGTGCTCACGTCGTCGCGCTGGCGCTCCTTCTGGTGCGCCCGCTCGCCCAGCACGCCGTCGAAGATCTCGGTGGCGACCGGCACGAGGCCGGGGTGCGCTACCCACGTGCCATCGAAGCCGTCGGTCGCCTCGCGCGTCTTGTCCTCGTTCACCTTGGCGAAGGCGATGGCGTTTGCCTCGGCGTCGCGGCGGGAGGGGATGAACGCGGCCATGCCGCCGATGGCGTGGGCGCCGCGCTTGTGGCAGGTCTTCACCAGCAGCTCGGTGTAGGCGCGCATGAACGGCGCGGTCATGGTGATCTGGGCGCGATCAGGTAGTGCTTCCTCGCGGTCCGCCTGCCGCGTCTTGATGGCGCTGAAGATGTAGTCCCAGCGGCCGGCGTTCAGCCCGGCGGCGTGATCGCGCAGCTCGTAGAGGATCTCTTCCATCTCGAACGCGCCGGGCAGCGTCTCGACGAGGCAGGTGGCGCGCACCGTGCCGTGTGG
Source organism: Thermomicrobiales bacterium (assembly GCA_047605145.1). Lineage (GTDB taxonomy): Bacteria > Chloroflexota > Chloroflexia > Thermomicrobiales > UBA6265 > JACCXM01. The sequence continues at coordinate 33,289 of JASGGF010000008.1, read as the reverse complement.
GATGCCCAGCTCCTCCTCGGCGAAGGAAAAGACGTCGTCCCAGAGCCGCGCTTCCTTGTGGCTCTGCATTTTCGGCAGGTAGAAGTACGGGCCGGAGCCGCGGTTCACCAGCTCCTGTGCGTTGTGGAAGAAGTAGAGGCCGAAGTCGAAGAGGCTGCCGGAGATTGGCTCGCCGTCGACGGTGACGTGGCTCTCCTCGAGGTGCCAGCCGCGCGGGCGCACCAGCAGGGTGGCGGTCTCGTCGTTCAGGGCGTACTCGCGGCCATCCGGGTTCTGGAAGGTGATGGTGCGGCGGACGGCGTCCGCGAGGTTCTGCTGCCCCTCGACCACGTTCTGCCACGTCGGGGACGAGGCGTCCTCCAGATCCGCCATGAACACCCGCGCGCCGGAGTTCAGCGCGTTGATGACCATCTTGCGGTCGCACGGCCCGGTGATCTCGACGCGGCGGTCCAGCAGGTCCGCCGGGGCCGGGGCCACCTGCCAGTCGCCCTCGCGGATCGCGCGCGTTTCTTCCAGAAAGCCAAGCTCGGCGCCGGCATCCAGCTCCGCTTGCCGCGCCACGCGGGCGGCCAGCAGCTCCTTGCGGCGGCCATTGAACTGGCGCTGCAGCTTGCTGATGAACGCGAGGGCTTCGTCGCTAAGGACCGGCTGCAGCGTTGGATCGACCGGGGCGAGGATTTCGACGCCGTGCGTCATGGGGGCACTCCACAGGTAAACGATGGCGGGCGGATGCCGCCGCGGCGCGGGCTGCAAGTGACAGCCGCGCGAAATGAAACGGCAGTGATCGTGCCAGCATCATAACGCACTTGCCCAAGACCCACGTCACAACGGAGCCGGTGGGAGGTTGGTCGCCGGCCGGGCTCCGCTGTGGGCCGCACGCGGCGGCGGGTGATCTGGCGCCGTCGGCAACGCTGCGAGCATCGACGAATACGTATTTCTACGCATGACGCGAGTTTTCCCTATTTCTAGGCTGAGTTCACGGCGCCAGAACAGCGCGCGCGAAACAGGAGTGCGGCATGGACCCGGCGAACTTCGACGATCTTACCCGGCGGCTGACCGGGAGGCGTTCCCGGCGGCGAGCCATCCCCATGCTGACCAGCGGGCTGCTGGGCGTGGCAAGTCTGAGCCAGTTCGGGGAAACGCAGGCGAAGCGGAAGAAACCGAAAAAGGTCACCCTCTGCCTCAACGGCCAGACGCAAACGGTGCCGAAGAAGAAGCGAGGCGGCCTGCTCAAACAGGGCGCAACGGTGGGCGCCTGTGCGCAGGGTGGCGGCGGTGGCTGCGGCAGTGAGCCCGCGTGCGACGCCTGCAAGCGCGAAACCTGCCAGAACGGCGCCTGCGGCTGCCCGGCCGGCATGACCCGCGACGCGAACGGCATCTGCGGCGAGGCCCTGAACTGCGCGGGAACCGGCGGCAATGTGGCGATCGCGCCGCACTGCTGTAGCAACGCGACAGCGCCGTTCCCTGGACAACCGGGGCGGCTGATGTGCGTGCCCGGCGTTGAACGCTGCCTCGCGAACGCTGACTGCAAGAACGGTGGCAAGTGCCTTGGCGGCATGTGCCCGGAGCTGTACCTCGCCACGGTTGGCCAAGCGTGCAAGGTGGGGATCGGCTGCACAGGACCGGGTGATTGCGACACCGGGCGGTGCAGGGATGGCATGTGTAGCTCGTGCACCACGTCAAGCGATTGCGTGGGAAGCGGGGGATGTTCATGCAACACGATGACGGGGCGGTGCTATTCGCTGACGAACTGGAGAGAGGTTTCCGGCGCAAACTGCGGTTTTTGTCCGACTGGCTTCGCGGCATGCGAATCTGGTGATCAGTCCAACCGGTGGGTCTGCAAACCCGCCTGCGGCCACACCTTTCCGTGATCTCGCGGACGTGCGACGAGGGAGGCCCGGTAACGAGCCTCCCTCGCAGTAACCCTGTGAATTGTCCCGGCGCACCTCGTCAGGAGATGTACGTCAGCGGGTCCACATCCTGCCCGAGATACTTGACGATGAAGTGGACGTGGGGGCCAGTCGACATGCCGGTGCTGCCTACTTCGCCGATCACCTCGCCCTTGGAAACCGCCTGCCCCACCTGCACCGGCGGCTGCGAGGCCATGTGGCCGTAGAGCGTCTCGAAGCCATCGCCGTGGTCGATCTTGACGTAGTAGCCGAGGCCGCAGTCACACCACCCGGAGAAGGTGACGGTGCCGCCGTCCGCCGCCGCCAGCGGGGTGTACATCGGCGCGGCGAGGTCAATGCCATTGTGGTAGTTGCAGCCGACCGCTGCGTTCCACGGCTCGAAGTAGTAGGGGCTGCAGCCGAAGCCCTGCGTGAAGGTCCAGTTGGCCAGCGGGTAGCCAATGGCGCCTGTCGCGACGCCGGGAGCCATCACGGTCTTGGCGGGCGCTACCGGCGACTGCGCGTCTCCGGGCTGGCCAGCCGCGGCGAGATAGCGGCCATTGACGTAGCCGGTCACGTTGCCGGTGGTGATCAGGTACCACGGGTTGCCCGCCGGGTCCCACGTCGGGCCTTCCATGATCTGCACGACGTCGCTCTCGGGCACCATGCCGATGCGCTCGGCATCTGGCGCGCCGTCGGCGCGGATGTTCAGGCCGGTGCCATCATCCGTCGCGGCAGCCACGTAGGAGCCGGCGGTAAACCACGTGTCGTCGCTGCTGGAGGTGTCAGTCCACTGCGCCGTGTCGGTCCACGTGTCGCCGGAGGTTTGCTGCCACGCTTCCGCCGGGCGCAGGTACGCGCCGGAGACCCAGCCCAGCAGCCCATCGACACTGACCGGCCACCAGCGGGTGCCTTCCATGTAGACCGTGTCGGTGTCGTTGATCCGCAGGTTCACCACCGTGTCGAACGACAGGCTGCGCACGGCGGCGCTGCTGGCGCTCGGTTCGGAGCGCAGGTTGACGCCCTCCGGCTCGGAGACGACGGCCACCGCGCTGGCGAGGTCATCCCAGGTCGCCTGGAACTGATCCACTGCCGTATCCGCCGGCGTCTCGCCGCCGAGGCCCGCATCGACCGTCGGCTCCACGGCCGCCGGAGCTGCCTGCTGTGCAGCCTGCTCGCCGAAGCCATCGATCTGCAGGTAGAACCCGGCGACCCAGCCATCCTCGCCGCTGGAGGAAACCGGCCACCATTGGGTAACGCCGTCCGGGTCGTAGACCGTGTCTGCCGCGTAGGTGCGCAGGCCGACCTGCGTGCCTTGCGGCAAGGTCTCCAGCACCTGGGCGCCGAAGTTCGGTTCGGCGCGCATCAGGACGCCGTCGGCGCTATGCACGATGGTGCCGGAGCCCTCCTGCGCGCGGGCGGTTCCCGCCCAACCTGGAACCGCCGGGGCAAGCGCCGAACCGACCACCGCCAGAGCCATGGCAAATGCCAGAGCCCGGCGGCGAGCCAGTGCAGCTGCGCGGCCGCGTTTCATCTCCCGTCCCTCCTGCGCGGCGCAGCCTGGTGGCTGTGCCCGCGTTGCGGCTGACCGGCGGGCGCCGGGGTGGGGCGCCAGGACAGCCAACTCCGCGACGCAGCCAGACGCCTTCAGCGTCAGCGCGCCGCGCAATCGCACACGATGCGGGGGGCAAAACGGGCGGTGGGAGGGCTACGCAGCACGCTGCGCAACCCTGCCGATTTGCTGGAGATGAACGTACAGGGTTGCGGCGAACCACGCAAGGGTAGGCAATGCTGTGACAAATGGTCACAATCTACGGGAATTGTGCCACCGGGGCGGTGTTTTCAGAGGCGGCAGTTTGCGGCGAGACGGGCAGACGCCGGAAAATGGCGCAACTGCGGCCTGTTGCCCAGTGGTCCTGAATCACGCGGGCACGACAACCCGGCATCCCGTGACTGGGCGGCCCGGATCAGGGGTTGGAACGGGATCTCACGCGCCGTGGAGGCATGGCGGCCGCTGGTGAAATGGGACCTCTGGCGTCCTCTGTTATACTCGCTGGTTGGCAATTCCGTGCGGCGCAGAGGTGGCAACCCGCCTCGCAAGATGGGGCGCCGCAGCGACACCGTCAGTGATGACGATACGCTCTGGATAAGGGGACGCGCACGCGTGAAATTGACGATCGAGCGGCTGCCTGGTAGCCGCGTCCAGCTGGAGATTACGGCAGAAGAGGCCGAGACCGCCGAGGCGATGAAGCGCGCGGCGCGCAAGGTCGGCAACCAGGTCACCATTCCGGGCTTCCGCAAGGGGAAGGCCCCGCGCGCCATGATCGAGCGCATGTACGGGCCGGATGTCTTCTCGGAAGAGGCGAACCGCTTCCTGCTGTCCGATCTCTATCGTCAAGCCCTCGAACAGGAAAAGCTGGATCCGCTGGGTGATCCCGAGGTTGATGTGACCTCGACCGATCCCCTGACCTACACCGTCGTCATCGCGGTCTACCCGACCATTGACCCCGGCGACTACGCCGCCGTGCGCATCGATCCTGTCGACGCCGCCGTCGGTGACGATGCGGTCGATGAAATGGTGGAGATGCTGCGCAAGGCCCATAGCCCGTGGGTGGACCCGGACAGCGACGGCCTTTCGGTCGGCGCCGGGCTGGAGCTGACCCCGAAGACGCGCACCCCGCGCGAAGGCGACCAGGTCACCATCGATTACTCCGTGCAGGATGGCGATGAGGACGCGGAGGAGCCTGTCTCCGATGCCGTGTTCGTGCTTGGCGAGAGCGGCCTGCTGGCCGCCGTCGAGGACGCGATCAAGGGCCTGCGCGTCGGCGAGAACGCCGGGTTCTCGGTCAGCTTCGGTGAGGACGACGAGACGGTTGACGCCAGTGTGCGCGGCAAGACCCTCGGCTACAGCGTCACCCTGAAGGGCCTCAAGGAGCGCGACCTGCTGGCGTTGGACGACGAGTTCGCGAAGACGGTGGGCGACGCCGAGACGCTGGACGAGCTGCGCGCCTCCCTGCGCGACGAGATCCATCAGCGCCGCACCGGCGACGCGCGCGGCCAGGCCCTGACCCAGATCATCACGAAGATCGCCGAGGGCGCCAATGTCGACCTGCCGGAGCAGATGATCGACAACGCCGTCGAAGACGACGTCCGGCGCATGCGCGGCAACCTGGCGCAGCAGGGTGTCTCCCTGGAGGCGTACCTGCGCTCCATGGAAGCCAGCGAGCCGGAACTGCGGGCGGAAATGCGCCCGGCGGCCACCGAACGCCTGCGCAACTCCCTGCTGATGCGGGCTATCGCCGAGAAGGAAGCCATCGCTGTTACGGACGATGAGGTCCAGACCGCCATCGACCGCATGGTTGCGGCAGCCGCTGGCGCCTCGCAGCCCGCGCAGGCCGAAGCCTTCGCGCGCAGCGACTATCTGCGCACCATGTTGATGAACGAGATGTTCGACCGCCAGCTGACGGACCGCCTGATCGAGATGGCGACAGAGGGCCGTGGCGCCGTGATCAACGCCTGGGAAGCTCCTGAGGCGCCGGAGGCCGAAGACGGCATCGAGACTGCGGACATCGCCGAGATCGCCCCGGTGGGCGAGGCTGAGGCCGCCGAAGCCGCCACCGAGGTGGCGGACGCCGAGGTGACCGTCGAAGGCGAAACCGGCGACGAGGCGACGACCTCGCCGGCGTAAACCGCGGGCCCCGGCCCGCGCAAAGTGGACAGCGCGGCCCGTGGCGTGACATAAATTGTCAACGCGCGGGCCGCAATTGGTCCTGATCCGGGTCCGGTGGGGTAGGTTATCAGGACGATCCTCCCGGTTCCCCGGCTACCGTCCCATTCCGTGAGGGCAGTAGAATGCGCGCACAGCAACGAGCCTGCCCCGCCCAGAGCCTCCGCGACGTGGATCGGTCGGGTGCGCGGCGAGCAGCGTGAAAGAGGAACCCGACTCCATGCATGTACCCACTGCAACCAACCTCATCCCGATGGTCGTGGAGAGCACGAACCGGGGTGAGCGCGCCTTCGACATCTATTCGCGGTTGCTCAAGGACCGTATCATTTTCCTGGGCACGCCGGTCGATGACCAGATTGCCAACGTGATCATCGCCCAGATGCTGTTCCTGGCCCACGAGGACCCGGATCAGGACATTCGGCTGTACATCAACTCGCCGGGCGGCGTGGTCTACTCCGGCCTGGCGATCTACGACACGATGCAGATGATCAAGCCGGATGTCTCCACCTTCTGCATGGGCATGGGCGCCTCCATGGCGGCGGTGCTCCTCTCCGCTGGCGCGCCTGGCAAGCGCTACGCGCTGCCGAACTCCCGGGTGATGATCCACCAGGGCTCGGCGGGCTTCCGGGGCGCGGTGCCGGACATCGAGGTGGTGGCGCGCGAGACCCTCTCGCTGACCACGAAACTGACCGAGATCATGGCGGACCACACCGGGCAGACGTTTGAAAAAGTGAAGCGCGACACTGAGCGGGATTACTACATGACCGCGCAGGAAGCGAAGGAGTACGGCATCGTCGATGAGGTTCTGGAGCCAACGAAGCGGTTGGCCGAAATAACCCCCATTGGAGAAAACGCCGAGAACGGGCGCCAGAAGAGTTAGGCGGGAGTTCCTCCCCTCCGGGCGGGGTTCCGCCCGGACTGATTCGGAGACGCCGTTTTCGCACACTTTGTCCTTTCGATTGCGTCAAGTGAGAGCGGCGGCATGAATACGACACGAGGTGGGCGGGTGCATTACCGTTGCTCCTTCTGCAACAAGGGCCAGGAAGAAGTCCGGCGCCTGATCGCTGGGCCAAATCAGGTCTACATCTGCGATGAGTGCGTGCAGCTGTGCCGCGAGATCATCGAGGAGGAGGAGCCGACCGCTCCCCGTGTGGAACCGAGCTTCGCCGGGATTCCCACCCCGCGCGAGCTGTATGACCGCCTGAACAGCTACGTCATCGGGCAGGACCGCGCCAAGCGCATCCTCTCCGTGGCGGTCTACAACCACTACAAGCGCATCAACGCCGGCCTGAACGGCGACGATGACATCGAACTCCACAAGAGCAATATCCTGCTGGTGGGGCCGACCGGCTGTGGCAAGACGCTGCTGGCGCAAACGCTGGCCCGCCTGCTGGATGTGCCGTTCTCCATCGCGGACGCCACGGCGCTGACGGAGGCCGGCTACGTCGGCGAGGATGTGGAGAACATCCTGCTCCGCCTGATTCAGTCCGCCGGGGATGTGGCCCGTGCCCAGACCGGCATCATCTACATTGACGAGATCGACAAGATCGCGCGCAAGGCCGACAACCCCAGCATCACGCGCGATGTCTCAGGCGAGGGTGTGCAGCAGGCGCTGCTGAAGATCATCGAGGGCACCGTCGCCAACGTCCCGCCCCAGAGTGGCCGCAAGCACCCCCATCAGGAATACATCCAGATCGATACCCGCAACATCCTCTTCATCTGCGGCGGGGCGTTCGAGGGGCTGGAAGAGATCGTCGCCAAGCGCATTGGCAAGCAGAACCCCATCGGGTTCGGCTCCTTCGAGGAGCGGACAGCGATCGAGAACCCGCTCCAGTACCTGACCCACGATGACCTGCTGAAGTACGGCCTGATACCCGAGTTCGTGGGCCGCCTGCCGATTTCGGTGGCGCTGGACAACCTGACCCGGAACGATCTGGTCCGCATCCTGACCGAGCCGAAGAACGCGGTGGTCAAGCAGTACGAGAAGTTCTTCGCCCTCGACAACGTCGATCTGATCTTCACCGACGAGGCGCTGGAAGCCACCGCCCGGCAGGCGGAAGAGCGCAAGACCGGCGCGCGCGGTCTGCGCACCACCATCGAGGAAGTCCTCCTCGACGTGATGTACGAAATCCCCTCGCTGGACAACGTGCGCAAGTGCGTGGTTGACGCAAACGTGATCAACAACCGCTCGCGCCCGCTGCTCATGACCGAGCGCGGCGACAACATCGAAACCGCGGCGTAACTTCGTCGTCCCGAGCAACGCCGAGGGACCTCCTCGCCGCAGCGAGTACAACCCTACGGCTCGGCAACCAGCAATGAACACCTTCGATGGGCGCCAGATCTGGCGCCCATCCTCATATTCGGGACCATGTCGATTTCCGCTGTCCCGCATCGACCACTTGCATGTCGCCCCCGCATCGACCCGATCTTCAGCCACGCAATCGGCCTTGGAATCCTGGAGGAATGGAATGAATCGCTATCTGGTCTCGTTCGATGACGGCTCGATGGATCACATCCGCGAAGAGGATTTTCCCGAGGTAGGGGAGGCATCCCATGCCGTGGTGCGGGAAGCGAAAGCGGCCGGCGTCTGGATCTTCGGCGGCGGTCTCTACCGGCAGCAGGCCAGCTACGTCGGCACCGACGGCGCCGTCACCCCGGGACCGGTTCCGGAAACCAAAGCCGTCCTCGGCGGCTTCTGCATCCTCGAAGTTCCCACCCGCGAGGACGCGCTCGACTGGGCCGCCAAATTTGCCGTCGCCTGTCGCTGCACGCAAGAAGTCCGCGAGATCATGTACGACCCGGAATCCTGAGCGAACCGCTACCCCATTGTCATGGTGAGTGTTGTGTCGAGCTGCGAATGCCGAGCGGCCTGCCACCCTCTGTCATTCTGAGCAACGCGAAGAATCCTCTCGTGGTTGCCCACGACCGAACCTTCAGATTCGAAGGTCGGCCGTAACCGGCGTCCGGCGAGATCCTCGGATCCACTCAGGATGACGATAGAGAAAGATGCCCCCGGCGAATATCGCCGGGGACATCGATCGCGCAGTCTGAAATTGATGCGTGCTAACTCTTGGAGCATGGTCTCTGTTCTCCGCCACCGCCGGAACTCACATTGACACCGAAGAGATAGCCGATGAGGGTGCCAATCAGGGGCGCCACTACAGTGCCTGGGATCGCCCCGCTCAACGTAAGCATCAGGAGAACGAACACCGCGAGCGTTCCCATGATGAGCGTATGCGATCCCGTGCCAAACACCATGAGCGGTACGGCCTTGGACGGTGCTGGCTCCGCCTTGGGCATGATTTCGATGACCAGCCCTTTTTCTGAAGCTCGCCTTTGACGCTTACACGAAGCTCGACCTTACCGGTTCGAAGCCCAACGACGACAAAAGTGTCTCTCGTCTGGCTATTCTGGTAAATCCGAACAGCTCCGACATTCTCTTTGTCCTGGAGATCGACATCGATGCGCACATTGGGCGGAGCTTTTCCCCTTCCGGAACCTTGAGTTGGTAAAGAGCTGAATCTCCGATCTCGACGCGGTCTGGGCCTTCGAGGTCGACCTCAAGCTTGCTGAAATCTGCCGGATGAGCTTGTGCCTCAGCCAAGGTACCAGGCTTTGACGAATCGCCAACCAAGACATTCACGGTCGTTTGGGCGGCTACAAGGTGGGAATCCAGCCTCGATTCACCAATTTGTCATGTTCCGCGTAGTAGTCCTTCCGGCCGTCGTTCAAATACTCGAAGATCTTCCAGAAGAGTCCGGCTGCGGCCAAGAGCAGCAGGAGCCACCCGAGGAATTTCCAGCCGTTGGTGGAGAACCAGTCGAGATCGCTTTGCTCCGAAGAGGTCTCCGTATTGGCCTTGGTCGCTGCTTCAGTGGCGGCCGATTCGTTCGAAGGGGCTGACTGCGCCTCTGGGAGTCCGACAGCCACGCTCGCCTGCCCGGCTTCGGGACCAACCAAAATCGTGAAGTCGTATCCAGTTGTCGTGGCTGCGCCTGAAGCGCCGCCGTTTCCGCTCCCGGGAGTTGGACTCGTGGGAATAGGCGTGGTCTGACTATGGGCATCCGCGCGCGCAAACGGCGAGCGCCAGGAGTAATCGCACCAGAGCGTGAGCGTCGCCACCAGCACGATCGCCGCGACCGCCAATGCCACGAGCACGCCAAGTTCCAGCGCCCGGCCCTGGGTGATCTCTCTAGACATAAAACGCTTGTTTGCCATGCGGAACCACCTTTCCTATTGATCCGATTGCGGCTCGCCGTCGAGTCGCCGGTCCGATTCCGAATCGCGGTCCACGCATGAAGACATTCGCCGGTGTTGGCGATACGGCCCTGGTTGGATCGAGCGCGATGAACGAAGAATCGGAATCTGCGCCTGCGTTCACCGTAGAGCGCAAGCCAACATGTCCGGTGTGTCGGAGATGACTACGAACCTGTGCTTTCCATGACAGGCACGCTCCCGGATCGGGCCGAGCAGTCGCACGCCTTGGCGCGGAGCAGCTCCAGCTGCCGCTCGGGGGAATCGACGATCCCATCCTGCACCGCCGATTCGCATCGATCGTATGCGCACGTCCGCATTGGGAGCACCACGATGACGCCCACGTCACACGATGCCGATCGCCTCTGCACGCGCAAGACAGCGAAGCGGCGCGGGGCAGGTGGGTGCGTTTTCTCGTCCCTAAATCAGATCGCCCGATACGCGCCTATACTGCGAAAAGGCACCGCTCTTCACCCACTTCTCATTTCGATGGCTTGTCACACGCCGGGTCGGGAGTCTTCGTATGGATGATCGTCGTTTCGATGCCCTCGTCCGCGGTTTGGCCAGCGGGCACAACCGTCGTTCCTTCGTCAAGGGGCTGCTCGGTCTTGGGGGCGTCGCCCTGACTGGTACTGCGATCGCCAGCCCAGCCGATGCCGCGCGCCGTCCCACGCCCACCTCGCAACCGGTCAAGTGCCCCGGCACGCAACACTGGGATGGCACGAAGTGCACCTGCGGCACTGGCACGGACTGCGGTTCCGATTGCTGCACTGGCAGCGCGGTCTGTTGCGATGGCGCCTGCTGCAACGGCGATTGCTATGCGGAAGAGCAGTGTTGCGAGGACGGGGCCACGGTCTGTCACAACACGTCATGCTGTGTCGCCGGAGATGTTTGTCTCGACGACGGGAGCTGCTGCACACCCAGCACATGCAGCGACGAACCGCCGGCAAACTTGCTCGACTGTGGAACGAGAGCGGATGGGTGCGGCGGCTCGCTGCTTTGCACCTGTCCCGAAAACTGGCTCTGCATGGAAGGCGACAATGGCACCTTCTGCGCGAACCTGACCACCGATTGCCTCCCGGGAATCACCGCCGCGGCGTATGGCAAGATCGGACTATGCGATCAGGGCGATGGCTTTTGCACCCCATCGTTCGCCGAGCCTGACGCGATGTACTGCGTGTCGATCCAGCCGGTTTCCTGCCTCGAATGCACATCCGATAGCGAATGCGGAACCGGAAACGTCTGCGTTCAATCCTGGTCGGAGATCTGCCCGACGCAATCGATGTGCGCGACACTGCTGCAATCCGTCACATCCTGAGCGTGCGCCCACCTGGGCATTCGAAAACGTGGACCGCCTTACGAGGACGGTGACGACGCCGCTTCCGGGGTTGCACCGGCGGGAGCGACGTCCAGGATCAGCATCAAGCCACCGCCGCCATCCGTCTCGACATTGTTGTTCGTGGTGTGATGACTGATGTGGCAATGCAGGAGCCACTTGCCCGGTTTCAGCGCGGTCCAGATGACGTCGTAACGCTGCCCGGGAGCGATGTTCACGGTGTCGAGATATTGGTCGTTTCCAGCGGGCACCGGGTTGCCGTCGATGGCGACCACCTCGAAGGGGCCGCCGTGGATGTGCATCGGATGGATGAAGCCGCTGTTGGTGCCGATGAAGCGCACCAGTAACCGGTCGCCCACCTGCAAATGAATGGTTTCGGTGGCGGGATAGGCCTTGCCGTTGATGGTGAAGTAGTTCGGCATGGCGCCTTCCATCGGCATGGCCGGGTAGGTGTAGCCGTCGCGCACCAACCATTCCTGCAGCTGCACCGTCAGCTCCTGGTCGACGTCATAGGCATCGGCGGGATCTTTCGGATCGATGATCAGCGCGCCATAGATGCCAAGCCCCTGCTGCCGGTCGATGTGATCGTGCGAGTGATAGAAGTAGGTGCCGTATTGCTCGGTGGTGAACTCGTAGGTGAAGGTCGCACCTGGTTCGATCGGGTCCTGCGTGATCATGGCCGCGCCGTCCATCCCGTTCGGCACGATCAACCCATGCCAATGCAGGGTGGTCGATTCGGCAGGTGATTGGTGACCACCATGCGGATGCGGTCGCCTTCGGTCACCCGAATGGTGGGGCCTGGTACCTGTTGGTTGATGGCATAGGCCATGACCTGCACATGGGCAGGATGCTCCATTCGATTACAGAGAGCTCCAGCTCGAAGATCTTGACGCCGTCTTCGATACGGGGCTGCAGCACGTGCGCACCCTGGGCATCGAAGGGAGCGGAGTAGGAGACATCGCGCGGATCGACCGCCGCCATGTCCTTCATCGCCTCGGCGGGCATATCGCGGGTCATGATCATTCCGGGTGGCATGATGGCGCCGTCCACATCGTGCGAGCCGATGCGCAGATTGGCGTACATGGCGGACCAGACCAACCCTGCCACGAGCGCCAACACCGAAAGGAGCGAGACCGCCGCCAGCTGTGACCGGGTGACGTCGGATTTCATCTCGTGCATGCCGTGCATCCCGGCGGGAGCGGTGATCGGTTCGGGATCGTTTTCAGATTCCCTGTGATGCTGGTGGGCGGAGTGGTCCATCGCGCTCGCCTCAGGCCATGTGCCCAGCATGCCCAGCCATGGGCATTGCACCATGGTTGCTGCGATCTGCCGGCTCGCGCACGGTCATCAGGCCATGCTTCAAGCCCTTGCTGACTAGCCACCAGTTCATCGGATAGGCGGTAGAAGCCACCGTGATCGCCAGCGACATCACCCCCCAGTAGAGCAGCTCGCGTGGATCCATCGCCCGCATATCGCGCCCCATCATGAACCGCACCATGACGGGAAACATGCCCGCCATCATCATGTTCATCGAGAGCCATTCCGGCAGGATCGAGCGACGCAATGCCAGCCCGTACGACCCGCCGAACATATCCCGCATGAAGAGCGCCTGGAAGATGAAGAGCCCCAGGATGAACGCGACGATGTATTCCAGCGTCATGTCGATCCACATGGGGAGTCCCAACAAGCCGGTGATGGTGGCCGCGATGATCACGCCGGTAGCATCCCCCGCCACACAGTGCAGGGTGAACCGATCGACTGTTTCCACATGGGCGCGATAAAGCGCTCGTGCTCGCCGGGCGAGGTTCCTTGTCGGCCAGCACATAGAGCACCAGCGCGATCGGCCCCATATAGAGCCCGGTCAGGACCCAGGCCCATTTGATCACCCGATTCTCCGGCGTGTGGTGAAAGACATCCACGCGATCCAGATCACAGAACACGCGGCCAGAACGAACCAGCCCAACAGGATGACGTCGATCCAGGCCAGCGGCCCGAGAATGGCACGGAATAGGGCGACACGTCCGCTCCTGTTCACTGCGTGCGATCCCCCCAGTGTATCGCGAGCTTCCAGGTTTCGTTCAGACCGCGCAGTCGCAGCCTTTGGCGCGGAGCAGCTCCAGCTGCCGCTCGGGGGAATCGACGAATTCGTTCTGCACGGAAGAGCCGATAGCGAGCGCAGGATCGAGCGGACTCGCGTGGTTGTAGCCGCGCCGGGTCATTTCTTCGACCAGGGCATCATGCCGCAGAGAGAGCGCGGCCAGCTTGCCGCGCCAGCGCAGGGTTTCCGGATGGCGCGCGTACCCCGGTTTTTCCTGGGTGAGCACCGTCCAGATCGCATGCAATTCCCGATGCTCGCCCAGCAGGTGAGCGCGGCAGAGGATCGACGGCGGAACATCCCAGATTCGCATAGATCGGCTCGCACTCTCCTCGACGGCGCCCCGAGACCGCCCACGTCACTCTACGCCGCGATTCCCCCGCGCGGGAAAAATCGTGAAGCAGCCGTCGACCAGACTGGCGGCGACCCACTATCAAATCGCTCGATACCCGCCTATACTGCGACAAAAGACACCATCTCCACCCGATTCTGACGTCGTTGCCCCATTCACCGGGACGGGAGCTCACCTATGGATGATCGTCGTTTCGATGCCCTCGTCCGCGGTCTGGCCAGCGGGCAAAGTCGCCGCTCGTTCGTCAGGAGCCTACTCGGGCTCGGCGGCGCCATCGCCGCCGGAAGCGCGCTGACATCACAGGACACCGACGCCGCACGGCGCCGACTCCTATCCCGACACCGGTCAAATGTCCTGGGAAGCAGCATTGGGACGGCACCAAGTGCACGTGCTCCACCGGGACCGATTGCGGTCCCGATTGCTGCACCAGCGGCGCGACCTGCTGCGACAACGCCTGCTGCAACGGCCAGTGCTACGGCGAAGAGCTCTGCTGTCCCACCGGACGGGTGGTCTGCAATGGCAGCTGCTGTCCGGCGGGACAAATCTGCTTCGAGGGCGAATGCCGCAGTTGCACGGTCTGTGGCGATAAATGCTGTACCCCGGGCGCCGAAACGTGTTGCCAGAATGGACAAACATCGACCTGCGCGCCCAGCGGCAGCACCTGTTGCACCGAGGATTCGGTCTGCTTCGAGCTCAACTATTGCGATGGCCTGACCGCCCACCGTTTCAACTGCGTCGGGTCCATCTGCGCCGAAACCGTGCTGAGCTGCAACGGAGGTAATTCCTGCTCGACCTACCGCTGCGACCGAGGCTTCTGCTTTGCGGACCCAATTTCGGGGTGCGCGAGTCAGATACCCAATGCCGGGCGGTCGACACTTGCACCCAGCCGCCTGCCTGGGCAATCACACGTGCAACGCCGTTTCGAATTGCGGCAGCGACGAACACTGCTGCAGCGGCACCTGCGCCTCGACGGATGATCGGTGCTGCGACATTGACGACCAGTGCCCACCGTCCTTCTGCAGCGATCTCGGTTCCGATGCCTACTATTACACCTGCGTCGATCACGTTTGCGCCCGTCAGACAGAGGATCGCCTCGGAGACGATGAGTGCATCAGTTACGGCTGTTTCGATGGCGTCTGCGTCCAGTCGGCGATTCCGAACTGTTGCCCGGATGGCGACAACTGCGGTTGCACGATCGAGGGGATACTTCCCGCCATACGTGGAGGAGCTATGCCCCACCGGCGTCCCGCCGGACAGCGGGAATACGCCCTGCGGGTGCGCGGAGATTACGGGAGCTCGCTGCCGGTCGACCGAGGAGTGTCTGGACGCGATCGGCGAGGGAATTTGCGCGGCAAATCTAGGCTTCTGCGTCGTTCCCTACTTCCCGATGTAGCTACATCGTTCACGCCGGCAGCAAACCGGCGCTCATGGCCGGGATGGTCGATCGACCATCCCGGCCCTTCTTCGGTTTGATAGCTACTTCGAGGGACATACAGCATGGACGATCGCCGGTTCGATTCGTTGACACGCGCGCTGGCCGCCGGCCGGAATCGCCGGTCGGTGCTGAGAGGTTTGCTCGGGCTCGGCGGCGCGGCCCTGGCCGGCGCTGCGGCAATTGACTCTACCGATGCTGCCCGCCGTCCCACTCCCACGCCAAAACCGGTCAAATGCCCCAGCACGCAATACTGGGATGGCACGAAGTGCGCCTGTTCCACCGGCACGGACTGTGGGCCCGATTGTTGCAGCGGCGGTTCGGTCTGCTGCGACAACGCCTGCTGCCACGGGCAGTGCTATGGCGAAGAGCGCTGTTGCCCGACCGGGCAGATCGTCTGTGACGACGCCTGCTGCGCTCCGGGAGAGCAATGCATTAACGGCGTCTGCAGCAGCTGCACCACCTGTTGGAATTTGTGCTGCTCGGAACCGAATTCCAAATGCTGCCAGGACAATGTCGGCTCCACCTGCGTCTCGCCGGAAACCGACTGCTGCACGAACGATAACGATTGCGCGCATCTTTCCCATTGCGATGGCACCGTGCTCACCGTTGCCTACTGCTGGCTCGGGGCCTGCCTGACCGCCCCTCAGGATTGCAATCAGGGCGAACCCTGCCGCGCGTATAGCTGTATCGACAACAACGGCCCGACCTGTCTGGACGAGCCGATCCCGGGGTGCTGCACGGCTGCCAGTCAATGCCAGGCAGCCGATTCCTGCACGCCCGCCAGCTGCCTCGGCACGAATCAGTGCAACACCGTCTCGGCCTGTGCCCGGGGCACATTCTGCTCTGGTGGCGAGTGCGTTCGCGGTGCCGGAACCTGCACCCAGGACGCCGATTGCCGCCAGTACGACTATTGCGAATTCCCATATGGCTATCCGCATGATTGTGTGGAGGGCGTCTGTGTCGTCCAATTCGCCTGGTTCTGCCAGGGCATCGACAACTGCTATACGTACGGCTGCATCAATGAGTCATCCATCCAGTGCACCATGGAATTCATACCTGGGTGTTGCAACGAATGGAATGCGTGCGCTCCGGTCGATGCCTGCACCCCTGGACGCTGCCTCGACGACAACACCTGTAGCACCGTCTCGAGCTGCGGAATCGGCGAGGTCTGTTGCGCCGATGGCGCTTGCAGCCAGGGCGGCTCGTGCAATCGCGGGCCAGCATTGTGCAACCTCGACGGAGTGGTCTTCCTGCCGTGTGTCGATGGGTGCCCCATCTGCCTTCCCGATGAAAATGGCACGCCCTGTGGGTGCGCGGCCGCGACAACGACACCATGCTCGTCCAACGCGTTTTGCCAGGATCTGAACGCATCGTGGATCTGTGCAGGCGGCTTCTGTGTCTATCCGCTCTTGCCGCAGGACGAATAGCGATCCGTCGTCCCAACGAGTACGTCGCATTCAGTGCGTCTCCCGGCCGGGGATCACCGCCACCGGCATGGCGCTGGCCCGAACCGGGCGGATAGTCGATCATTGACTATCACGCCGGATTCGTCGCCGGCAGGGACATCGCGCTCCAATGAAACCGATCCTCATCGACCCGCACACGTTCACACCGAATGGCGCGGCTATCGTGCTCGCGCAGGAAATCCGCTTCGGTGGCGCTCGCTTCCATAAGGGGCAACCAGTCACCACTCAGATGATCGCCACGCTGGCGGAATTCCCCGCGCCACTCCATGCCGTGCGCCTGGAAAAGAACGACGTGCACGAGGACGAAGCCGCGCTCGCCATCGCCACCGCCGCGGCCGGACCGGGGATCGAGATTCGCAAACCGGTGCAGAGCCGCGTGAATCTGGTGGCCGAGCGCAAAGGGTTGCTGCGAATCGATCGCGCGGCGGTCGATGCCATCAACGCCCTCCCCGATCTCGGCTTTTTCACGTTGCTGGACAAGATGGTGGTGCTGCCGGGCAAAATCGTGGCCGGGGCCAAGATCACCCCGGTCGCCACCCGCCGCTCGCTGATCGAAGAAGCGGTGCGCATCGCCTCGCAATCCAAGGTGATCCAGGTCAAACCCTTCCGGCCACTCAAGATCGGCGTGGTCACCACCGAAACGATGGACGAAAAGACCTGTTCCCGCTTCGAGCGTGCGGTGCAAGGCAAAACCGACTGGTATGGCGGCGAGTTGCTCGGGTTCCAGGCAGTCGCGAATGATGCCGGCGCGGTCGCGGCGGCCCTCTATGGCTTTCTGGACCAGGGGGCCGATCTGCTCATGACCGGCGGCGGCAACACCATGGACCCTATGGATGGCGCACTCGGCGCTATTTCATTGGTAGAAGGGCATGTGGTGCGCATCGGTGCGCCCGCGCATCCAGGCAGCATGTTCTGGCTCGCCTACACCGGTGATGTGCCCATCTTCAATCTCGCCTCCTGCAGCATGTATTCCAAATCGACCGTCGCCGATCTGGTCCTCCCCAGCATCATGGCCGGCGAGCGCGTCACTTCCACTGATCTCGCCGCCCTCGGCTACGGCGGGTTGCTCGACCGGGATATGCAATTCCGTTTTCCACCGTACGACGCCTCAGCCGCGCACGCCGAATCGAGTGGTTGAGTGGTCGCAGAGTGTGATTCGCACCCTTCAAGAATTTTTTCGTACTCGTTGTATACAATCTTTCCTAACGGCGCATCCGCCACAGGAATGACGAAATCGTTCCAGGGTTCACAGAGACCGCGCAATGCATTTCCGCAGGTGCAGACAAGCGTCTCCACAAGCGAAAGTAGGCAAGCGGATCATGGTCACCGGCGTTCAACGAAGTGTGCTGCGCCAGAGATTGCTCGATCTGATCGACGCACCGGAACTTGCGCCGATCACCTTGATCACGGCTCCCGCCGGCTATGGCAAGTCGACCCTGGCTCACCAATGGATCACATCCCACCCCGCCCAAGTGTGCTGCTGGTATCAGATCCGACCTGAGCACAATGTGCTGAGCACGTTTCTGCACGAAGTCTGGCGTGCCATCGACGAGACCGCCGCGAACCCAGAACCCCCGCCACCGGCAATTGCCTTCGATCATCTTTCCGAACGGCTCAGCGCCCGGTCGGAACAGACCGTCCTGATATTCGATGACTACCATCTCATCGAAAACGAGGTCATTCATCAGGGTATCGGGCAGCTCTTGTGCAATCTGCCAGACTCCACGCATGTCATCCTCGTGAGTCGCCAGATACCCCGGATCCCCCTCGCTCGCCTCCGTGCCCACGGCCACGTACGACAGATCACCCACTACGATTTGGCCTTTACCTATGAAGAGGTCAGGCAGATCTTCATGGGTGTACGCGTGGGCGACGAGTTGTTGCATCGGCTCACGGAACGGTCGGACGGCTGGATCGCCGGCATCCAGCTCACCTTGATGTCAGTCAACCTCAATGGCGATCACGCCTCCGAGCAACTCGATCGCCTGATCTCTTCGATGTCATCGAACGGGCTGCTCAACGACTATATCGTTGAGGAAGTGCTCAACACCTTGCCGGATACCCTACGCCGCTTTGTGCTCGATACCGCGGTGCTCAATGAGCTCGATCCAGCCCTGTGCAATGCCGTACTGGGCATAGCCGACAGTGAGCGGTTGCTGGGACAGCTCGAAACCAACATCGTCTTCGTCACGCGACCCGGGGATGATGCGACTGCGCTCACCTACCATCCGCTCTTTGCCGAATGTGTGCAGCGTTTGCGTTTGCACCGATATCCCAGTGAGCGGACCGCGGCCGAATTGCGATTGCGGGCGGCGCAATGGCACAAAGACAGGGGGAGCTCGAGCAGTCCGCGGAATATGCCCTCGCCGCCGAAGCATGGGAAGACGCCAAGGATCTCATTCGCCATTTCTTGCCCGAAGCGCTGCCCTATCTCAATGTCTGGAAGGCGCTCTACTGGTTGCGGCGCTTGCCCACATCGGTTTTGCGTACCGATACGCATCTGTTCCAGTCGTACATTCACACGCTCCTCGCCAATGGTCTGTACAACGAGGCTCGTCCGCTCGTCGACCCGCTCGCCCGTGGAGAGGATGTCGGCCTCACCCTCCATCAACAAGGGTGGCTCGCGTGCCACCTCGCGGCCATTGCACATGCGGACGGAAACCGCGGTGAGGCGCTGAAGCAAAGTTACCGTGCGCTCAGTTTGCTCCCGATGGACGACACTATCGTGCGGATGCTCTCCTGGTCGTACATCTATCGAGAGAAAACCTCACGTGGGAATCGCGCGCTGGGTCAGCTTGTGCTGCAGCAAGCGGCAATCAATCGAGAGCGCCACCAGCGGGCGTCAGTCTGCTGGCATTTCGTGATCGAGCCGATGATCGTCAATGATCTGGCCATCCAGGGCGATCTGCGCGGCGCCGAGCAGCTGATTCATCACTTCATTGCCAATATTCCTGCGACGATCGGCACATTCGTCGGCAAGTTCAGACTTCGGCTTCTCGTTATCTATCTGGAGCAGAATCGGCTCGATCTGGCGAACGCGGAGGCGGCCCTCATTCTGGAGGAAATGCAGCAACGTTTGAACAGCCCCTGGTTTCCAGAGGCGCTGATTGCGATCGCCAAGTGCAATCTCGCCAACGGCGACTCTGAAAGCGCCCGATCGCTGCTCAACCGGGCATTGCAGTTGAGCAACGAGCAAGGAGGGCGCCACCTGATAGCTATGACCGAAGCGGCGATTGCCGATCTCTGGCTCCATACCGGGCAACGGCAATTGGCCCAGTATTGGGCGGAAACAACAGTGCCCGCTCCGTATCTCGCTCGCGAATTCGGGGAAATCGAACCGCGAGGAGTTCGTCTCCGGCTTCTCCTGCTCCACAAGCGGGTGACCGAAGCGCAACAACTCGCCAGCGAATCGCTCGCGCTCGCCCGTGCCTGTGGCCATGTCGCCGCCGAAATCATGTTTCTGGTCTGGTCCTCGGTCATTGCACGCGCAATGGGGGATCCCGTCACCGCGGACCATGATCTCGAGCAGGCCCTCGAACTCGGCGCACCCGGTCGATTCGTCCGCGTCTACGCGAGTACCGGTGTCGATTTAACCGATGCGATCCGCGCGGTATTGCCAGCGCTCACCGAGGAGGCGCGCAGTCACGCGTACACGCTCCTCGGGACCGCACCGGTCGAACCAATCCTGGCGGATGATTCGGCAGTCGTTACCAGCGTCGGGTTGACCTCCCGTGAGCTCGAGGTGCTGACCCAGCTGGAGCGCGGCAAGAGCAACCGCGAAATTGCCGATTCGCTTTTCATTTCCGAGCGCACGGTCAAAAAGCATCTCGCCAACGCGTTCCACAAAACCGGATCGCCAAACCGATTCGCACTCGCACTCTGGGCGCGCGATCATCCTTCGGCGCTCCAACGCCGCTGACCGCGCAATCGCTGCTCGTGTACCGGAGCGCATTGTTCGATCGCACATCCGGTGGTACGATCCCAAGGGTCCGTGCCCACATCGAATGCCCCCGGCGAGGCCTGCGCCAGCAGCTGCGCTCGATACCGAGATCAAACCCTGTCATCATGCCACGTGTTTCGTCACGCACCATCCTGCGCAATCGCCTGATCGATCAGATGAATCAGGCGCGGCTTGCGCCCATCACCTTGATCACCGCGCCCGCCGGCTACGGCAAAACCACGCTTATCCATCAATGGGTCGAGCACGAAGCCCCCACGGATGTGGCTGGTGCCAGATCCGCGCCGAGCACAATACCCTCGGCAGCTTTCTCAGCCAGCTCTGGCGCGCCATCGACGAAGCGACCGGCGAGCCGATCCCCGAACCGCTCCCGCTCACGGTCGAGCAGTTGATCCAGCGGCTCAGCGCCGCGCCGGACCGCGTCGTGCTTGTACTGGACGACTATCACGCCATCGAAAACCAGCTCATCCACGAGGTCGTCAAACAGCTCGTCCACCATCTGCCGCCCGCCACCCACATCATCCTCGTCAGCCGCCATCAACCGGACATTCCGCTGGCCCGGCTCCGGGCCTACGGTCAGGTGCGCCAGATCGCCCAAAACGACCTGGCCTTCACCTTCGAGGAGGTCCGGCAGGTCTTCGCCGGCGCCTGCATGAGCGATACCCTCCTGCGCCAGCTGACCCAGCAGTCCGAGGGCTGGATCGCGGGACTCCAGCTCACCCTGATGTCGATCAATCTCAAGAGCGAGCACGCGGTCGAGCACATCGACCGGCTCCTCGCCACCATGTCGGAAAACCGGCTGCTGAATGAGTACTTCGTTGAGGAAGTGCTGGACGCCCTGCCAGACGATGTGCGCCGCTTCGTCTACGACACCGTCATGCTCGATGCCCTCGAACCCGAGCTCTGCAATGCCGTGCTGCAGACCAGCAACAGCCAGCTCGTGCTCGACCGGCTCGAACGAGAAATCATCTTCGTCGGGCGCCCGGTTGGCATCGATCAACCGCTTGCCTATCACCGCCTCTTCGCCGAGTGCGTGCAGCGCATCCGCCTGCGCGCCGGGATCGAGCCCAGCCTGGCCGAGCTCTCGCTGCGCGCCTCCCGCTGGTATCGCAATCGCGGCCGCTTCGTGGAAGCCACCAAATATGCCGTCGCCGCCGAAGCCTGGGACGAAGCCAGCGAGCACATGAGCCGCTTCCTCCACTTCGACACGCCCCATGGCAATGCCTGGGACACGCTCTACTGGGTCAGCCAGCTCCCCGAAACCACGGTCAAACAAGATGTGCGGATGCTGCAAAACTACATCACCTCCATTCTGGCCGTCGGGCGTATCGACGAAGCCCGCAGCTTGCTCGAGTCGTTTCTGCACATCCCCGGATTCGAGCCAACCCGCATCCAGGAAGGCTGGCACGCCAACCAAAGCGCCTTTGTCGCCTATGCGGATGGCGACAGCGACCAATCCCTCTATCAGAGTTACCGCGCGCTCTTGCGCATCCCCTGGGAGGATGCCTCCAGCCGCCTCTTCGCCTGGCCGGGAATCTATCGCGAGCATTCCTATCGCGGGGAGCACGAGCTCGCTGCCATCGCGCTGCGCGAAGCCGAAGCCGATCACCGCAGGCAAGGCGGCGCTTCGATCTACTGGTACTTCCTTATCTGTCCGGCGATAGCCAATGCGACTGCCATCCGCGGTCAGCTCGTGGCCGCCGAGACCCTGAACCAGCAATTCATTCGCGATCTTCCGCCGCAGATGGCGATCACCAAACTCGCCTTCGACACCAGGTTGCTGGCAATCTACGTGGAGCAAAACCGGCTCGATCTGGCAGGGGACAAGGTGGAATGCATCCGGGCAGATGTCGCGGAGAGCAACCGCATCATCCTGCACCCGGCGGCGTTGCTGGCAATCGCCAACTACGCCCTTGCAACCGGCGATCCCGAAGGCGCCCGAGCATCGCTGGAACGCTCCAGGATCCTCTCCCACCGGATCGGCAGTCGCGAGCTCATCCGGGCAACCGATGCCGCCCTCGCCAACTACTGGCTGCTCACCGGCCAGACCGAGCTGGCGCAACGCTGGGCCGAGCGCAATCCCCCCACCGCCCAGCTCGTCCCCACCTTCGGCGATATCGAGCCAAGTGTCCTGCACGCCCGGCTACTGGTGCTGCAAGACCGGCTCGATGACGCGCTAGCGCTCCTTACCGATGCCCTGGCTCGCGCCCACGCCCGTTCCAATGTCTGGGCGGAGCTATCGCTCCTGGTCTGGTGCTCGGTGGTCGCCCGCGCCGCCGGCAACGACGCTGACGCCGGCGCCTATCTGGTGCGCGCCCTCGAGCTTGGCGCCCCCGGACACGTCGTTCGCATCTACTCCAGCACCGGGGTCGACCTGCGGGCAGACATACGCCAGGTCCTGCCGCAGCTCAGCGAATCCGCCCGCGCGCATGCCGGCACCCTGCTGGAGGGAGCACCCGAACCCGAGCCGGCGAACGTCGCACCAATCGACGAGATGCCCGCGGGACTCACCGCTCGTGAGCGCGAGGTGCTGACCCAGCTGGTGCGCGGCAAGAGCAACCGCGAGATCGCCGACAGCCTCTTCATCTCGGAGCGCACCGTCAAAAAGCATCTGGCCAACGCATTCCACAAAACCGGCGCCCAGAATCGATTCGCGCTCGCGCTCTGGGCGCATGATCACCCCGGAGCAGCCCTGGAGCAGCCAGCGGCGCGCTGAACAGCGCAGCACGCCCGCCGTCTCATTCCTCAATTCGGTCCATTTGCATCGCACATTGTTTCATTGGCCGATATACTCCATTCGTCGCATACGGTCGGAGGATCGCGCGGCCAAGCCGTCCAACCCTCGTCACGCCTTTGCATGTTCACTCCATACCTGACCTGGGCACGAACGAAACACGAACAGACCGTCAATGCTGACAACCGGCACCTCCTCCATTCCTCGGCAACGATTGTTCGACCTCATCGAGCAACCATCTCGCGCACCGATCACCCTCGTGGTAGCGCCGGCCGGCTACGGCAAATCGACCCTCGCGCAACAATGGGTGGCCAGCGATCGGCAGCGCTCCTGGGGGTGGTGCCAGGTCCACAAGGAGCACAACACGCTCGCCACCTTCCTGCAGCTGCTCGGCTCAGCCACGGCTCAAGCCACCGGCGAACACGCCCCCCGCACCTACGCCAACGCCGGCGATATCCTTCAGCAGCTGCGTGGCGCAACGGCCGGTCGGGCTGGTGATCGACGATCTGCATCTCATCGAAAACGAAGCCGTCGAACAGCAGATCGAACGGCTCTTCCGCGAGCTGCCGCCAAACGCCGCCCTCTTCGTGCTCAGCCGCCAGCGCCCCCAAATGTCGCTGGCGCGGTTGCGCGCCTATGGGCGCATCCGCGAGCTCACCCAGAACGATCTGCGCTTTACCCCGAACGAGGTCGAACAGGTCTTTGCCCATCACCAGCTCGATACCGGACTGCTGGCGCAATTCACCGACCGCACCGAAGGGTGGATCGCCGGATTGCAGCTGCTGCTGATGTCGATCGACCACCAGCGGGGCGACCCATCCGCCCAGCTGGAGCGGCTCCTCCAGTCGACCGAGATGCCAAAGCTCCTGAGCGACTACATTCTGGAAGAAGTACTCAATGCCCTGCCGGACGATTTGCACCGCTTCGTGCTCGATACCTCGGTGCTCTCACCCTGCAGCCCGCACTCTGCGATACCGTCTTGCAGATCACGAACAGCGAGGCGTTGCTGGAGCGGATCGACGCGGAGATCGTCTCGTCTCCCGTCCGGAGCCCGCTCGCGCCGCTCGTCTATCACCGCCTCTTTGCGGAATGCGCGCAACGGGTGCGCCAGAAGCTGCCGGTGGAGGTCGATGCGAACGAGCTTCGCATGCGCGCCATGGCATGGCATCGGGAACGGGACGAGTTCCCAATGGCGGCGGAATATGCGCTGGAAGCGGGTGCCGGGGATGAAGCCGCCGCGCTGATTCGCGCCTTCCTTCCCCCGAATCTCGCCTACATCCAATCGTGGACCAGCTCTATTGGTTGGAGCGGCTGCCCGAATCGTTCCTCTTTGGCGATGCCACGCTTGTCCGCGCCTATATCGCCGCACTCCTCGTAGCCGGGTGGATCGACAAAGCCAGAAACCTGGCAGAGCAGCAGCTCGCTCCGCCCAACAGCACCCCCGATCCCCAAACTGCGGCGCTCGATGCCGTCTTGCAGATGGGGATTACCGTGGCAGATGGCGACCCGGGCGCCATGCTCGCGCGTGGCTATCGCAGCCTGGCCCATGTACCACCAGAAGACACCTTGGACGCATGGCCATCTGGTCGCTCATGTATCAAGCCGAAAACCGCAGCGGCAACCGCGCCGTGGCGCGCGAGGCCCTGCGCGAAGCCGAGGCCGTGCTGGCCAACGGCCGGAGTGAGCTGATTCTCTGGCACGTCGTGGTCGGACCGGCAATTTCGGACGACACCGCCACCCAGGGCAACCTCGCAAGCGCGGAGCAGGTCTGCCAGCGCTTCCTGGATAATCTCCCCTCCTCGCTTCAGATATCGCGGGGCAAATACGAAACCTGTCTACTCTCCATCTATCTGGAGCAAAACCGGCTCCATGAGGTCGGAGCGCTGGCGCCGGTGCTACAGGCCACCATGGAGCGACGCCCTACGGCGTCTGGTTCGCGGAGGCATACGCCGCCATGGCCCGTTACTATCTGGCGGTCGATCAGCCGGAGCTCGCTTTCTCCCTGCTCGAACGCGGGTTGAGCGAGGCGCGCCAGCACGGTGGCCGGGAGTTCGTGACCAACGCGGAAACAGGCATCGCCGATTTCTGGCTGCGCACCGGGAAAGATGGGTTGGCCCGCCTCTGGTGCGACCGATCCAGCACGAACCCCCATTTCTTGGCAATTTCGGCATGCTGGAACCCGAACCATCCGCGCGCGCTTCCTGATACGTGATGGCCATGCGTCCGACGCCCGCGCGCTCCTCTGCGAATGGCTTCAGCTTGCCAAGCGCAGTGGGAATGTGGCGGTGGAGATCCGATGCGCGATCCTGCTGGCCATCGCGGAGCGAGCGCTGGGCCACCCGGCCGAGGCCGCCACCTGGCTGCAACGCGCTCTCGAGCTGGCCGCGCCCGGCTCGTTCATCCGCAGCTTTCTCGATACCGGATACGATCTCCTCCCGGAGATCCGCGCCCTGCTGCCATCGCTGAACGCAGACGCCCATGCGCACGCGCTCGCTCTGCTGGACACCGCAACCGTCCACGTCCCCAGCGAAGGGGCGAAGAGCGACCCCTGGCCCACTTCACCCGCGCGAGCGCGAGGTGCTTGCCGAGCTGGTGCTCGGCAAGGCAATCGCGAGATGGCCGAATCGCTCTTCATCTCCGAGCGCACCGTCAAAAAGCATCTGGCGAATATCTTTCGCAAGACCCGATCTGCCCAACCGCTTTTCCCTGGCGCTCTGGGGGCGGGCCATCTCCGGACTAGCGGCGTGTCCGTTCACCATCGCCAGGACCGGCGACCGCGCACCGGCCATGGTGTACTTTCGTACACCTACCCCCGCACACCCTCAGGCAAATGCCTCCAAGGGACACTAACCAGCACCTGCCCTCTCACCCAAAAATGAATGATGTGCAGCCCTGCCACAGGCATGGGCGTATCTGCGCGTGGCCCCATGGGCTGGGCCGCGCGTTCGAGTTCTCGTAGGCGGAGGGGAAAATGGGAAAACGTTTCGCATTCTCCCGGTGGCTGGTATTGGTGTTGGTGGTTGCCACACTGATAGCGCCGCTGGTAGGGCCAAACCTGTTGAAATGGCGGCCAATCGCCATCGGCAGCGCTGGCACAGGACAGCCAGACCGAACGGACGCGAATAGCGGCGACAGCGGCGATTCTGCGATTCCGACCGATGTGGCAGACGCGCAATCGGACGACCAATCCACGGGGATGCCCACGGATGAAACGGACGATGGCACCATCGACGGTGACGACGGCGACACTGGCGCCGCGCAACCGCCGACCGAAGTGGTCGAGGAACCGGCGCCCGAAGAGACCGCCGTCCCGACCGATCCATCCATCGATACCGAAACCTCCGTCCGAGACCGTCGAACCAGCCGTCACCGATACGGCCGTTGCCACGGACACCGAAGTTCCGGTGCAGGTCGCAGCGGACAAACCGGTGATCCAGCCGCACTCCCCGTGGGCGTCCTCAAGTTCACCTGCTTATCGATCCAGCAAATCCCGACGCGCGGACGATCTTCCTTGATGTGCTGCCAGGCGGCGCCGGGTATGGTGCGCCCGCCTTCACGGTGTCGCTGACCGGTGTCGATGGCAACCCGGTCAACCCAGTCCCGCCGCTGCCGTCCAATCCCTACACCGGCACCGGCAGTTGGCAATTCGGTCCGAGACCCCGGCATTGCCGGATCGCGTCGACGCGAGCTACCCGATCACCGGCACCGGCAACTCGGAGCAGGCCACCCTCAATGGCGTCTGCGTGCCGGAGGACTCCGACCCCGACGAACACGCGCACTCCATCCAACACCCAAGTCCGACTCCGGAAGGGTGGACTCCGTCACCGACGAATACGCGTACCCCGACCACACCCCAAGTCCGACTCCGGAAGGGTGGACTCCGTACCGACGAACACGCGCACCCCAACCAACACCCCCGCCGAGACCCCGGAAGGGTGGACTCCGTCACCGACGAACACGCGCACCCCGTCGCTGACTCCGACCTTCGCGACCACGGGCACCGCGATTCCGCTGGGTGACTTCCGCTTCAGCTGCAGCACCTCGACCCAACCCGGTGCGGCGGTCTATGAGTTGAACATCAACAACCTCGGTGCAGGCGTCACCGCGGTCGTGAACTGGACACTCGTTCCATCATCGGGTCCGAATGTCTATGGTTCGGCCATCGTTCCACCGGCGACCAATCCGTTGCTCCAAATCGATGGCAATTTCGTGAATGCCTACGCGAATGCTGTCTATTACCTGGATGGCAACATCATCGCCGTCGCGAATGTCGGGGCCAGTGCAACATCGCGCCGGGCAACCTGGACCCCGACGCAAACCGCGACCGCGACGCCGATCGAGTCGAACACGCCGGTGAACACCGCGACGTCGACTCCGACGAACACGCCGGTCAACACCTCCACGTCGACCCCGACGAACACTCCAACGAGCACCCCGACGTTGACGCCGACGAATACCCAGTTGCGCTGGTGCCGACCGCGCCGTCCACGACCGCTGGCGCCTGCACCGGCGGCGCCTGGACCCCGCCGACGGTCACGGCCAATCAGGGCACCGGCTACACCGCCGTGGTCACCCAGGACCCGAACGCCGGCAACAACTGGACCTACATCGTCACCGCGACAGCCGAGAGTGGCTATGGCTGGGGCAATCTGACTGGCACCGGCTGGGTGAAGGTCAACGACACCACCGCCACCTACACCGGCACCGTCGTTCCGAACCTGTGTAAGGACGCCAAGCCGATCGCTCCCACCGCCATTGATGGCGCCTGCCGTGGTGGTGTCTACACCCCGCCGTCGGTCACCGCCAATCAGGGCGAGGGCTACACCGCCGAGGTGACCCAGCAGCCGAACGCCGGCAACAACTGGCAGTACGTCGTCACCGCGACCATCAAGGACGGCTACGTCTGGAATCTGGGCGCTGGCTGGATGCAGGTCAACTCCACCACCGCGACCTACACCGGCACCGTTCAGGAGAATCCGTGTAAGGAAGCCGTTCCGGTCGCCCCGACCGTCACCGCCGATGACTGCATCGGTGGCAAGGTGACCGCGTCGACGATCACCCCGGTTAGACCGCGGGTATCACGTACACCGTCACCCAGCAGCCGACCTCTGGCAACGGTTGGACCTACAAGGTCACCGCCTCCATCCAGACTGGCTATGCCGGGCGATCTGACCGGAAGTGGCTGGATCAAGCTCGACGACACCACGGCAACCTTCGCCGCGGTCGCTCCGCCGAAGCCGTGCATCGAGACCATCCCGGCCAAACCGACTGCCGTGGACGGCACCTGTCTCGGTGGCGTCTGGACCCCGCCGTCCGTCACCGCCGTTCAGGGCGCGGGCTATACCGCTACGGTGACCCAGAACCCGAATGCCGGTAACAGCTGGACCTACATCGTCACTGCCACGATCGCGGAAGGCTATTCCTGGGACGATCTGGCCGGCTCCGGCTGGGTGAAGGTCAACGACAGCACTGCCAGCTACACCGGTACGGTCAAGGAAAACGCCTGTATCAAGACCACTCCGATCGCCACGGCAACCGATGGCTCCTGCACCGGTGGCGCGTGGACCGCGCCGACCGTGACCGCCAATCAGGGCAGGGCTACACCGCCACCGTCACCCAGCAACCGAATGCCGGCAACAACTGGACCTACATCGTCACCGCGACGATCAAGGACGGCTACGCCTGGGACCTGACGGACAGCGGCTGGGAGAAGGCCAGCGATAGCACCGCGACCTACACCGACACCGTCGAGCCGAACGAGTGCATCGAGACCATCCCCGTCGCCCCGTCGGCGACCGATGGCTCCTGCACGGGTGGCACCTGGACCGCACCGACCGTAACGGCCAATCCGGGCGCCGGCTACGCGGCTGTCGTGACCCAAACCCCGAATGCCGGCAACAACTGGACGTATGTCGTCACCGCGACCATCGCGGACGGCTATGCCTGGGATGACTGACCGGTAGCGGTTGGGAGAAGGTCACGAATAGCACCGCGACCTACACCGACACCGTCGAGCCGAACGAGTGCATCGAGACCATCCGGCCAAGCCGACTGCCGTGGACGGCACCTGCCTTGGTGGCGTCTGGACCGCTCCGTCGGTCGCGGCTGTCCAGGGCACGGGCTACACCGCTGCGGTGACCCAACCCCGAATGCCGGCAACAGCTGGACCTACATCGTCACCGCCACGATCGCCGATGGCTATGCCTGGGATGATCTGACCGGTAGCGGTTGGGAGAAGGTCACGAACAGCACCGCCACCTACACCGGTACGGTGAAGGAAACGCCTGCATCGAGACCACGCCGATCGCTCCCAGTTCGACCGATGGCTCCTGCCTCGGTGGTACCTGGACGGCGCCGACCGTGACCGCGAACCAGGGAACGGGCTACACCGCTGCGGTGACCCAGACCCCGAATGCCGGCAACAGCTGGACCTACATCGTCACCGCCACGATCGCCGATGGCTACGCCTGGGATGATCTGACCGGTAGCGGTTGGGAGAAGGTCACGAACAGCACCGCCACCTATACCGGCACCGTCGAGGAGAATGCCTGCATCGAGACCCAGCCGGTTGCTCCGGTGGCCACCGATGGCGCCTGCCTCGGCGGTGTCTGGACGGCGCCCACGGTCACTCCGACCCAGGGCACTGGTTACACCGCCGTCGTGACCCAGAGCCCGAACGCTGGCAACAGCTGGACCTACATCGTCACCGCGACGATGCAGACCACTATGCCTGGGGCAATCCGATCGCGAGCGGATGGGTCAAGGTGAACAACAGCACCGCGACCTACACCAGCACGGTCGTTCCGAACCTGTGCGTGGAAGTCGTTCCGCCGCGGGCGACGATCAAGCCGGGCACCAACGTCTGCGTCGAGGGCTCGATCGTGCCGCCAGTGATCGTTCCTGGTCACACCACCGGCATCGAGTACGTCGTCGTGCAGCAGCCGAACGCCAAGAACCGCTGGACCTACGTGGTCACCGCGACCATCGTGGCCGACGGTATCGCCTGGGGCGATCTGAGCGGCACTGGCTGGACCGCTGAGAGCCCGACCGTGGCGACCTTCACGTCCACCGTTGTGGTCAAGAATTGCTACCTGCCGAAGCCACCGGTTCACGTGCATCCTGGCCATCCTGGCAAGGGCACGGTAACCGTGGATACGCTTCCGAGCACTGGCGCCGGTCCGAGCACCGATTCCATGTTCGGTGTGGCAGCGATCTTCGCGATGCTGGCCATGCTCGCCGCCGCGAGCGGTGTGGTCCTGCGCCGCAAGCAGATCTAGGGTCTACACACAATCTGGGCGGACGGAACGGGCGGGGATGCAATCCCCGCCCGTTTCCGCTCCCCCTCTCCTAATGGCGGCTCCCCCACGGTCGTAGCGCACGGACCTGTGCCGTGCGATCGCGCGCATGCGCGATAACCCGCCTTGCCCGAAACCCGGCCGAGTTCGGCAACCACATTGAATTGCCAATGGCGGCTCCCACGCACGGTCGTAACGCAGGACGTCCCCGTCCCGCCGCGCCCCCCCTCCCAGAACACCCAAAAATCGAAACTTTTTTATTTCACCCTGAGATTTACCAAGATTTACCCAATATTTCGGCTGGATGTATAGAATTTATGGAAACCTGAAGCCGCTCCACCCTCGCCACCGCCACGCCCCCGTCGGCGGGCACGACGTCCCTGTCCTGGCAAGCTCCGCCTCGCCCCTGCTGCGACTCCCGGGCCTGCCGCTTTCGAACCGCGCCATCGCCCTGCTATGCTGGGCCAGCGGTCGCCGTTGCCCTGCTATGCTGTACCGGCCCGCAGACTGCTTCGACGCGTTGGAGGAGAGCTCCCCGATGACTCGGTTCCGGCATCTACGTCTTGCCCCTGCCCTCGTGGCCCTCGTCTTGTTGCTCACATCGTTCGCCGGAATCCTGCAGGTCCGCGCACAGGACGCCACTCCAGAGCCAACCCCGGCCACCCAGGCCTCGCCCGAGGCTCCCGTATCGGGTAGCGTGGCCGTCGCCTCGCCCAGCGCCGAATCGACCGGTACCTGGATCACCTCCGACTTCGTCTCCGGCGCCTGGCGGGTGAGTGTCGTCACCGCCAAACGCGCCAATGCATTCCCCGAATACAGCCTGGAAGCCCGCGACGACAAGGACTGGATCGTCGCGATCGTCGATGTCGCCAACTGGAGTGACGACGACGCCACCCTCAATCCGCGCGATTTCGCGCTTGAGCTGCCGGGTGGGGAAGACCCGCGCGGGTTCGCGCGCCGCACCACCGAGCGGGTGGCCGCCGATCTCGATCTGGAACCGAAATCGACCGATGACGGCGTCGACATTGGCGAAGGGGAGAATGCCCGCCTGGTGCTCGTATTCGAGCTGCCGGTCGATGCCATCAATCCCAAGATCTTCCTTGATGGCGAATCGCTCTCCATCCAGGGCGCCCTCGATGCCGGCCCCGCGCTCGACAATCTGCCCGACATCGCCGATCCGCCGGTCGCCACCCGCTACGAGCTGGGTGAGGTCACCAATGGTTTCACCCTCACGGTCGGCGACGACGACACCGAAACCGTGCTCACCTATGTCGATGGCCCCCTGCCGGACGAATGTTCGGCGAGGAAGCCACCCGCCGCCTGAAACGGCTCGCCACCGACCGCCTCTATGTCGAGGATCTCGACGACGCCACCTTCGTCTGGTCGGACGAAGACGACGGCACCCGCCGCCTGCTGAACTTCGAGCAGATCTACGGTGGCTACGCGGCCGTCTCCGCCGATGTCAGCGGTCCCTTCGCGGTCTGGCTGAAAGACGCCGAGCAATCGTCCAAGGACCGCGGTGGCGCCATCTGGAAGAACTGCACCGGTCCGCACGGCGTCACCCGGGTGGAAACCCCGGAGCGCTCCACCATCAAGATCGGCGACCGCGAGGGTGGCACCATCGCCTATCACCCGTGGCTGGAATGGAGTCCGGTGATCGTCACCCAGCCCGATGGCGGCGCCTGGGCCTTCTTCGGCGCCACTGCCGATTCCGGCGATCTCAAGGGCAAGAAGATGGTCTATGCCTCGCACTACGATCCCACCCAGGGCAAATGGCTCGATGCCAGCGCCATGCCCCTCGGCGAGGTACAGCTCGGTCCCTCCGCGGTGGTCGATAGCAAGGGCGTGGTGCACGTCGTCTATTCCGCCCGCGAGAAGGATGAGGACGGCTACTACAGCACCCTCCTCTACACCCATGAAGACGGCAAGGGTGGTTGGGTCGAACCGGTCGCCGTCTCGCTCGATCAACTCGCCGGGCATCAGATCGCGGCCTCGCTGGCGATCGACCCCAACGACACCCTCTATGTCGCCTGGCAGGATCAGCGCGCCTTCAGCCCGGAAGCCCTCGCTTCGCCCGCCAATGCCGATATCTTCGTCAGCCAGCGCACCACCGACGGTCTCTGGACCATCCCGGTGCTGATCAACAACCACTACCCGACCTCGGCGGCCAGCCGCCCGCAGCTGGTGGTGGATGGTGACCGGCTGGTAGCCGTCTGGTCGATCTACACCTCCGCCATGGGTCTCTCCGCGGCCGCGCGCATGGAATGGTCGCAACGCCCACTCGATAGCGAGCTGGACTGGACTGCTCCGCAAACCCTGACTAATGGGCGCGGCGATCTCTTCGGCGGCCGCCTCGTCTCGATGGCAGCCGATCCCACCGGCGGCGTGGTGCTCACCTATGGTCGCGTCGGCTCGACCGACACCTTCCTCTTCGCCAAGCGCCTGAAACCGGACGCAACCGAGTGGGGCTCGGACACGCTCGTCGCCTTCGGTGAGAGCGGCACCTATCCCGCCATCGCCATCAACAATCTCGGCACGGTCTACATCTCCTACAACGTCGGCAGCGGCAATGTTGTCGACGTGGGCGCCACCGCAATCGGATATCGCTCGGTGGAACCAGGTCCGGAAACAATCGTGACCCAGGACGACCCGAATACGCAGGGAATCTCCGGCATCGCGGTCGATCTGACCGGTACCCCCTGGTTCCACCGAGCGATAGCCGATGGCGGTGGCGCCCACGTCGACAAC
>JASGGF010000007.1:0-35026 GCA_047605145.1 Thermomicrobiales bacterium | reverse complement strand
GTCACGCCCTCTATGGCCGCGCCATCGACGACCCGGAGGTGCTCGATTTCGTCGCGAATTCATTCGGCGGCCACATCAACCGGGCGATTGGTTGGCAGGAGAGCGGCCGCGCGCTGCCGATCCGTTACGAGGAGCTGCACCGCGACCCCGTTGCGGCGCTCACACGACTGACCGACGCCATCTCCCCCGTCAGCGAAGACACCATCCGGCGCGCGCTGGAATCCTGCCGGGCGGACCGCGTCCGCCAGCAGGACGAAAAGATGGCGTGGCACGTGCGGGCCGCCCGCGTTGGGGATTCACGCGGCAAGCTGACGGAAGACCATCTGCGCATCTTCCGCGACGTGCATGGTCACCAGATTGCGCGCCTCGGCTACGAGGTGCGGTAGGCTCATCACGCGAGCGTGCAATCGGCGCGCTCCGGCGCCGTGAGGGAGAGCCAGAACCGCGCCATGGTGGATTTCAGCTGGCTGGACGTCGTCCTTCTGATCGTGATCGCTGTTTCCGCCATCGGCGGCCTGCGGCGCGGGTTTCTGCTGGGCTGTCTTGATCTGGTTCTGTTCGCCGTCGCCCTGCTCGTGGGCGTCAAGCTGGCCCCGTGGCTCGCCGAGTCAATCCGAGCTCGCGGGATTCCCGATCCGCTCGCCGGCGCCTTCAGCTTCTTCGCCATGGCGGTCCTGTCCTACGCCGTGATCGGCCTCGCAGTGCGCATCCTCATCAGCCCCATTGGCTTTCTCCAGACTGGGCCGCTCGGTTGGTTCAACAGCGTGCTTGGTCTCATCCCCGGCGCCATCCGGGGTGTCGCGCTCGCCTCGTTGATCTCGCTCGCGTTCCTCGCCCTGCCCCCCGAGTTCAACTTCAACCAGCTCACGTTCGATTCCCAGTTTGCGCGCCCGCTCGCCCGAACCGGGCAGGACATGGTGCGCGCTGGCCTCGAGCTGGCCGCCGTCAACCCAGCTGATCTTGGGCTGCAGGGCACGCCGTTCGGAACCCTGCCAGCGCGCTGAGGGCGCCCCGGCACACGATTGGCATATCATCGCCATAGCATTGATTCGTCGTCCCAACGCGGGCCTGTTTCCGCCTTCAATGGCTGGGCTCGTGCGCGGGACTATTCCGACTCCGCCGGCCACGCGGGCCACTGGGTCGTCACGTTCGGAGGAGCACGTGGACGTCATTCTTCCTGTCGCTGGGCTGGGATCGCGGCTCCGACCACAAACATGGACCAGACCCAAGCCGCTCGTGACGGTGGGCGGAAAGCCGATGCTGAGCCACGTGATGGATCGCGTCATGGCGGCCGAGCCATCCTCGATCATCTTCGTCACCGGGTTTCTCGGCCACCAGATCGAAGAGTGGGCGCGCCGCGAAATCGACGTCCCAGTGTCGTTTGTCGAACAGCCGGTCATGCGCGGCCAGACCGACGCCATCCTCAAGGCCCGCGAACTGGCGCGCAATGACGCGTTGATCCTGTTCCCGGACATGCTTTTCGAGGCGGACTTCCGGGGTTTGCGTGATATCGATGCGGACGTGGTGGCGTTTACGAAGGAGGTCGATGACCCCTCTGTGTACGGCGTTGCGGTGATTGACGATGGCAAGGTCGTCCGGCTCGTCGAGAAGCCGCAGGAGCCGATCTCCCGTCAGGCGATCGTCGGCATCTACTACTTCCGGAACATGGATGCCCTGTACTCCGCCATCGATGAGCAGATGGAACGCGGCATCTCGCTCAAGAACGAGTATTTTCTGGCGGACGCCATCCAGATCATGATCGAACGTGGAGCCAAGGTCATCGCACTTGACGTAGGGGCGTGGGAAGATTGCGGCAACGTCGAGACGCTGCTCAGCACGAACCGCTACATCCTCGACAACGAGGGCACGACCGCCCCGGATCTGGCTGGCGCGCAGATTATCGCGCCGTCGTTCATCGCGCCGGACGCGGTCATCGAGGATTCGGTGATCGGGCCATACGCCAGCATCGGGGCCGGAGCCGTCATTCGCAACAGCCGCGTGCAGAACAGCGTGGTGGATGAGCGAGCCCAGATTGACGGGTCAGAACTCGACGCCTCACTGATCGGCCGGCGGGCCATCGTCGCGGGCCTTTCGGGCTCTGTCAACATCGGAGACGACGCGGTGGTGCGCGCATGACCGCTGCGGGATCGCAAACATGGCTTGAACTCGCGGTGACCTGCGACAGCGAAACCGTTGAGCCCATTTCAGAGCTGTTCGCCCAGTACGGGTTCAATCAGGGTGTCGCCATCGAGGAGTCGTTCACACAAGATCCGGACGGTGACAACTTTGCCGTTGATCCCTCCGGGCCGGTTACGGTGCGCACCTTCATTCACGCCGCCGATGTCCCCGAGGGCGCGCTGGACACCGTCCGCAACGCGCTGTGGCACCTCGGCCGGCTGCGGACCATCAGCGACCTCGTCGTCACGGAGCGCGAGGAGGAAGACTGGGCGAACGCGTGGAAGGCGCATTACCGCGTCCACCGGGTCGGCAACCGCGTGCTGGTGCGGGCGCCGTGGCACGAGTACACCCCTGCCCCCGGCGAGGTGGCGATGGAACTCGATCCCGGCATGGCTTTCGGCACCGGCCTCCACCCCTCCACCCAGTTGTCGCTCATCGCCGTGGAGGACACCCTGCAACCGGGCGACCGCGTCCTCGATGTCGGGATTGGCTCGGGCATTCTCGCCACCGCCGCCGCGCTGCTCGGAGCACAATCGGTTGACGGCGTCGATATCGAGCCGGTCGCGGTGCGCTCCGCCCGGGAGAATGCCGAGCGCAACCACGTCGGAGATCGTATTCGGGTGGAACACGGCAGCGTGGGGCCGGATCAACCCTTTCAGGGGGAATACGATCTGGTCGTCGCCAACATCATTGCCCGCGTCCTCGCCGAACTTGCCCCGCATCTTCGCGCAGCGGTGCGGCCCGGAGGCACGCTCATTGTCGGCGGCATCATCGATATCAAGGAGGACGTGGTCCTCGAAGCCTTCGCCGCGCAGGGCCTCGATCTGCAGCGCCGCGACACTCGCGAGGATTGGGTCGCGCTCACCTACCGCCGGCCCGAATCTGACTCTCCGGTGGCATGACGATGACTGACGACCCCCGCGCGCAACCGAACACGCCCGGCGCCACGCTGCCCGAATTGCCGCACGAATTGCCGCTGGACCGCGGCCTCGTCGACGAACTCGTAAACCGGGCGCGGCAGGGAGACCGTCTCGATCTGCGCGAAGGCGTCTTGCAAGCTATCGACTGGTCTGGCTTCGCCGGAGATGACGGAGGCCCGCTCTCGCCAGAGCAACGGCTCGCGCTGGAGGATTACTACCGCGACAAGTGGTCGGACATTGGCCCGCTCTTTCTCGCGGAGTTGCTCTCCACCGAGTTCATGACCGAACTGCGCGCCCGGGGCGATATGGAGTTCTCCCCGCGTCTCCTCGAACTGGGTCGCAGTGATCCGGATCTCTGGCTGGAGATCCGGCAGTTCTTCCGCCGCAAGGAGATGGTGACGGCCATTCTCGCCATGGCCCATCAGCCCAGTCCACCCGCAGGAGGCGATCCCACGTGACCCACATTTGCATCGTTGGCGGCGGCGGGTACGTCGGGCTGGGCTACGCAGTCGCACTCGCCGAGCAGGGGCACACCGTCATCGGTCTGGACATCGATGAGGCGCGGGTTGCGCAACTCAACGCCGGGCACAGCCCGATCTACGAAGCCGGCCTGCCGGAGATGCTCCAGCGCAATCTCGCCGCTGGCCGCCTCCGCTTCACGACCAACTACGCCGAAGCGGTCGGCCCCGCCGAGGTCGTGTTCTTGTGTACCGGCACGCCTTCTCTTTCGGATGGCGAGGCCGACCTGCGGCAAGTCCGGTCAGCAGCCCGCTCCATCGGGGAGCACCTGCGGCCCGGCGCGCAAACCGTGATCGTCAACAAGAGCACGATGCCCGTTGGCGCGGCGGAACTCGTGGCCGGCATCGTTGCCGAGTACGCCCCGGCCACAGCCCGGTTCGCGGTGGTCAGCAACCCGGAGTTCCTGCGCGAGGGCCGGGTGCTCCACGACATCATGCAGCCTGACCGCGTCGTGCTGGGTGGCGACAATCCCGAGGCGCTCGCCACCATTGCCGCGCTGTATGAGCCGTTCGGCGCGCCGATTCTGCAGACCGATCACCGCTCGGCGGAGCTGATCAAGTACGCCGCGAATGCGTTTCTCGCCACCAAGATTTCGTTCATCAACGACATCGCCCGGCTCTGCGAACGGCTCGGCGCCGATGTCTCCGTGGTGGCGCAGGGCATGGGCGCGGATGAGCGGATTGGGCCCCGGTTCCTGCGCGCGGGCATCGGGTTTGGCGGGTCCTGCTTCCCGAAGGATGTCGGGGCGCTCACTCGTATGGCAGAGGGCGCCGGGCTCAATCCCGGGCTGCTGCGGGCGGTGCAGAGCATCAATCAGGAGGCTCAACGCCGGTTCGTCACGCGCGCCAGCGAACTACTGGGCGGGCTGGATGGCCGCACCATCTGCATCTGGGGGTTGGCGTTCAAGGAGGACACTGACGACCTCCGAGAGTCGCCCTCGGTGACGGTAGCCGAGATGTTGCATGAGCGCGGAGCCCTCGTGCGGGCGCACGATCCCATCGCGCTCGACAACGCCGCCCGCCGGTTGCCCCAGCTCTCGTTGCACGCCGATCCGTACGAGGCCGCCGCCGGCGCCGATGTCGTCATGCTCTGCACGCCGTGGCGTCAGTACCGTGAGCTCGATCTGGCGCAGGTTGCCGGGGTGATGACCGGCGACATCCTGCTGGACGGCCGCAATCTGCTCGATCCGGATGTCGTCCGCTCCGCCGGCCTTCGCTACGAAGGAATCGGGCAAGGACGAGACCGCCTGACCCCGGTGCAGGACGCCATTACGGCCCCAACCGGCCAGCCGCTGCTGCCGTAATGGCCGCCGCAACACAATACCGGCTCCGAGACAACCGGAGCCGGTATTGTGTGGTGCAGTGCTCTTCGAACCGGGGACCTAGTAGGCGCCAACCGCCTCAGGCGCGCGCGAGCGCAGTGACGCCGCAGCCGCCAGATTGGCCATCGCCTGCGCCAGATCCAGCGCGCTATCGTCCAGTGAGAACGATTCGCCGTTCCGGTCGCCAACGATCAGGCCAAGCGGCGCCCCACCCACGTGAATCGGCGCTACCAGAATCGTCTTGAGGTTCAGGCCGCTGAGCGCCTTCGCCCTTTCCTCATCGATCTCGGCCACGACAGCGCGCGACGGCTGATCGCTGAAGTTCCCCAGCGGCGACCCTTCGAGCGCGAGTTCCGCCGGCAGATTGGAAATCGGCGGGCCGTAGGAGGCCACGCGAATGGTCCGGCTGTTCGCGCTATCCAGCAGCAGAATCGAAACCCGGCGCAGGTTCAGCGTGCCGGCCAGCCGGTCCACGATCAGGTCGAACAGTTCCTCGCGGGGCGAGTTGTCCACCACGAGGTGAATGGCCTCGTACACCGCCGCCAGCTGGCTGGCGAGCTCGACCCGATCCGAGGAGGCCAGATCCAGCAGCGCTGGCGTTGCATCCGGGTTCGGCTCCCGCCGGCGGTACTTGCGCGGGGCACGCTCGCGCATCGGCCGCCACTCGCGCAGATCTTCGGACTGAATCAGCGCCATCCGGCCCAGCCGGGTCGCAGGCAACTTGCCACGCCGAACGGCGCGGGATACGGTGTGGTACGACACACCCTTGAGGCGCGCAGCTTCGGCCATCGTGTAGACGTCGCCGCTCCCGGTCACGTCGCTCACGGTCGTTTCCTCCCTGTCTCACTACTCGCGTGTTCTCGGAACTCGCGTTCCATGCGTTGAGGATGCGCCGGGCGGAATTGCGGCATAAGCAATGGCGCAAACCTATGGTACACCTCGACTCCGCCAAAGACAAATATCAAGTAGACCGAATAGGATTACTTGACCGTGCTTCACATCGTTACACAATTTACATGTGCAGGAATTCTCAACAACTGGTGCTATTTGGTAAATTTGCAGTAACCACCGAAGTCCTTGCGCAATTGCATGATGTTGTGCATTGCACCGCTGACATCACCCGCGGTGCAGCAACAGCGAGACGCCAAAAAGTCAGTTGACCCCATCTTCGCGCCAGTCTAGGATCAGTGCCGGATTTCTCCGATAACGGAGGTGAGCATGCCACGTTTCGCCGCGAACGTCTCGATGTTGTTCACGGAGGCGCCCTTCCTCGAGCGGTTCGCGCTGGCGAGGCGCGCCGGGTTCGATGCCGTCGAGTTCCTGTTTCCCTACGAACACGACGCGCAGGACATCGCGACGGCGCTGCAGGCAAACGACCTCGCGCTAGCGCTGTTCAACTTCCCGGCGGGTGATTTTGCCGCCGGTGACCGTGGGCTTGCCAGCGATCCCCAGCGCGTCGAGGCGTTTCGGGAGAGCGTGGCGTCGGCGATGCGCTACGCCAGCGTCCTGCATCCGGAAAAGATGAACTGCCTCGCCGGTAAGACGATCCCCGGCGAAGACCGAGCCACTCAGCTCGCCACCCTGCGCGAGAACCTGCGGTATGCGGCGGGCGTCGCGGCAGATCACGGCGTCCGGCTGGTCATGGAGCCGCTCAATCTGTGGGACGCTCCCGGCTACCTCGTCTCCAACCCGGACAACGGATTCGCGCTGATCGAGGAGATCAACCACCCCAATCTCAAGTTGGAGTACGACATCTACCACGCGCAGCGCACTCGCGGGAACCTCGCCGCCACGATCGCCGAGCGGATCGGCCTGATCGGCCACGTCCAACTCGCTGACAGTCCGCACCGCAACGAGCCCGGAACGGGCGAAATCAACTTCCCGTACGTCCTGCAAGCGCTTGACAACGCTGGCTACGACGGCTGGGTGAGCCTCGAATATCGTCCCAGCAACGAGACCGTCAAGTCGCTTGGGTGGCTTCAGGACATGGGATTCTGGAAAAGCACGACCGGCTAATCGCGCACGCGCAAAAGGAGTTCGCAGTGTCTGTTCCCAATGAGGGGCCAATCGGGTTTATCGGGTTGGGCATCATGGGCAAGCCCATGGTCCGCAACCTGCTCAAGGCCGGCTTCGAGGTCGTGGTCTTCAATCGCAGCCGGGACGATGTCGATCTGCTGCTGAGCGAAGGCGGCGCCGTCACCGCCGCCGGGTCACCACGCGCCGTCGCGGAATCCTGCCGCATCGTCGTTACCATGCTCCCCGATTCGCAGGATGTGCGCGATGTCGTCCTGTACAGCGGCTTGCTTGACGCTATGTCGGGCG
This sequence comes from Thermomicrobiales bacterium, assembly GCA_047605145.1. GTDB lineage: Bacteria > Chloroflexota > Chloroflexia > Thermomicrobiales > UBA6265 > JACCXM01. The sequence continues at coordinate 27,766 of JASGGF010000007.1, read as the reverse complement.
AGCACCTGCTGATCGACATGAGCACCATTGCGCCGGCGACATCGGTCGAGGTGAACAACGCGCTGCGGGAACGCGGCGCGCACGCACTCGATGCCCCGGTCAGCGGCGGTGACAAGGGCGCTATTGCGGGCACGCTCAGCATCATGGTCGGTGGCGACGCCGCCGACGTGCAGCGCGCCATGCCCTACTTCGAGGCGATGGGCAAGACCATCGTCCACGTGGGCGGCGCGGGCGCCGGGCAAATCGTCAAAGCCTGCAACCAGATCGTCGTCGCCATCAACTACGCCGCCGTCAGCGAAGCGCTGGTGCTTGGCGCCAAGGCCGGCGTCGATCCCGACAAGGTCGTGCAGGTGCTCTCCGGCGGGCTGGCCGCCAGCCGGGTCATGGAGCTGAAGGGCAAGTCGATGATCGACCACAATTTCGCCCCCGGCTTCCGCATCGACCTGCACCGCAAGGACCTGAACATTGCCATGGCCACGGCCCGGGAGAACACGGTGCCGCTGCCAGTTTCCGCCATCGTCGGCCAGTTGTTCGAGTCGCTCGCCGCGAATGGCAAGGGCGACCTCGATCACAGCGCGCTCCTGACCGTCTACGAAAGCCTCGCCAACATCTCCATCGGCGACATGGGGTAACGGCGCGGCGCTCCGGGCAAGCCTGCCGTGGCACACTTCCCACAGCAGATCACTCGCTGGTCCCTCCGCCTTTGGAGGGACCATTTCCCGGAGACCCTCGTATGACACTTATGGGCGCGGCGCGCCCGGGCGCCCCTCTCTTCGACGACGCATCCCACACCTACGAAGCCTTGCTGGTGCTCTCGTTCGGCGGCCCGGAGGGCATGGCGGACGTCATCCCCTTTCTGGAGAACGTGACCCGTGGCCGCAACATCCCGGCGGCCAGACTCGCGGAAGTCGCGGAGCACTACTACCACTTCGGCGGCGTCAGCCCGATCAACGCCCAAAACCGCGCGTTGATTGCGGCGCTGGACAGCGAACTCCGCGATCACGGCATCAACCTGCCGATCTACTTCGGCAACCGCAACTGGGACCCCTTCCTGACCGACACCCTTGTCCAGATGCGCGCCGATGGCGTCCGTTCGGTGCTGGTGTTCGTCACCTCAGCCTACAGCTCGTACTCCGGCTGCCGGCAGTACCGCGAAGATGTCACCCGCGCCGTTGAAGAACTCGACGCAGTGGACATGACCTTCGACAAGATCCGAGTCTTTTACAACCACCCCGGCTTCATCGAACCGATGGCCCGCGACCTCCGATCCGCGCTGGCCGCCATCCCGGAGTCCGAGCGCCCTGCCACCGAGGTCATCTTCACCGCGCACAGCGTCCCGGTTTCCATGGCCAGCGGCAGCGCCTACGAGAAGCAGTTGCGCGAGGCCAGCCGGCTGGTCGCGGAGTTGGGCGGTGCGGAGCGCTTCCAGCTCGCGTGGCAGAGCCGCAGCGGCCCGCCGCAGGTTCCCTGGCTGGAGCCCGACATCCTCGATGTGCTTGATACGCTGGCAGAGGCGGGCACGCGCCACGTCATTCTGGTTCCCGTCGGCTTTGTGTCCGACCATCTGGAGGTGCTCTTCGATCTCGACCATGAGGCGAAGGAGCGCGCGGAGGAACTGGGTATAGGGTTCGTCCGGCTGCCCACCGTCGGCGTCGATCCCCGGTTCATCGCCATGATCCGCGAACTGATCGAAGATCGGCTGCAGGGGAGCCCGGTCCGACAGGCACTCGGCCGGTTTGGACCCAGCCATGACCTGTGCCCGGTGAACTGCTGCCGCACAGGCGAACGGCCTCGTCCGGCAACCGTCGCCGATCCGGCCGTCGCGTAGCACGTCGTCGAGGGAGCACCACCATGGAGACGCCGCCTCTTCCCACCCGCGCCGATATCGTCATCATTGGCTCGGGCGCGTTCGGCCTCGCCACCGCCTACCAACTCTCCCGCGTCTTCACCGGCTCCATCATCGTACTGGACCGCTTCGCGCCCGCGTCGCAGACATCCCCCCGCGCCGCCGGCCTGTACAAACTGGTGCAGGCCAGCGAGACGAAGTCGCAGCTCGCGGCGCTGAGCATCGAGATCATCAAGGGGTTCGCCGACGAGAGTGGCGTCCCGCTGCACTACGTCCACTCAGGCAGCGTGCTCGCCGCCCGCACCCCGGAACACGCGGCGATGGTGGACGCCGAAATCGCGCAGGCGCAAGCGTGGGGCGTTGAGGCCGAACGGCTCGATGCCGCCGAACTTGCCCGCCGCACGCCCTACCTCACCGGCAAAGGCATTCGCACTGCGTGGCACATCCCCGGCGACATCTACCTCGAGGAACCAGCGTGGTTGCTGGAGGCGTACCTGACGGCGCTCTCCAATCGCGGCGTGGCGGTGCTGGGCAACACGCCGGTGACCGGAATCACCGTGCACGAAGGCGCGGTGACCGGTGTGGAGACCACGGCGGGCGCGATCGAGACCCCGCTGGTCATCGACAGCGCCGGCATCTGGTCAAGGCAGGTCGGCGCATTCGCCGGGGTGGAGGTCCCCATCGTGCCGGTGCGCCACCAGTTGCTCATTACTCGGCCCATCGCCGGGATGCAGCCCACCGAACCTATCGCGCGCATTGTCGATGCCTCGGCGTACCTCCGGCCCGCCCGCGGCGGCCTGATGATGGGTGGGATGGAGCAGGACCCGCTGGCCATTGATCCCCGGCAGGATCCGGATTTCGAGATGTCGCAGACGCCGCTCGACATGCGCATCCTCGATACCTTCACCGACCAACTTGGCGCCCTGACGCCTGCGCTTGGCGATACCCCCGTGGCGGAGCACCGCGGCGGCGTCTTCACCATGACGCCGGACGGCCGCTTTCTCGCCGGGCCGTCGGCGCAGGCGCGCGGGCTGTGGCTCGCCACCGGCTGCAACGGCAGCGGTTTCTCGCTCTCCGCCGGGCTGGGCCGGGTGCTGGCGGAATGGATCGTGGGCGGCGAGCCGTCCATCGATATGCGACCGCTCGATCCTGACCGCTTCGGCCCCGGCCCGTTCGATGACGACGCCCTGACCGCCGCCGGCAAGCACACGTACTCGAACTACTACACCCCCGCCGCCGTGACCGACGCGCACTGACCGCGCGCCGGGTATTCTGCCCGTCGTGAGCGGGGCGGCCAGTCTGCGCCCCATGTTGGATGTGCAGAGAGGGAGAACACGCGTGTCCGAACGATTCCTGATCACCGGCGCCATGGGCTGCATCGGCTCATGGGCCGTCAAGCGGCTCATTGACGAGGGCGTTTCGGTCACCACGTTCGACCTTCCCGGCGATCCCTACCGCATGCGCATCATCATGCCGGATGACGCCATCGCCAAAGTTAACTTCGAGAGTGGGGACATCACGGACGAGGCTCGCGTCAACGAGATCATCAAGGACCACGGCATCACGCACGTGCTGCATCTGGCGGCCCTGCAGGTGCCCTTCGTGCGCGCCAACCCGGTCCTTGGCGCCAAGGTCAATGTCGTCGGCACGGCCATCCTGTTCGAAGCGGTCCGCGCGCTGCGCGAGCAGGTGCAGGGCTTCGCCTACGCGTCCTCCATCGCCGTCTACGGGTCGCCGTCCTCCTACCCGCCAGGTCCCATTGCCGACAACGCCCCGTTGATGCCCGTCACCCTCTACGGTGTTACCAAGGAAGCCAACGAAGGCTGGGCCCAGATCTACTGGCAGGACCACCAGATCCCCAGCGTCGGCCTGCGCCCCGCGTTCGTCTACGGCCCGGGCCGCGATCAGGGCGTCAGCTCAACTCCTACCAAGGCGATGGCGGCGGCCGCAGTCGGCCAGCCCTACAACATCTCCTTCGGCGGCTTCGACACCTACCAGCACGCTGACGATGTCGCCGCCGCGTTCATCCGCGCTGCCCGCACGATGCCCAACGGAGCCCCGACTTACACGCTCGGCGGGACCCCCGCCTCCACCGAGCAGATCATCGCAGCGATCACCGCCGCCGTTCCGGAGAGCGCCGGCACGATCAACACCAACAGCGAACCCATGTTCACGCCCGATGCCTACGAGGGCAAGGCCGTGGAAACGCTGCTCGGTCCCCTCGACTGGCGGCCGATTGACGAGGGTGTGGCCGACACAATCTCTGTGCTTCGCGCAGCCTTCGCGGCGGGGCGGCTCGATGCCGCCCGCGCGATCAATTAGACGTAGGCGGGTATGTTGCGCGCCTTACTCGGGGGAACCAGAAATCTCATCGCGCTGGCCGTGTTCGCGACCTTCCTCGGGTCGGTGCTGCTGCTGGTGGGGTCGGCCATCGCCGCCGTGAAGCTGGTCCGCGACGAGATCGATCATCTCCTCGCCAACGAGTTCACGGTGCATCACGTCGATCATCTGGGTGTCTCTGTCGTTCAGTTGACGGACTCGGTCCTGTTGGGCACGGTGCTCTACATCATCTCGCTCAGCCTGTACCAGCTGTTCATTGATGACTCAATTCCGGTGCCCAAATGGATGCGCGTGCGCGACCTGATGGAGCTGAAACGCGATCTCATCAGCGTCACCGTGGTGCTGCTGGGCGTCACCTTTCTCGGCGAAGTGGTGGACCGCGACGGCAACGATGATTCGATCCTGCCGTTGGGCGTCGCCATCGCCGTCGTTACGCTTGCGCTGGGTATTTTCTCGTGGTTGTCACCCCGCGAGGAGGAATAGCGACCCGACAACCAGCCACTCTGATTCAGCGAAGACCTCGTCACGCGCGCTCATGGCACGCGTAACGAGGTCTTTCCCTCGCAGGTCCAGACAGTCACGCAGGCGTCTTCCGAACGTGCCACCGGTGACCACATCCGTCGCAGCCTCCGACGCGTCAGCTGCTCGTTACCCGTTGCCGCCGTCTTCGAGTGCCGCCAGACTGGCCAGCGCAGCCAGCGGAATTGGCCGCACCGGCGGCCGGGCCGTCATCGGCGCAAGCTCCTCGACTGGAGTTCCTGTCGCCTGCGCCACCAACGCGGCCACCGCCGGGATGCAGGAGATGCCCTGACAGGCTCCCATCCCGGCTCGCGTGCGCCGCTTGACGTCATCGACGGACACGGCGCCATTCAGCAGCGCCTGCGCCACAGCGGATTCACGAATCTCTTCGCACCGGCAGATCAGCACGGCATCTGACATCGCATTCGATCCTGACTTCGCGCGGCGTGCTCGCCGCAGCAAATGGCCTTCCGCATGGTAGCAACCGGACCCGTGAGCTGCGCCCGGCGCCTCGGGTGTCGCCGAACCTCTCCAAACAGCTACGTGTACGGCTGCGCGTAGACCGGCGCCAGAGTCTCGCGCGTCGCAATGCGCCAGCCTACCTCCGGGTTGCTGGTCGCCTGCGCCGCGTTCGCGTCTGACCGTCCCAGAGTCTCCGCCGCTGCCGCGCCGGCAAGCCGCCCCTCGGCAATTGCCGCTGCTACGCTGCCGACTCCTGCAGCGTCCCCGGCAACGAACACCCCGGGCGCCGCGCGCAGTTCGGCGCTGAGGACCGGCACAAGCCCGCCCAGCGGCCCCGCGAACCCGAGCGTTGCGCCCGCCATCGTCGCCAACGCCGGGTCAGCCTGCCGGCCAACAGCGATAACCACGCAATCGACCTCGTAGCGCTCCTCGCCGATGGCAAACTGCTCGACGCCGTTGCTGCCGGACGCCGTCAGGTGCGGCGGCGGCGCAACACCCCCCCAAATCACCTCGCCACCAGCCAGCAAGATGTCGATGGTGACCTCTTCGGCCTCCGGCCCCACCCCGATAACCGCGAATCGCAGGCCGGGCCGCACCCGCCACTGGTTCATCAGGATTTGCAGCGCCCGCGCCGTGAAGACACCCGGAAGCGTGGCGCCCGCAAAGGGAAACGGCAGGTCCGTGGAGCCCGACGCCACGATCATTGCGCGCGGCTCGACGAGACGAGCCTGCTCGCCCTCAACCAGCAGCACTTTGCCTCCGGGATACCAGCCGGCGGCCAGCACGCCCGGCCGCAGATCAACCCCGCTCGCCTCAGCCTCCGCGATGAGGCGCGCTCGCAGATCGCCGGGCGCCGCGGCCGCGCCGGTCTCATCAGCGATCCGTTGCGCGCGGTAGCGCAGGTTGCCGCCCAGTTCAGCCTGCTCATCGACCAGCAGCACGCCGGCCCCGGTGGAGGCCGCCGCCGCTGCCGCGCTCAATCCGGCGGGGCCACCGCCCACCACCAGCACATCGACTGCCTCGCTCACAGCGCCTCCTCCAGCGACTCCCAGTTCTCCTCGCCCAGGCCGTGCTGCGTCTGCACCTGCATGCCTTCCCGCACGGTGGTCACGCACGCGCGACTCCCCGGCACGCCGTCAACGACCATCTGGCAGTCGGCGCACCGTCCCACCAGGCAGTAGCCGCCGCGGGGATCGCCCAGCTCTGGCATGGTCCGCATTACGCGTACACCGGCCGCCAGCAGCGTCGCCAGCAGCGGCTCGCCGGCGCGACCTCGAATCGGCGCGCCGTCCAGAAACACGGTGACCTGCCCGGCTACCGGCAATTCGCCCAGCAGCTCGTGCCGCTGGATCCGCCCCGCCCCGTGCCCGGCCGGGAACTCTTGGTGCATGACGCGACTCTCCACCCGTATTCGCCAGCAGGCACGCCAGTGGCCGCTGCTATAGTTCGCCCGTCTTGTCTACGAATCAGTTGTCGGTTGCAAGAAAGACGCACTCCTGGCACATCAGTTCGTAGCTCACGTCATTCTATCCGCGGAGGCATGATCGAATGGTTACGGCTAAGGCAACAGAACAACTTGAGCGGGTGGAGACGGTCCCCCACGCCAATGGAGCCACCCACCACGACGCCGGTGAGCGCTCGGTCGAACAGACCGCCCGTGACCACGTCTGGATCCACATGCTGCCGTGGGGTGAGTTCGATAGCGATAACCTCCGCGTGTTCGACCGGGGCGAAGGCGCGCGTCTGTACGACGTGCAGGGCCGTGAGTACCTCGATGGCATCTCCGGCTTGTGGGTCGTGAACGCCGGCCACGGTCGCAAGGAGATCGCGCAGGCTTACGGCGATCAGGCCGCCAAGCTTGGCTACGCCTCGTCCATGACCTACACCACCACCCCGGCGGTGGCGCTGGCGGCCAAGCTGGCGGAGATCACCCCGGGCGATCTCAACCGCGCCTTCTTCGTGTCCGGCGGCTCGGAGGCGGTCGAGACCGCCGTCAAGATCGCCAAGCAAGTGCAGTTCATGCGCGGCTTTCCGCGCCGCTACAAGATCATCGCCCGCCGCGGCAGCTACCACGGCATGACCCAGGGCGCGATGAGCCTGACCGCCACCCGCAACGAGGCGTGGTTCGGCCCGTTCATGTACGGCGTCTCGCACGTGCCGCACCCGAATCGCTACCGCTCCGACTTCGGGCTCGAAGGTGAGGCGGCCGATATCGCCGCCGCGAAGTACGTCGAATCCGAGATCATCAATCAGGGGCCGGAGACGGTTGCCGCCGTCATCGGGGAGCCGATCTCCTCGGCGGCTGGCCTGCACGTGCCGTCTCCGAAGTACTGGCAGATGCTGCGCGAAATCTGCGACCGCCACGGCGTACTGCTGATCGCCGACGAAGTGATCAACGGCTTCGGCCGCACCGGCACCATGTTCGCCACCGAGCAGTTCGGCTTCGTGCCGGACATCATGACCATGGCGAAGGGCCTTTCTTCCGGCTACGCCCCGATTGCGGCGGCGGTCGTCCGTGAATCCGTCTACGACGTATTCAAGGAGAACCGGGAAGCCGTCATGGGCCACCTGCTCACCTTCGGCGGACACCCGGCCGCCTCCGCCGCCGCCCTCAAGAACCTCGAGATCTTCGAGGAGGAGTCGCTGGTGCAGCAGAGCGCCGAAAAGGGCGCCTACCTCAAGAAGCAACTGGAGGAACTGCGCGCGCACCCGACCGTCGGCGACGTACGCGGCGTCGGCCTCTACTGCGCGCTGGATCTGGTCAAGGACAAGGAGACTCGCGCCCAGTGGGGCAAGGGCAATACCTTCTCCCCGCGTCTGGCGGAACTGACCATGGAGCGCGGGCTCATCACCCGCATCTGGGATGTCCTGCACCTCGCGCCGCCGCTGGTGACCAGCTACGACGAGATCGACCGCATGGTCACGATCGTCGACGAAGCGCTCACCATTGCGGAAAGCGAAAACGCGGCGGATATCGTCGCGTAGCCGAAATCACCATTTGCACGATGGCCGCGTCCGGATCGGACGCGGCCATCGCCGTTCAGCGCCCCTGCCGCTGGTCGTGACAGAACCGGCAGAACACCGGGCGGTCCAGACTGGGCCGGAATGGCAACCGGATCGGCCGCTGGCACCCCGAGCACACCGCCCCGTACACCCGCTCACCGCCATCCTCCGGACCAGCCGCCAATGGCTGCTCGACCCGCAGTGCGTCGTGTTGCAATCGCTCCAACACCCCCGCGTTGTGGACGGCCCGCTGGCGCTCCCGGCAGTCCGGGCAGCGCGGCGAAGGCTGAAGCCCACTGCCCTTGCGCGCCGCTTCTTCTCCGGGCGACCGGGCAAACGTCTGCCCGCAATCAACACAGATCGGGCGTATCGCTCCCGTCTGCTGATCGATATGCAGGGGTTGCGTCACGTGGTTCGTCTTTCTGTGAGACACGCATAGGTGGTTGCGTGGCCTGCGTGCGTGGCGGCTGCTCGCCCGCCTGTCGCATCATTAGCGCCCAGTGAATCGTCTGCCGGGCGCGCCGCGTCAGATTCGCAACCTGCCGCCCCGGCGTTTCGGAACGAGGTTTCTCTTGGCAACACAATCAGCCCCAATTGGCACGATCCCCTCTCGCAGCGATGTCGCGCTGGAAGACACGTGGGATCTCAGCACCTTGTACCAGACGGACGACGACTGGGAACGCCAACTCGCCGCGATTCCTGCCCTGCTTGAAGCAGCCGTCAGCCATGAAGGGCATCTCGGTGATTCCCCGCAGCGGCTCCGCTCCGCCATCGATGATTCGATGGCCCTGCGCGGCGCGCTGGAGCGCGTCCGCGTCTACGCCAACCTGCGCAAGGACGAGGATACGACCAATCCCGACGCCCTCTCCCGCAACGAGCGCTCGGTCGCGGTCGCCATCGAGGCGGGGCAGGCGCTCGCCTTCTTCGAGCCCGAACTGCTGGCGCTGGCGCCAGCGCAGTACGACGCCCTGCGTGAGGACCCGGCGCTGGCCCCGTACGCGCATATGTTGGACGATCTGGCCCGCCAGCGCCCGCACGTGCGTTCCACCGAAATCGAACAACTCCTCGCGCAGGTGTCTGATGTCACGCGGGGAGCCGCCGAGGCATTCGGCGCGCTGGACAACGCGGATCTTCGCTTCGGCCTCGTCACCGACGATCAGGGCAACGAGATCGAACTGAGCAAGGGCCGGTATGCCCTGCTGCTGCGCTCGACCGACCGCGCCACCCGCCAGCGCGCCTTCGAAACGTTCATCAGCGCCTACCTCGAGCACAAGCACACGCTGGCCGCCCTGCACGCGGCGTCCGTGCGTGGCGACGTCTTCTACGCCCGCGCTCACCATCACGAATCGGCGCGCGAAGCCGCGCTTTTCGACAATAACGTGCCGGTCGCGGTCTACGACACCCTGATCGCCGCCGTGCGCTCCTCGGCGCCGGTCATTGCCCGTTACCTTGACCTCCGCCGGCACCTTCTCGGCGTCGAGCAGCTAGCGACGTACGACCTGTATGTCCCCCTCACGCCTGATCCCGAACCGCAGTACGGCTACCGCGAGGGCGTTGGGGAAGTGCTCGGCGGCCTCAGCCTGCTCGGCGACGAGTATCTTGCCAAGCTGCGCGGCGGCTTCGATGCCCGCTGGGTCGATGTCCACGAAACGCGCGGCAAGCGCAGCGGCGCCTACTCGTCTGGCGCGTACGGCGTGCCCCCAGTCATCCTGATGAACTGGAATGGCACCATGAACGATGTGTTCACGCTCGCCCACGAGGCGGGTCACGCGATGCACTCGCTGCTGGCTGACGAAAACCTGCCGTTCCACGAGGCGGGCTACCCCATCTTCCTCGCGGAGATCGCCTCGACCGTGAACGAGGTCCTGCTGACGTGGAGCCTGCTCGACGCGCTGCCGGCCGATGACGCCACGGGACGCTTCGCCATCCTCGACCGCTTCGCCGAGACCTTCTCCGGCACCGTCATCCGGCAAACCATGTTCGCGGAGTACGAGCAGATTGTGCACGCGCTGGCCGAAGCCGGTGAGCCGATCACGCTCGACCGCCTGAACGCCATCTACGGCGACCTGTTCGCCGCCTACTCGCCCGGCGTGCTGGTGGATGACTCCGTACGCATCAACTGGGGCCGCATCCCGCACTTCTACCGCGCGTTTTACGTCTACCAGTACGCCACCGGCCTTTGCGCCGCCATCGCCCTCGCCACCGCCATTCGGGACGAGGGCGAGCCCGCCCGAGAGCGCTACCTGCGCCTCCTCGCCTCTGGCGGCAAGGACTACCCGCTGGAACTCCTCAAGGAAGCAGGCGTCGATCTCACCACGCCGGCGCCCATCGAGGCCGCGCTGGCCGAGTTCGAGCGCGTCGTCACCGAAATGGAGCAGATCGTCGCCAGCGGCGCCCTGAAACCCATCGCCTGACGCAGACAAACGCGAACGCCGGGAGCGGTTGCCCACTCCCGGCGTTCCTGCTTACCGGGAATTACCCCGCCCGCAGCGCCGAGCGGCCCGGGTAGATCGCGGCGTCGCCAAGCTCTTCCTCGATCACCAGCAGCCGGTTGTACTTCGCCACGCGGTCCACGCGGGACGGCGCGCCGGTCTTGATCTGGCCTGCGTTCGTCGCCACAGCAAGATCGGCGATGAAGGTGTCCGCCGTCTCGCCGCTGCGGTGCGAGATCACGGCGCGGAAGTTGTTACGCTGGGCGAGGTTGATGGCGTCCAGCGTCTCGGTCAGCGTGCCGATCTGGTTCAGCTTCACCAGAATGGCGTTTGCCGCCTTCTCCTTGATGCCGCGCGCCAGTCGCTCCGGGTTGGTTACGAACAGGTCGTCGCCCACCAGTTGCACCCGGTCGCCGACCTTTGCCTCCAGCGCCGCCCACGTCGCCCAGTCGTCCTCGGCCAGCCCGTCCTCGATGGAGGCAATCGGGTAGCGCTCGGTCCAGTCCGCCCAGAAGTCGGCCATTTCGGCCCCGGTGAGGGTGCGCCCCTCGCCCTTCAGGACGTAATTGCCGTCCTCGAAGAACTCGGTCGAGGCCGGGTCCAGCGCGATCACGAGGTCCTTGCCCGGCTCGAACCCGGCCTTCGTGATGGCTTCCAGCACGGCATCCAGCGCCGCCTCGTTGGACGGCAGGCTCGGCCCGTAGCCGCCCTCGTCCCCAACCAGCGTCACGGCGCCCATCTTCTTCAGCACGCTCTTGAGCGCGTGGAACACTTCGACGCCCCAGCGCAGCCCCTCGGAAAAGGTCGCCGCGCCGACCGGCATCACCATGAACTCTTGCATGTCGACGCTGGAGCCGGAGGCGTGCTTGCCGCCGTTCAGGATATTCATCATCGGGGTCGGCAGCGTCCGCGCGCCCGGCCCGCCGAGGTAGCGGTACAGCGGCTGGCCAGAGGCGGCCGCCGCCGCGCGCGCCACCGCCAGCGAGACGCCGAGGATGGCGTTGGCCCCGAGGCGGCCCTTGTTGTCCGTGCCGTCCAGCTCGATCATGATCTGGTCGATGCCGGTCTGGTCGAAGGCATCCAGCCCGATGACCGCCTCGGCCAGCTCCTCGTTGACATTGCGCACCGCGTTGCGCACGCCCTTGCCGCCGTAGCGGTTCGGGTCGTCGTCTCGCAGCTCCACCGCCTCGTGCGCGCCGGTCGAGGCGCCCGAGGGCACACCGGCAACTCCGGAATCGCCGCTCGCCAGCGAGACCTCAACCTCCAGCGTGGGGTTACCCCGGGAGTCCAGAATCTCCCGCCCCCAGATCGATTCAATCGTCGAGTACACCCGTTCCTCCACCGTTTGTAGGCCGTCTTTCCCGGCCCGGCCTCTCTCAGCCGGCCAGTATACGGCCCGGTTCCTGACATTTTGCCCGGCCTCGCTATACTGAGCCGTGACAACGTGCGTGTGGCGATGACGGAGCCATGGACCCGCGCGGCGTGCCAAACAGGGAAGGCGGCAAATGCTGAGAGCCGCTCTGGCAACGCAGCGGCCCTCTTTCCCTCCTGAGCCGGTCGGTGAACCCGGAGCATTCGTGCTCCAGCGCGTAGCCGCCCCCCGTGCCAAGGGCTATCTGGCAGCATAAGCGCGCCGGCGTGCCCGGCGAAGCAGGGTGGTACCGCGTGGCGACCCCTCGTCCCTGCCGAGGGGTTTTTTCATGTCCGAAAGCGAGAGTCCGCGATCCTTATGTCCACGACGGATGCCCAGACGCTGCTGGATGAACTCCGCCAGCGCAGCCTTGCCGAACTCGACGCCACCAATTCGCTCGACGCGGTCACCGCGTGGGAGCGCGCCTATCTCGGGCCCAAAGGCGAGCTGACGCTCTTCCTACGCTCGCTGGCGACCCTCCCTGCCGACCAGCGGCCGATTGCCGGCCGGGGCGGCAACGCGCTGAAGGCCGAGCTCACCACCGCGTGGCAGGCGAAGCATGAGTCTGCCTCCGCCGCCTCACTCGATGAGCGCCTCGCCGCCGACGGCGTCGATATCACCCTGCCCGGCCGCAGCCAAACGCTTGGCGGCGTCCACCCGGTCTCCCAGATGATCGACGAGTTGAGCCAGATTTTCGCCCTGCTTGGCTTCGAAACCGCCTTCGGCCCCGAAGCCGAAACCGCCCACTACAACTTCGACCAGCTCAACATCCCAAACGACCACCCGGCGCGCGATGTCTGGGACACCATTCACGTCGATCTCCCGGGCGAGATCGTCCTGCGCACCCACACCTCGCCGATGCAGGCGCGCATCATGGAGCGCGTCGCCCCGCCAGTGCGCGTGATTGTGCCGGGGCGCGTCTACCGCTACGAGGCGCAGGACGCTTCCCACGAGTGGATGTTCCACCAACTCGAAGGGCTGGCGGTCGACAAGAACATCACCATGGCGGACCTGAAGGGCACGCTCGCCGAACTGGCGCGGCAGCTCTTCGGCGCCGAGCGGCGCATCCGCTTCCGCTGCGACTTCTTCCCCTTCGTGGAGCCCGGCGTCGATTTCGCCGTCGACTGCGCCATCTGCAACGGCAAGGGCTGCCGCGTCTGCAAGCACTCCGGCTGGCTGGAGATGGGCGGCGCCGGCATGGTTCACCCGAACGTGCTCCGCGCCGTCGGGTATGACCCGGACGAGGTGAGCGGCTTCGCGTTCGGCCTCGGCATCGAGCGGCTGGTCATGATGCGCTCGGGCGTCGATGACCTGCGCGCCTTCGCCGGCAACGATCTCCGCTTCCTCCGCCAGTTCGCCAGCGCCGCCTGACCGCCCGCCCACTCACGAGGTTTCCATTATGAAAGTTCCCATGCGCTGGTTGCGCGAGTTCGCTGACACGGGCCTGACGCCCACGGAGTTGGCCCACCGCCTGACCATGGCCGGTCTCGAAGCGGAAAAGCTCGAGGTGATCGGCGACGGCTGGGACAAGGTGTATGTAGGGTACGTCGAGAACGTCGAGCGCCACCCGGACGCCGACCGCCTCGTCCTCGCCACCGTCGCCGCCGGCGAGCACCACCTGACCGTGGTCACCGGCGCCCCGAACATCGCTGCCGGGCAAGTCGTGCCGCTGGCGCTGGCCGGCGCGCGGCTGATCGACGGCCACTCCGAGGGGCAGGTCTACAAGACCCTCAAGCCTGGCATGATTCGCGGCGTGCGCTCCGAAGGCATGGTCTGCTCCGAAAAGGAACTAGGCCTCTCCGACGAGCACGAGGGCATCATGGTGCTGGAGGGCGACGCGCCGGTCGGCGCGCCGCTGGCCGATTGGCTCGGCGACACCGTGATCGAGTTCGAGATCACCCCGAACCTCGTCCACGCCTTCTCGGTGCACGGCATCGCGCGCGAAGCCGCCGCCCTCACCGGCGCGGAGGTCTCGCTGCCGCTGCAGTACGACCTCACGACGGCTCCCGCCGGCGCCGACAATCTTGTGACCATCGAGGCAGACGACCTCTGCCCGCGCTACGCCGCCGTGGTCTTCGACAACGTGACCATCGGCCCCTCGCCAGCGTGGCTGCAGCGCCGGCTCAGCGCCGCCGGGGTGCGCCCCATCAACACCATCGTCGATGTCACCAACTACGTGATGCTGGAAATCGGGCAGCCGCTGCACGCCTTCGACGCCGCCACGCTGGCTGGAGACCGCATCGTCGTGCGCCGGGCTCGCGCCGGCGAATCGCTGGAGACCATCGACCACGTCAATCGCCCGCTGACGCCGGACATGCTGGTGATCGCCGACGCCGAGAAGCCGGTGGCAGTGGCCGGGGTGATGGGCGGCGTCGCCACGGAGACCACCGACGCCTCCACCCGCATCCTGCTCGAAGCGGCCAACTTCAACATGAAGTCGGTGCGCCGCACCGGCAAGGCGCTGAGGATGCGCAGCGACGCTGCCTCCCGCTTCGAGCGCGGCCTTGATCCGAATCTCGTGGATGCGGCGATCGCTCGCGCCACCCAGCTCATCCTCGACCTCTCGCCCGGGGCCACCGTCACCGCCTTCGCCGATGTCTACCCGCGCCCGGTCACGCCCCAGCCGCTCACCCTCCCCTTCAGCGAGATCGAGCGCCTGCTGGGCGTGCGCATCGCCCCGGAGAAAGTGCGCGAGGTGCTGGACCGTCTCGGGTTCTCGCCGGAGGTCACCGAAGAGACGATCACCGTCCAGATCCCGACGTGGCGCAGCGATGTCACCATGAAGGCAGACATCGTTGAGGAAGTCGCGCGCATCGTCGGCTACGAGACCCTCCCCGAAACGCTGCCCACGGGCGAAACCCCGCCCGTGCGGCGTGACCCGATGTACCGCTTCCAGCAGCAGGCGCGCCGCGCGCTGGCCGGCCTCGGCTTCTGGGAAACGATTTCGTATGTCACCGTCGGCGCCGGAGACCTCCTGAAGCTCTCGACGCCCGGCGAACCCACGCCCGGCGTACACCCGCTCGCGCCAGATTCCGCGCTGCGCCTGCGCAACCCGATGCAGGCCGAGCGCGACCTGCTGCGCCCCACCTTGCTACCGAGCGTGCTGGAAACTGCCGCCCGCAACCTGAAGCATGAGCGCACAGTGCGCCTTTTCGAAGGCGCCCGCGTCTACCTGCCATCCGACGGAGAACTCCCACGCGAGGCGGCCACGCTCGCCCTCGTCGCTGCGGGCAAGCGCGATCCGCTGGGCCGCTTCGCCGATCCCGCCGGTGAGCTCGACTTCTTCGATCTGAAAGGCGCCGTGGAAACGCTGCTGCAGCGTCTCGGCGTGACCGGAGCCTCGTGGCAGCCGCTCGCGCAGCCCGGGCTCCACCCGGGTCGCTCTGCCGGCATCTACCTCAGCGACTCGCTCGTCGGGGTCATCGGCGAACTACGACCCGACCGCGCCGCCGCCTTCGACATCGAGACGGCGCGCGTTGCCGTCGCGGAACTCGACCTCGATGCGCTGCTTGCCGCCGCGCAAGGCGTGCCATCCGGCATCACGGCGCCGCGTTTCCTGCCGGTTGAGCAGGACTTCGCGGTCGTGGTTAACGAAGAAACCCCGGCGGCGGCCGTCACCGAGGCGCTACGATCCGGCGCCGGGCCGCTGGCCGGACCGCCCGCCCTCTTCGATGTCTACCGGGGACCGCAGATTGGCGAGGGACGCAAGAGTCTCGCCTATCGCGTAGCCTTCACCGCGCCCAACCGGGCGCTCACCGACGCCGAGCTTGGTAAGGTGCGTGAGAAAATCGGCAAGACCTTGCGCCAGATGGTGCAGGGCGAACTGCGAGCGTAGGGACTTCCGAGGCCATGACTGCCACCGAGACAACGACAACTGGCTTGCCCCGGCTCATTGACGACATCGACGAGGCGCGGCGCCTGCTCACCAGACGCCGTGGCTTCGAGGAAACAACCCTCTCGCCCAAGATGCAGGACGGTATCCGCCGCGTTTTCGGCGAGGATCTGACTGCCGAGGAGGCGGTATCTCGCATCCTTGAGGACGTGCGGCAGGAAGGTGATGCGGCGCTCCGCGAATACTCGCACGCGCTGCAGGGCAAGATCCCGGCGAACTTCGAAGTGCCTCGCTCGGCGTGGCAGGCGGCGCTGGACCGGCTCGATCCCGAGCTGCAGGAGGCGCTGCGCCTTTCCGCCGCGCAGATCGAGGCGTTCCACCGCAAGCAGTTGCGCACCTCGTGGCTCGACTACACCGACGAGGGCGCCTTGGGGCAGGTGGTGCGCCCGCTGGACCGCGTCGGCATCTACACGCCGGGCGGCACCGCGGTCTACCCGTCATCCCTGCTGATGACCGCCATCCCGGCGCGCGTGGCTGGCGTGCGCGAGATCATCGTCTGCTCGCCCAGCGGCCCGGACGGCAAGGTCTCGCCGCTGGTGCTCGCCGCCGCCGAGGTCGCGGGTATCGATCGCCTCTTCGCGGTGGGCGGCGCGCAGGCAATCGCCGCCATGGCGTACGGCACGGAGACCATTCCGCACGTCGACAAGATCCTCGGGCCCGGCAACATCTTCGTGGTGCTTGCCAAGCAGCAGGTCTTCGGCATCGTGGACATCGACCAGCTGCCCGGACCCACCGAGACGCTGCTGGTGGCGGACGAGTCCGCCAACCCCGTCCTCGCTGCCGCCGACATGCTGGCGCAGGCGGAGCACGACCCGATGGCCACCGCCATCCTGCTGACCCCCAGCGCCATGCTGGCTCACGCGGTGCTGGAAGAGCTCCCCGAGCAACTGGCGGAGTTGGAGCGCGCCGAGATCGCCGGCCAGTCGCTGGCGGCGAACGGGATGATCGTGATCACCCCAGACACCGAGACCGCGATAAGCCTCGCGAACGCCTACGCGCCGGAACACCTGTGCCTGCTGCTGAGTGACCCGTGGTCCATGGTGCCGCTCGTGCGCAACGCCGGTGGCATCTTCATCGGCGAGGACAGCCCGGAAGCCGTCGGTGATTACACCGCCGGCCCCAGCCACGTCATGCCGACTGGGGGCACCGCGCGCTTTTCCTCGCCCATCAACGTGGCCGAGTTCACCAAGGTGATCAGCGTGGCTGCGCTCAACCGCCATGCCCTGCGCCGTCTCGGCCCGGCCACGGCGGAACTGGCCCGCGCCGAGGGCCTCACTGCGCACGCCCGCGCCGTCGAACGCCGGCTGGAACTGCTCGCCGCCGACAGCGAGGAGTAGGCAGCTCAGGAACTGGCAAGATCCCGCAGCGCCGCCACCACGCGATCCTCGAGCGTCAATCCCGGATCGCGAGGCGCCCGGCTCAGGGCGCTGTGCGCCTCCGCCGTCGTATAGCCCAGCGAGCGCAGCGCCGCCAGCACCTCTGCGTCTTCCTGCGAGGGCGTCGCGCCCGGGGCGCCGCCAGCGGTAGCCGAGGGAGCGAGCTTGCCGCGCAGTTCGAGGATCAGGCGCAGCGCGGTCTTCTTGCCGACCCCCGGCACCGTCGCCAGCAACTCCGCGTTCTCGCTGTTGATCGCCAGCTCCAGCGCGTCGGGCCGCACCCGCGAGAGGATCGCCAGCGCCAGCTTCGGCCCCACGCCGGAAACACCGATCAGCGTGTTGAAGAGGCGCAACTCCTCGTTCGTCGCGAAGCCGTAGAGCGTCATCTGATCTTCGCGCACGTACAGCTGGGTCACCACCGTGACCGGTTCTCCCGAGGCGCCGATCTCGCCCAGCGTACTGGCAGAGGTGTTGACGCGGTAAATGACGCCGCTGACATCCACCAGCACCGCATCTTCCAGCTTTTGAAAGACGACTCCGCGCAACCCGGCAATCATGATGGCCCGCTCCGTTGTCCGATGGCTCAGACGATCTCCGGGAGGTGATACACCCGCGCCGCATTCCCTGCCAACACTGGGCCGATCTCCTCCGCCTTCAAGGCGCCGTCCCGCAGTGTTCGCCGCAGGAAGCGACCCATCCCCAGCACCGGGTGATCACTGCCCCAGAGCACCCGCTCCGGCCCGACCACGTCCAGCACGGCCCGGAATACGGCTGGCCGATACAGATAGGTTGACGCCGCCGTGTCATACGAAACGTTCGCGGTCAGCGCCGCCACTTCCGGCATCAGCTCGTAGAAAGGCAGCCCGCCGCCCCAGTGAGCGAACACGATCTTGAGGTCCGGGTGCGCCATCACAAAGTTGAGCAGCCGTTCCGGGGTCGCGGAGCCCTTGCCCGGGTACGCGTGCCCTAGCTGCTCCGAGGCGTGCAACATGGCCGCCCTGCCCGCTCGCGTCAGCACCTCTGCCACATCGGCGAAGTCGTGCTGCGCCTCGAACGCAAACCCCTGCGCATCAGCGTTCAACTCGCCGATTCCAGCGGCGCCCATCTTCAGGCATCGCTCGACCTCGGCGGCGGCTCCAGCTTCCGCCGGGTTGACGATGCCCAGCCACGCGAGGCGGCCTGCACTCGCGGCGGCAGATTCAGCAAGGTAGTCGTTGTGCGCGCGGCAGTGCGCCGGATCGCGCCACGGCCAGCCGCACATCACCGCTTGCGCCACCCCGGCCGCATCCATTGCGGCCAGCAGCCCGGGAGCATCGATCATGTGCGCGGTCGGAGCCTCGTACAGCTCCCCGAACCACCGGTCACGCCGCACCTGGTCCGTCCGGTCCTGCACCCACTCCGGCGGGAACACATGCGTGTGCGCATCGACAATCCGATGATGAAGCGGCGCGCTCACACCCTATTGCGAAAAGACGAGCACGTACAACGCCAGCGCCGTCAACAGCAGCACCAGCACGGCGATGACGGCAATCATCGTCGTCCCGATCTTGCCGCCGGTCGGGTGCTCAATCGCCTCGATCACGCCCGCCGCCGGCACACGCGTCGGAACGGCAACCGCCACCACCGCCGTTGCGTTGTCAGTGGTGCCCCGCTCCCGGGCCAGATCGACCAGCGCGATGGCCGCCGCGTCAACCTCCTGCGCCAGCATCACCCGCTGGATATCGACCTGATCCAGCGGGTCGTACAGCCCGTCGCTGCACAGGAGCAGCCGGTCGCCCGGCAGGAGCGTCAGCTCGAAGATGCCCGGCAGGCGGGTATCCAGCCGGGCTTGCGTCCCCAGCACGTGCGTCAACTGATTGCGCCGGGCATCCGTGCGCGCCTCCGCCGGCTTCAGCTTTCCTGCCGCCACGTCATCGGCCACCACGGTGTGGTCCCGCGTGATCTGGGTCAGGCCACCACCGCGCAGCAAGTAGGCGCGACTGTCTCCCACGTTGGCGATGGTCGCGTATTTGCCATGCAGGAGCGCCGTGGTCAGGGTTGTCCCCATGCCGGCGCGCTCTGGCGACGCCTGCGATGCGGCGAAAACGGCGTCGTTCGCCTTGCGATAGGCGCCCTTCAGGGCCCGCCCGAGGTCGCCTTCCGGCATCACCTCGAACGCATCCCGCAAGGTGTTCGCCGCAATGTGGCTGGCGACATCACCTGCTGGCGCGCCGCCCATGCCATCGGCCACCAGCAGCAGGAAATCCTCTGCGGGCGCGCCGGTGGCGGCTGGCAAGGCCAGCGCCATGGCCACATCCTGATTCTCGGCGCGGCCCGCTGCCTCGCTCCGGGCGGCAACGGCCAGACGTAGGGTTTCGGCGGGGGCGTCACTTCCCCGGGGCACGATACTCACAGTGAAACAGCCCTCGGTGTCCGTCATTGACCGGCCAGCGATGGTAGCACGCCCTCTCGGCTGCGCCGGGAGGCGGTCGGTCAGATGCTAGACTCGCCGGCACGTCCGCTGCCTGGAGGGGGCCTGTTGTCCTGTACGCGTCGCCGGTTTGTCACTGCCTGCACCGGCCTTGCCGTGATTGCTCTGGCCGCCTGCGGCAGCACCGCGCAGCCCACGCCGACCCCGGTCGCCGCGACGCCTGCGGAAATCCTGAGCGCCGCCAGCGAGCGTCTGGCTGACACCGCCTCGGTCCACTTCGCACTGTCGGTCGCCGGCGACACCTTCATTGACAGCAGCCAGACCATCCGGCTCCTCGGCGCTGAGGGGGATCTGGTGCGCCCGGATCGCGTCCGCACCACGTTTCAAGCCGAGGTGCTGGGCAAGGCAGTCTCCATCCAGCTTATCACCGTCGGTGATTCGTCATGGGTCACCAATATCCTGACTGGCAATTGGGAATCGGCCCCGCAGGAGTTCGCCTACCGCCCCGATATTCTGTTCTCCACGCAGGACGGCATCGGCCCGGTCATGGGCCGCGTCAAGGATGTCACGCGGCTGGATGACGAAGCGCTGGATGGCCGCCCGGCTTTCCATCTGCAGGCGCAGGTCGATCAGTCCATTGTCGGCCCACTCACCTACTACACCATCACCGGCGACCCCGTCACGGTCGATCTCTGGATCGAGCAATCCACGGGTGATCTGCTCCGCGCCCGTCTGAGTGAGCCCGATACCGCTGATCGCGACGAACCAGCGATCTGGACGCTCGATCTCAGCCACCACGGTCAAGCGGTGGATATCAAGCCGCCAGTCGATTCATGAACGCCCTTTCGCGAACTGACCGCCGGGCAGTCCTCGCCGCGCTTCTCGCCGTTCTTCTTGGCGCGCTTGACCTGACGGTCATTTCGACGATCCTGCCCGCGATGATCACCGATCTCCGGGTCAACGCGGCGGACATCGACCGGTATGTCTGGGTGGTCAACAGTTACCTGCTGACCTACATCCTCGCCATCCCGGTGTTTGGCCGCGTCTCGGATTTGCTTGGCCGCGTGCCGGCGTTTGTGGGATCGCTGGTGCTCTTCGCTGGCGGGTCGCTCTGGTGCGCCATGGCGGCGGATCTCCCCCACATGATCGCTGGCCGCGCGCTGCAGGGCGCCGGGGGCGGCGCCCTATTGCCGATCACCATGGCGCTGATCGGCGACGTCCTGCCGCCCGGCCAGCGCTCAGCGGCGCTCGGCCTCGTCGGGGCCATCGACACGCTTGGCTGGGTGCTCGGTCCACTGTGGGGCGCCTTGCTCGTGGGGATTGCGCCCGGGGAGCAACCGTGGCGCTGGGCCTTCTGGATCAACATCCCGCTGGCGGCCGCCGTTGGCGTCGTCATCCTGCTCACCAACCGCGAGCGCCACGCCCGTCCGCCCGACTGGTTGCGGCAGCTCGATGTCCCCGGCGCGCTGCTGCTTGCGGGCGCGCTCACCGCCTTCAACGTCGCGCTCTCGGCAGGCGGCGAACTGGGCGCCAGCGGTTCGGGAGGCCGGGCGCTTGGTGGCTCGCGCAATCCGGTCACCGAGCACATCGGCTTGCTGCTCGCCGTTGCCCTGATCTTCGGCATCCTGTTTGTCGTCCGGCAGCGCCGGGCCACGCACCCGCTCCTGCCGGTCTCCCTGTTTCGCGACCGCCTCTTTGCCGCCGCCATCGTCGCCAACTTTCTCGTTGGCGCGGCCCTCATTTCGGCGATGGTCGATGTGCCGGTCGTCACTGCGCTACTGGTGGACATGGCGGATGTCAGCCGCGTGGCCGCCCTGATGCTGGCGCCGTTTACGGCCTGTATCGCGGTGCTCTCTTTCGCCGGAGGCCGACTCAACTCCCGGTTCGGCGCCCGGAACGTCACCGTGGCGGGCTTTATCCTTGTCACCGCCGGGTACGCCCTGCTCTGGATCGGCCTGCGCAATGGCTCCCTTATGGGCATGGCGCCGGGCCTGATCATCGCGGGCGCCGGCTTCGGCCTCAGCTTCGCCCCCATCGGGGCCACCGCCATCGACGCGGCGCCGGCCGCTGACCGGGGCATCGCCTCTGCCATGACCCTCGTCTTCCGCCTGCTGGGCATGACCACCGGCATCTCCCTGCTCACCGCCATCGCGGTACGCCGTCTGCAGGGGCTGGTCGGCGACCTCACCACGATCGTGCAGGGTCCGAACGAGTCCACCTCGGAGTTCCTCGCCCGCCAGACCGCCATGCTCTACGAAACTGTGCTCCCGCTCAGTTTGCAGGTCGCGCGCGAGTCGTTCCTGCTGGCGGGCGCCATCGCGCTGCTCGGCATCCTCCCGGCCCTGAGGTTCGGGTCAACGCCCGGCGAGCAGCCCACTGCGAGATAATGCGAAGATCACTGGCCGTCGGAACGCATGAGGTTGAACATGACGCACAAGGTCGTGCTCGGCGTGGATTCCAGCACCCAATCCACCAAGGTGCTGGCGGTAGAACTGGAGACCGGCCGCATCGTTGGCGAGGGCCGCGCCCCGCACACCGGTGAGGACATCCAGCATCCGCAAGACTGGTGGCAGGCGCTCATCGCCGCGACGCGGCAGGCCGTTCCGGCAGGGGCCGATGTCGTCGGCATCAGCGTCGGCGGCCAGCAGCACGGCATGGTGGCGATGGATGCCGCCAACGCGGTCATCTGCCCGGCTCCCCTCTGGAACAACGTCGATGCCGCCGAAGACGCCGAACGGCTGAACGCCACCGCCGATTTCGCGCGAGAGGTCGGGACCTATCTCGTCAGCTCAATCACCATCGCCAAGCTGGCCCACCTCGCCCGCACACACCCGGCCGCGCTCGCCCGGCTCGACGCCGTTGGCCTGCCACACGACTGGCTCAATCTGCAACTGACCGGCCGGCTCGCCACCGACCGCGGCGAGGCTTCCGGTTCCGGGTGGTGGTCGCCGCTCTCCGGCGAGCAGCGGCGCGATCTGCTGGCGCTGGCCATCGGTGAGGAGGTCGCCGCGACCATCCGCCTCCCCGATGTCTGCGGGCCGACCGAGACCATCGGCGTCCTGACGCCGGACGCCGCGTCCGCGCTGGGTCTTCCCGCTGGTATCCCGGTCGGGCCCGGCACCGGCGACAACATGGCCGCCGCGCTGGGCGTCGGCGCGCTCCCCGGCGAACTGGTGATCAGCCTCGGCACCAGCGGCACCGCGTTCGCCGTCAGCGATCACGCCGTGGCGGATGAGCGCGGCGAGATCGAAGGCTTCGCCGACGCCACCGGGCGTTTTCTCCCGCTCACCTGCATGTTGAACTGCACCCGTGTCGTCGATACCGTGGCTGCCATGGTCGGCTTGCCGCGCGATGCGGCGCTGGCTGCGGCTGAAGCGACCGCACCCGGCGCCGAAGGGCTGCTGCTGATGCCGTACCTCGCGGGCGAGCGTCTGCCAAACCTCCCGTACGCCACCGGGTCGATCCTTGGGTTGACCATGGAAAACGCGCGGCCCGAACTGCTGGTGCGCGCCGCGCTCGACGGTGTCGCCGCCGGATTGGCTTACGGCATGGAAGCGCTGGCACAGCAAGGCGTCGCGGGTTCAGAGGTGTTGCTGGTTGGCGGTGGTAGCCAAAGCGCGGCGTGGCGGCAGGCCATCGCCGACGCCACCGGCTTGCCTGTCCACGTCCGCGGCGGTCATGAGCACGCCGCCCTCGGCGCGGCCATGCAGGCCATCGCCGTTGTCGAAGGCGCTCCCATCGACGACGTCATCGCCCGCTGGCGGCCCGAGCTCGTCTCCATCACCGAACCGCGCCCGGAACACCGCGCGGCCTTCCGCCTCGATGAACGCCGCGCGCTTATCGAACAGGCGCGCGCCGGGTAGCGGCCAAAGCCCGTTCAGTTGCTCTTGCGGATCGTCCGTGGCGTCACGCGCGGCGGCTCACCGGCCGCCGCCCAATCCCGCAGCTTGTGGCTCATTTCCGCCACCGGCGCGTACGTCTCGCGGAACAACTCGCTCAATTCGCCGTATCGCCGGTGCCGGTGCATGTCCGGGTCAGAACGCGCGCCGTACTGCGCCCACTGCGTGCTCGCCTCAACGGGAGACAGCATCCCCGCCCCGGTTCCGGCCAGCAGTGCCGCCCCCATCGCCGCCTGATCCACCGTCGCCAGCGCGTACACCGGCAGCCCGAACACGTCGGCAATGATCTGCCGCCACAATGGGCTCCGCGCGCCGCCACCGGCCAGCACAATCCGCTCCGGCCGCGCTCCGGTATCACGCAGCACCAGATAGGCGTCGTAACAGGCGAAGGTGACGCCCTCCATGACCGCGCGCACCATGTCGCCGGCGGTGTGCTGCGCCGTCAGCCCCAGAAATGCTCCCCGCACGCCCGCATCCATGTGGGGCGTGCGCTCGCCCACGAGATACGGCAAGAATAGCGCTCCGCGCGCGCCTGGCGGCGCCCCTTCGGCCAGCGCCGTCATCCGCTCGTAGGCTCCGGCAGGGTGGAGCCGCAGCACTTCGTCGCGCAGCCAGCGCATCGCCATGCCGGCCGCCAGCGTCGCGCCCATCTGGTACCAGCCGGGGCTCCCCGCGCCCGGTTCCAGCGCGGAGCAGAAGGTGTGCGTGCGCCCGCTCAGATCCGGCGCAAACGCCTCTTGCGGCGTCATCACCTGCGCGCCCGTGCTCAGGGAGAGCAGCAGCGTCTCGCTGTCCACAATGCCGGCCCCAAGCAGGCTGCACGCCGTATCTGCCGACCCGGTCACCACCAGCGTGCCCGCTCGCAATCCCAGCGCCTCAGCGGCCTCAGCGGTCAATTCGCCCGCCGGCGCGCCGGATGGGCGAATCGCCGGCATCAGCGCGCTCGGAACCTCCGCGGCGTCAAGCAATTGCGGCGACCAATTGCGCCAGCGCGCATCGAACAAGAGTGTCGCCGCTCCATCACCCGGATCGGACGCAATCGCGCCCGTCATCCGCCGCCGGATCTCGTCCTTCGGCGAAAGCAGATGCCGCGTTCGCCACCAGATCGAGGCCTTCTCCTCCTGCATCCAACGCACTGTCGCGGCCATGAACCCGGCGGCGACCGGGCTCCCGGCGATCTCGATCAGCCGCTCGGCTCCGACCTTGCGGGTCAGCTCCCCCACTTGCTTCTCGGAGCGCTGATCGGCCCAGATCACCGCCGGATACAGCGCCCGGCTCCCTTCCCCGAGAAACGACACGCCGTGCATCTGCCCCGAAAACGCGATGGCCCGGATCTGCTCCGGCCTGATCCCCCAGCCCACCGCCTGCTGCGTCGCCGCCACCGTCGCGGACCACCACGCGTCGGGGTCCTGCTCCGCCCAGCCGGCGTGCAGGTGCAGCACCGGGTACTCGGCGGTTCCGGAGGCCTTCACGGCGCCGCTGGCATCCACCGCCAGCACCTTGACCGCCGAGGTGCCGAGATCAATTCCTAGCAGCAGGTCACCGTCAGACATCGCCGGCATCGTTCAGCGTGTTCTGCATGTCACTGATCGCCTGACTGATTGGGGCCAAAGCCGGATACAGCTCGCGGAAGATCTCCCGCCGGATTTCCTCGTACACCCGCGCATCATCGGCGTTTGGCAGCACCTCGGACTGGCCGTATTGCATCGCCGCGATGGCCTCGTCCGCGTTTGCGTATACCCCTGCGCCCACGCCGCCCAGCAGCGCCCCGCCCAGCGCGGTCGCCTCCTCGGCGTCCAGAATGGCGTACGGCAGGCCGCTCAGCGACGCCTTGATCTGCATCAACAACTTGTTGCGCGTGCCGCCCCCGATGGCCACTGCGGACTGAGGCATCGTCACCTGCGGGTACGCCGCCAGCGGCAGGTAAGTGCTCACCGTCTCAAACGCGATCCCTTCCAGCACCGCCCGCGCCAGTTCGTCCCGCCCGGTCTCCACCGTGATCCCGACAACGGCGGCCCGCGACCGGCTATCCACATAGGGCGGGTTCGCCATGCGCAGATGCGGCAGGAAGAGCACACCGTTGCTGCCCGCCGGGGCTCGTCCGGCGCCGGCAATCGCTTCGTCGTAGGCCAGTGGGTCGGAGCCATCACCCAGCAGGCGCCGCATCCAGTCGATGCACGCCCCGGAGGTGTATTGCCCCCCAAAGACGTAGTACCCGCCCCCGGCCACGTGCGCGCCTTGCGTGTACCCCTGAGTGCCGGCAATCGGGTCAGTCAGCGGCGCGGAGGTCGGCAGGAACACGGCTTCCGCCGTGCCCAGCGAATTGAGCATCTGGCCCGGCCGCGTCACCCCGGCGGCAAACGCGCCGCACACGTGGTCGTGGCCGCCGGTCGCCACCTGCGCGGTCTGCGGCAGGCCAGTTTCGCCCGCCGCCTTGGCCGTCACCGTGCCAATCCGGGTGCCGCTACTTACCAGCGGCGGCAACATCCGCTCGTCGATGCCAGCCTTGTCGAGGATCCAGTCGTCCCAGCGCAACTCGTGCAGGTTCATCAGCATGGTGCGTGACGCCTGCGATGGCTCGGCGCCCCGCTCACCGCTCAGTTTGAAGGCGATGTACTGGTCGATCAGCAGAAACGAGACGGAGCGCTTCCACGCCTCCGGCTCATGCTCCCGATACCAGAGCATCTTGCAGAGCGAGAAGATCGGTTGCAGCGAAAGCCCGGTGCGCTCGAACAGCGCCGTTTCCCCGATGTGCTCTCCCAGCCAATCCGACTGCGGCTTCGTCCGGGTGTCGTACCAGGCGACGATATCGACCGTCGCCTCGCCGTCCGCGTCCAGCAGCACCCCGGCCTCGGCTACCGACGCCACCGCCACCGAGACGATCTGCGACGGGTCGGATATCTGGGCGATGGCCCGCCGGATGACATCCACCACTGCGGCCCAGAGTTCGTCCGCCCGGTAGTACGCCCAGCGGGGGCGCGGCACGTGCGTCGGCGTGGAAGCCGACGCGGAGGCTACGGCAAGGCCATCCGGCCGGTAGACGACCGCCTTGACGCTGGTCGTCCCGACATCCAGTCCCAGGAGCAAACTCACGCTGAACCTATCCCTTGACAGCTCCGAGCGACAGACCGCGCACGATGTAACGCTGCGCCAGCAGCGCCGCGATCAACGGCACGATCATAGCCCACAGGGTTCGCGTCCCGACGAACTGATAATCGACCCCGCGCGTTTGCTCGGCGCCCACCACCGCCACCGAGAGCGGCCGGTTGGCGACAGTGCTGGAGAAAGCGAACAGGAACTCGTTCCAGGAGAACGCCAGCGCCAGCATCCAGGCCACTACCAGGCCCGGCGCCACCAGCGGCAGCGAGATGCGCCAGAACATCTCCCAGCGCGAGGCGCCATCGACCTGCGCCGCCTCTTCCATCTCGATAGGCACTTCTCGGAACATCTGCGTCAGGATGATGATCGGGAAGGTCATGTTGAACGTGGCGTTCAGGATGATCAGCCCGAGCGTTGTGTCCAACAGGCCTGCCTGCCGCATGAGCAGGAAGTACGGCGTCACGAAGATCACCGGCGGCGCGATGCGCTGCGACAGGAACCAGGTCGTCAGGCTGCCATTCTGCGGCCGGAAGAAGTGGAACCGCGCGATCCCGTACGCCGCCAGGGTGCCCAGGAAGAGCGACAGCGTGGCCGCGCCAATCGCCAGCTGCGTGCTGATGATGGTCGAAGCGCGCACCTCCGGCAGCGCGAACATGTCGCGCCACGGCTTCAGGGTCGGCTGGAAGTCGACCCACGGAAGCCACAGGTTGCCGTAGTTGTCGCCCGACGACTTCACGGACGAGATTGCCGCCCAGTACAGCGGGAAGATCGTCCAGATCAGGACGATGATGACGACCACCGAGATCAGGATCGAGCCGATGATCTGCTTCGGCGTGGTCTTCGGGGCCGTGGTGACAGTTGGCTGCATACGCGCGCTCATGACGCGGTCTCCTGCGCTTCGTAGATGTGCCGGATACGGCCCCAGAGCAGCGAAACAAGGATCAGCACGATGATCAACAGTAAGAACGCCTGCGCGGCTGCCTCACCGTAGAAGAACTGCTTTCTCGCTGTCTGGTAGTTGAAGAACGAGTAGTACCGCGTGGCCTGTCCGGGCCCGCCGAGCGTCATGGCCACCAC
>JASGGF010000006.1:0-35442 GCA_047605145.1 Thermomicrobiales bacterium | reverse complement strand
GGTGGGCGCGGGCGTCGGCGATGCGGTATTCGCCGAAGTGGAAGATCGAGGCGGCGAGGACGGCGTCCGCGCGGCCGGGGGCCAGCCCTTCCACGAGGTGGTCGAGGTTGCCGGCGCCGCCGGAAGCGATGACCGGGATATTGACAGCCTCGGCTACCGCTTCCAGCAATTCGAGATCGTAGCCATCGCGGGTGCCGTCGCGGTCCATGCTGGTGAGCAGGATTTCGCCCGCGCCGCGCCGGGCGGCTTCCGTGATCCACTCGACGGCGTCGAGCGCCGTCTCCTTGCGCCCGCCGTGGGTGTACACGCCCCAGCCGGAGCCATCAGCGCGGCGGCGGGCATCGACCGCCACCACGATGCACTGGCGGCCGAAGCGCTCGGCGCCGGCGTTGATCAGGTCGGGCTCGACGATGGCGGCGGTGTTCACCGACACCTTGTCCGCTCCAGCGGAAAGCAACTGCCGCATGTCCTCCACCGCGCGCACGCCGCCGCCGACGGTGAGCGGCATGAACACCTGATCGGCGGTGCGCTCCACCACGTCGATCATGGTGCGGCGGGTGTCGGAGGTGGCGGTGATGTCGAGGAACACCAGTTCGTCGGCGCCTTCGCGGTTGTAGAACGCCGCCAGCTCCACGGGGTCGCCAGCGTCGCGCAGGTTCAGGAACTCAATGCCCTTCACCACGCGCCCGCCGGTCACGTCGAGGCAGGGGATGATGCGGCGGTACGGCCCGGTGGCGGGCAGCAGGTCCAGCAGGGTTGCGGTTTGGGTGCTCATGCGTTGATCTCCGCCGGACGCGCCAGCGCGATGGCCTCGGCCAAATCGACGCGGCCATCGTACAGCGCGCGGCCCACGATGGCGCCGCTCGCGCCGGTATCCCGCGCCGCCGCGATGTCGGCCAGCGTGCCAACGCCGCCCGAGGCGATCACCCCGGCGTCGACTGCTGCGATCAACTCGGCGAGGCTTTCGAGGTTTGGGCCGGTCAGCGTGCCGTCGCGCCGGATGTCGGTGTAGATGAAGTGCTGCGCGCCCTTTGCGGCCAGCGACTGCGCGACATCGATGGCCAGCGCGTCGGATTGATCGAGCCAGCCGCGCGTGGCCAGTTTGCCGTCGCGCGCGTCGAGGGCGACCGCGATGGCCCCGCCCCAGCGCTCGATGGCGGTCGCCATCATCTCCGGCTCCTGCAGGGCGCTGGTGCCGAGGATGGCGCGGGTGATGCCCGCCGCGAACGCGGCTTCGAGGTGGGCTAGCGTGCGCAGGCCACCTCCAAGCTGGATCGGGATATCGATGGCGGCGCGGATGGCGGCGATGGCGTCGCCATTGACCGGCTCGCCGGCCACCGAGCCATCCAGATCGACGACGTGCAGCCACTCGGCGCCGGCATCGGCCCAGCGGCGGGCGGCGGCGGCGGGATCGGCATCGAAGACGGTTTCGCGGGCGAAGTCGCCCTCCACGAGGCGGACACAGCGACCCCCTCGCAGGTCGATGGCTGGATAGATGATCACGCCAGCGCTCCCTCGCGGGAGGCGGCGGCGCGGGCGCGCACGTCATCGACCCAGCCCGCGACCATCTTCAGCCCGGCCTCGCCGCTCTTCTCGGGGTGGAACTGCGTGCCCCAAATCTGGCCGTGGCGCACGATGCTGGGGAAGACCTCGCCGTAGCGGGTTACCGCCACGATGTCGTCATCGCTGGCGGGTTCCGCGATGTACGAGTGCACGAAGTAGAAATCGCCGCCCTCGCCGGCCCGGCTGCCCGCTCCGTCCTGCACCCAGAGCGTGCGGTTCCAGCCGATCTGCGGCACCTTCACGTCGTGGCTGAGCGAGCGGACGCGGCCCCGCAGCAGGCCGAGGCCGTGGGTGTCGCCCTCTTCCTGCTCCTCGAAGAGCAGTTGCATGCCGAGGCAAATGCCGAGGAAGGGGCGCTCCTGCGCCACCACCTCGTGGATGGGGCCGAGCAGATCGAGATCGCGCAGGCGCTGCATCGAGGCCCCGGCGGCGCCCACGCCGGGGAACACCACCGCGTCGGCGGCGAGGACCGGCGCGGCCTCGCCGGTGACGGTCACGTCGGCGCCGGCGGCTTCGAGGGCGCGCCGGATGGAGCGCAGGTTGCCCGCGCCGTAGTCAATCACCGCAATGGAAACGCTCACGCGAGGACGCCTTTCGTGGAGGGCATGGCATCGGGGGCGCCGGAGGGGGAGGCGGCTTGTCGGATCGCCAGCGCCCCGGCCTTGAAGATCGCCTCGGCGGCGTGATGGGCGTTGCGCGCCCGCACCAGATCGATGTGCATGGTCAAGCCGGCGTTCATCGCCAGCGAGCGCCAGAACTCCTCCACCAGCGTGGTCGAGAAATCGCGGCCGATGACGGCCTCGGGCATCTCCACCTCGTAGTGCAGGTACGGGCGGCCCGAGCAATCGACGACCACCCGCGCCAGTGCCTCGTCCAGCGGCGCGTAGGCGTAGCCATAGCGCTGGATGCCGCGCCGGTCGCCCAGCGCCTGCTTCAGCGCCTGCCCGACGACGATGCCAACGTCCTCCACCGTGTGGTGGGGGTCCATCTCGGCGTCGCCGTCGCAGGCCACGATCAGGCCGATGCGGCCGTGCTTGCCCAGCGCCGAAAGCATGTGGTCGAGGAAGGGCACGCCCGTGTCTGCCGCGACATCCCCACCGGCGAGGTCGAGGTCGGCCACGATGCGCGTCTCAAAGGTGGCGCGCTCGATGTGCGCCTGCCGTAGCTGTTGATCTGCTGCGATGCTCATGCCAACGCGCCTGCCTCACGCAGCGCGTCTTCCAGCTCGGCGGCGAAGATTTCGTTCTCCTCCGGCGAGCCGATGGAGACGCGCAGGCAGTTGGTGATGCCCCACGCCGGGTTGCCGAAGTGGCGCACGAAAACGCCCTTCTCGGCCAGCCGGGCCACGACCTGGCCGGCGTTTTCAACCGGCAGCTTCACCAGCAGGAAGTTGGTGGCGGAGGCGAACGGCTCCACGCCCGGCATCTCGCGCAGGTGGTTCGCCAGCGCGTCGCGGTCGGCGAGGATACGCATCACCGTCTGCTCGTTGTACCGCCGGTCGCCCAGCGAGGCGATGGCGGCGGCGGTGGCGGCCACGCTGACGTTGCAGAAGCCCGGCATCACCCGCCCCATGTAGGGCATCAGGCTCTCCGGGAAGATGCCGTAGCCCACGCGCATCCCGGCCAGCCCGGCGAACTTGCTCATGGTGCGCAGAATCGCGAGGTTCGGCGCCTGCTCCATGAGGGGCAGGTAGGTCGTGCCCGCGAACTCGGCGTAGGCCTCGTCCACGGCCACGAGGCACGGGGCCTCGGCGATGATGCGCTCGATGTCCGCCGCCGGGAACAGGTTTCCTGTCGGGTTGTTCGGGTTGCAGATGATGATCAGTTTGGTGCGGTCATCGATGGCGGCCAGAATGCCATCGACATCGAGGTTGAAGCCCGGCGCCAGCGGCACATCGACGGTCGTGCCGCCGAACGCCTTGATCAGCACGTCGTAGACGCCGAAGGTTGGGTTCGAGATGATCACCCGGTCGCCCGGCTCGATCAGCAGCAGCAGCATGGTCTCGATGACGTTGTCGAGGCCGGCTCCGGCGATCACCTGCGCGGCTGGCGCGCCGACGTAGGCGCCGAGCGCCTCGCGCAGCGCCCACGCGTCGAACTCCGGGTAGCGGTTGTGGGCCAGCGCGTTGCGCAGCGCTTCCTCAACCGCTGGCGAGGGGCCGTACGGCGATTCGTTCCAGTCGAGCCGGATCTGGCGCTCGGGAGCATTCTCGGGCGGAGGCTGCCGCTGGTAGACGGGCAGATGATGGACCGCCGGCCGGACAAGCTTCGCGGGATCGAAGGTGGTCCGAGACACGACGCTCTGTGACACGAGGAGCCTCCCTGCGGGCGCTTCGGCGCACGCGACATAATGGTCATGGGCGCGGCCGAGCCGCGCCCATGCAGATGATACCTGAGGAATCGCAAGCGCCGGCTGGTCAGCCGGTCAGAGCAGGAGCTTTTCCAGCGAGGAAACGAGGATTTCCGTGGCGCCGGCGGCGCGCAGCGCCTCGATCGATTCCCAGAACTGCTCTTCCTCGATGGCCATGTGGACGGCCGCCCAGCCGTCGTCCGCCAGCGGCACGATGGTGGGGGCCTTCAGGCCGGGAGCCACGGCGCGGATGGCCGGCAGCGCCGAGACGGGCGCGTTCATCATCAGATACTTGTAACGCTTGGCGGCCTGCACGGCGTTGAAGCGCATCATCAGCCTGTCGATGTTCGCCCGCTTCTGCGGATCTTCCATCGAGGCGGGGGAGGCGGCCAGCACCGCTTCCGATTCGAGGATGGTGTGGATCTGCTTCAGATCGTTCAGGAGCAGCGTGGAGCCGGTCGCGGTCAGCTCAACGATGGCGTCGGCGAGGCCCAGCGAGGGCGCAACCTCCACCGAGCCGCTGATGGTGATGATCTCCGGCTCGCCGCCCAGCTCCGCGAAGAAGCGCCGCGCCGACTGCGGGTACGAGGTCGCGATGCGCGCGTTCAGCAGCTGCCGGGGATCGGTGTACGGCGAATCACGCATCACCGCCACGACCAGCTCGCAGTAGCCGAATCCCAGCGGGACCAGCTCAGCGACCTCGACATTCTCTTCGTAGATCAGGTTTCGCCCGACGATGCCGAGATCGACGGTGCCCCGCGAGATGTAGCCGGGGATGTCGTCATCGCGCCCGTACAGGATGCTGAGCGGGAAGTTGCGGCAATGGGAGAAGAGGCGCTGGCCGTAGCTTTCGAACTGGAGGCCGATGGCGTGCAGCAGCCCGAGCGTATGCTCGGTCAGCCGCCCGGAGCGCTGCACCGCCAGCTTCAGCGGCTGCTCTCCGGTGGGGGATTTCGTCAACGCTTGCTCGAAGCCCGTGTTCGTGTCGGGCATGGAAATCATCTTGCCTCCAGCGCGCTTTGCGGGTGATCGCGCCGTCACATCGACCGTGCCGGCGTCTCAACGCGTGAATCGTACCGTGAATCGTCAGGCCAGAGTTTTCGACATTCGTAAATGGTCAGGCGCAAAGCCGAGCCGTTCGTAGAAGGCGATGGCCCCAGTGTTCGTGGAGAACACGTTGAGGACCACCTCGCGGCAGTCGTGATCGCGTCCCCACTGGTCAGCGAACGCCAGCAGCGCCCGCCCCACGCCCTGCCCCTCGGCGGATTCCGCCACCACCAGCACCTCGACGTGGGCGCGGGCGTGACCGGTGAAGTGGTCGGCGTCCAGCCAGATGATCATCAGGCCCAGCGGCTCGCCGTCGCGTTCGGCGATGTAGCCCTCTTGATTCGCTTCGAGGACGTTGCTGGCGTCGAGCGACGCGAAGAACGCGGCCATGCGCGCCGGGTCGCGCGGCGACACGGTGACGCCGGGGTTGAGACGGGGCAGGATCTGCCGGAGAAACAGCGAATCGCTCTCAGCCAATGGGCGAATACTGAGCGTGGAGGCGGCCGTCAATTGCGTCCCTTCGCGCCGTGCAGGCGGTCGTAAATCAGGTACAGGCCGCTCAGGGTGAGGTCAGGATCGACGACGTCGAAGCGGGGCGAGCGGCCAGCGAACAGGGTCGCCAGCCCGCCGGTCAAGATCACCTTCACCCGTTCGCCGAGTTCATCATCGATGCGGGCGATCATGCCCTCCAGCATGGCGAGGTGTCCGGTCACGATGCCGGCGCGCAATTGATCGGCGGTGTTGCGACCGATCACCGAGTCTGGCACGAACAGCTCGACGTTGAAGAGCTGCGCCGCGTTCGTGGCCAGCGTCTTGAGCGAGGTCGCTACCCCGGCTGCAATAGCGCCGCCCCGGTAGACGTTGTCGCGGTCCACAACATCGAATGTCGTGGCGGTGCCAAGGTCAATGATCAGCGCCGGCGCGCCGTAACGGGCGATGGCCGCCACGCAATCGACGATGCGGTCGGCCCCGAGCTGGCGCGGCTCCTCCACATCGAGCGTGATGCCGAGATCGAGCGCGCCGGAAACGATCAGCGGATCGACGCCGAAGCGAACCCGCGTCATCTCGCTCAGCCACGGCGTGACGCCGGGGACCACGCTGGAGATGATGGCGCCGTTGATTTCCGAAGCGCCGAGACTGCTGGAGGTCAGCAACGCGGCCAGCATGGCGTACCACTCGTCCGGCATCCGGTCGCGCGCGGTCGAGACGCGGTAGGAGGTGAGGAGTTCACCGCCGGGCGCGAAGAGGCCGAAGATCGTATTGGTGTTGCCAACTTCGATGGCGAGCAGCACAGGTTGCTCCGGAGTAGGGGGCGGCCTAAACGAGCAGCCGCCGCAGGTCGTCTTCCTTGTCCTGATGCGCGATGGCAATGATGTCGTCGCCGGGGAGCAACTCGGTCGCTGGCCCCGGCACGATCAGCCGCGCGCCGCGCGCGATAGCGGCGATGGTGGTGTCCTCCGGCAGCTCGATTTCTGCCAACGCGCGGTGCGCCACGGCGGACTGTTCCGAAATCTTGGCGTCCACGATGGCGAAGTCCTCGTGCTGCAGGCTGAGCAGATGGACGAACGAGCGGTCTGGAATGGCCTGCTCGATCAGATTCAGGATGTAGTTGGTCTGGCTGACCGTCACATCGACGCCGAGCATCCGGAACAGGTTCTCGTTCTTGGGGTTGTTGACGCGAGCGATGGTGCGCCCGACGTGGAACTTCTCTTTCGCCACCTGACAGATGACAAGGTTGTCCTCGTCCTCGCCGGTTACCGCCACCACCACGTTGGCGCGCGCGGCGCCGGCGGAAGCCAGCGCGCTAACCTCGGCGCCATCGCCCACGATCGCCACCGCGCCGAGGGTGTCGTTGATCTCGGCGACGCGTTCCGCGTTGCGCTCCATCAGGAGCACTTCGTGCCCCTCGATCAGTAGGTGCTGGGCGAGGTAGTAGCCTACCTTGCCGCCGCCCGCGACGATCACGTACATGGCTAGTTCGTCCCTCCGCGCACGTCGTCGTCACCGCTGGCGCGCATGACGGAGTCAAGGATCATGGCCGAGATGGTGGTGGTCGGGCAGACAGTGGTCAGGCCGAGCCGGCGGTAGGTGTCTTCCCGCACCGGGTCGTAGATGCGGCAGACGACTTCCGGCACCTCGAAAATAAGGCGAGCAACCTGCGCGGCCATGATGTTGCGGTTGTCGCCGTTGCTGACCGCGATGAACGCGTCGGCATCCTCGATGCCGGCCCGGCGCAACACGTCTTCGTCGATGCCGGTGCCGATGATCGTGTCGCCATCGAACGTGGCGGGCAGGCGGCGGAAGGCGCGGCTGTCGATATCGATCACGGTTACGTCGTTGCCGGTGTGGTCCAGCAGAGAGGCGACCCGCGCGCCGACCCGGCCGCAGCCCATGATGACCGCTTTCATGCCGTTTCCGTCCCTTCCGAAGGTTGCCGGGGTGGCGCCTGCCGCACGACGATGACTTCGCACGGCGCGTGCAGGAGGACGTGGTCGGTGGTCTCGCCAAGCGTGGAGCGGCCGTGCTTGCGGTGGATGGAGGCGGTCATCAGGATGGCGTCCGCCTCGCGCTCGATCGCCTCGTCCACAATGGCCGGGCCAGCTGCGCGCGCCTGCAGCAGTTCGGTCACGACGTGCGTCGACCGCGCGTGCAGCCGCTTGCGGGCGATCCGCTCAGCGTCGCGCAGGGCGCGCTCGCCGTCATCCACCTCGGCCGGCAGTTCGGCATCGAGCGGCATCGACTGCGGCACCTCGACCACATAGAGGAAGGTGACGGCGCCGCCCTCCTTGCCAACAAGGACAGGCAGCACGTCCAAGGCGCGTGCATCCGCCGCCGATCCGGAAATCGGCACGACCAATCGTTCAAACGCCCCGCGCATGCTCTTCCTCGATGCCGTGCGTGCGGCGCACGGTCCTGAAGCGACGGGATAGTATGGAATGCCCCGTGCGACGGCGCAATATGGCCCCGTTGGGAACCAGTTTGCGGGCAGAAAGCGTTGATCTGGCGGGTACACTTGCGAGCAGGTGGCACGTCGGTTGCAAGCTCCGGCGTAGGCGAACCAGCCGGAAATGGATGGAACTCATGCATGATGACGAGGATCTGGTCTTGAACGCGAAAGCGATTGGGCTGGCGGTTGGCGGCGCTGCTATCGCCGGACTGCTGTTTGTGCTGACGCGGCGCGATGAGCAGCCGGCGCCGGTTGCCACGATTCCTGCGGCAGACGAGGTTGCCGAGACGTTCGACCGGCACGCGAAGAAGGTCGCCAAGGCGGCGAAGCACCAGCGCGACACGGTCGAGGCTGCCGCCCGCGAGCACAAGGAAAAGCTCGACGAAGCGGTGTCCAACTTCGATGTGGACACCACGCAGCGCGACTTGAAGGCCGCCGCGTGGGACGCGCAGGAGCGGGCGAAGGCGGCGGAAGGCAAGCTGCGCGCAGCGACCGGCAAAGTGGCCGAGGACGCCGCCCACATCGCGACCAGGCTGGCCGGCGAGGGGCGCGAACGCATCGCGAACCTGCGGCGGCCTGATGACGCCAGCGACGAGGTCGAGCGGCTGAAGGCGGAGCTGGAATCGCTGCGCGCCGAACTGGCGGGTAAAGCGAAGAAGGAGCGACGGGATCTGCTCGGTGGCAAGAAGCTGGGCGGCAAGAAGGGCCCGCTGCCGGATGGCGTTGCCGGCGAGGCCGCCAGCGCGGCGCTGCTGCACCTCGAGAAGCAACTCAAGGCGAAGGCTCC
This sequence comes from Thermomicrobiales bacterium, assembly GCA_047605145.1. GTDB lineage: Bacteria > Chloroflexota > Chloroflexia > Thermomicrobiales > UBA6265 > JACCXM01. The sequence goes on along the minus strand of JASGGF010000006.1, from coordinate 26,749 downwards.
GCTGCTGCTGACGGCCCGCAACAAGGAGCAGGCTATGGCGATCCTGCAGCGCGAACTGGCCCCCACGCTGCGCGACACCGCGATGCTGGCCCTCTCAACCGCCCTGACCAGCGCCAGCAGCGCCGGCCAGAAGGCGGCGGACGCGCAGGAAAGCCTGAAGGCGCGCATCAAGAGCGACGCCGCCCCGGCCGCCGATGATCTGGCGGAGAAGCTGCAGGCGGCGCGTGACGAAGCCGCTGCCGAAGCCAGCAAGCGCGGCGACGAGGCTGCGGCGCAGGCGCGCCAGGCGCAGGAGGCCGCTGAAGCCGAAGCGAAGTCTGCGCGCGAGGAAGTCGAGAAGCTCCGCGCGGAGCTGGAAGCCCAGCTGACTGAAGCGAAAGAGACGGTCAAGGCCAATGGCAAGCGCGGGCTGTGGCACGTAGAGCAGGTCACGGAGGCTACCGGCGACGCCGACCGCGAGGTTGTGGAGCCGGAGGTGGTTGCGGCCGACGAGGGCGGAAAGCGCGGCGTTTCCGGCTTGCTGTGGGGCGGCGCCGGACTTGGACTGGCGCTCTACGCCATGATGGACCCGGAGCGGCGCGAAAACGTGCTGAAGCTGGCCAACGAGGCGTCGGTGCAGCTGCAAGAGCTGGCGCGCGACCTGCAGGGGTACGACGACGAGTTCTAGCCCCAGACCAGAGCATTTCACGTAACGAAAGAGGGCCCGTCCGGCGTCGGACGGGCCCTCTCAACACGTTTGAGTCACGATGTCGCTGGGGGTTGCGTCAGAGCAGGCGGCGGGCTCCCGAGTAGTGGTCCTTGTAATAGCCATCCGAGAAGGTCGAGATCACCACGCCGGTCTTTTCGTTCTCCGCGTGGATGAACTTGTCGCCAGAAATGAAGATGCCGCAGTGGGTGAGGCCCTTGCCGTTGGTGTTCTTGAAGATGAGAATGTCGCCGGCCTGCCATGAGCCATTGCTGACCGATTTGCCCTGCTTCGCCTGCGAATCGACCGTACGGGTGATATCCATGCCGGTCACCTTGTTATAGACGTACCAGGTGAAGCCGGAGCAATCGAAGCCCTTCGGTGACTCCCCGCCGGAGACGTAGCGGGTCCCCTTATACTTCTGTGCTTCCTTGACGATGGCGGAGCCGTTGCCCTTGCCAGCGTTCTGCTTCTTGTTCTTCTTGTTCTTGCCCTTGTTCTTTTTCTTGCCTTTGCCCTTGCGCTTCGACTTCTTCTTTTTCCCGGCCTCGGCGAGCTCACTCACGCCGGCAACGCCCAGCCAGGCCAGCCCGGCGCCAGTGCCCAGCGTCAGCAGCTGCCGGCGGTCGATCACCGCACCTCGTCCTTCATCCATCGGGCCAAACCTCCAGCCACGCTCGCGGGTCAAACTCGAAAACTGAGCGAACGGACGGGGCGGGGCAGCCGGGACGCTCTGCACGTCCTAACGCATGAGCGGCGGTTTGGGATGATGTGCCTTCGCTGTCAATGAGGAATTGGGACCGACAGGGTAGGCGCCTCTGCCTGTGCGCCATATGCGGCGGCCAGCCAGCGGCGGGAAGTGGTGAAGTACAATCCGGGGCGATTCTGTCGCATGGCGTGCGACAACGCAGATTTGGCATGAGGCAGTTGCTGGGCAACTGCCGAGCGGAGGCTCGGGCGGAATGGCCTACCGGTTTCTTCTGGAGACGCCAGAGCGTTTGGCGGATTCGGCCAGCCTGGTCGTTGAACAGATTGGCGATGCGCAGGTCGTCGTCGTGCGGCCGTCGCACGGGCTGGGGGTCGATTCGCCGTACGTCGATCTGACCGTGGCCTCACACTCGCTACGCGTTATCGAACAGATCAGCGACTGGCACGCCGCACTGCCGGAGCCACGGCCCGCCATGGGTATCGTGCTGCACGGCGGCGAGCGCTACGCGCTGGGCGATGTCAGCGCCAAGCGGATCGTGGCGCTGATCCGGCACGATCAGCCGTGGGTGGAACGGTCGATCCCGCACGTTGGCGACCACGAACCAAAGGTCGCGCCAGCGGGGTTTGCAACAGGAGCGGGCGCGCCCGCCGTGGAGGTAGGGTCGGTGCAGGAAGACCTGGGCGGCCTTGCCGTCGCGGAAGCCGTAGCCCTGGTGGAAGAGGCCGCCCCGGCGCGGGGTCTGCAGGCGCAGGGCATCAACTACGTGCTGGTGCAGGTGAACGATCTGCCGAAGGCGGAGCGCTTTTACCGCGACTTCTTCGCCATGACGCTGCAGGGGCGAATGCGACGCAGCCATGATGGCGGATTGACGCCGCTGCCGGCGGACTACAGCTGGGAGCACGCCCGCCAGACCGGCGAGTTGGCTGATGTCACGTTCTTCACCAGCGGCCCGCTGACGTTGGCGGTGCAGAATGTCGGGTTGGGGGTGCTGCTGGGCAAGGGGCCGGTGGAGCTGGTTTCCATCGCCGTCGATGCGCGCACCTTCACCCGCCTCAAGAGCGAAGTGCTCATGTACCCGCTCACCGTGTTGCGCTCGGGCGTCGCCTCGTTCGTGTTCCGCGATCCTTGCGGTGTGAACTGGGAAATCGCGGTTGTGGGCTCCGTGCCGCTGATCCCGGCCTGAGCGCGGGACGATGCTTGACGCCTACCGCGACCTGATTGACGAACTCCTGTCGACGCCCACCGAGATTCGCGGCCTGCTGCAGCAGGCCGGCGATCCCTCGCCCGAGGCGGTGCGGCTGATCGCTGAACTGCGCGACCGCGACGCCGCCGTGCTGGCGCGGGCGCAGCGCATGACGCGCGAGAACGCGCCGTATCTCGAAGAGCGCGAGGCGGAGCCGGGTTCCGCCGAGGACGCGCAGGCCGTGCTGGCCGAGATGGAAACGGCGCGCGGTGACCTTGTTTCCCTGCTCATCAACCTGTCCCTGAAGGACTGGGAACGCACCGCAATGCACCCGAGCCGGGGCGAACTCGTGCTGGCCGAGGAAGTTGAAGACCACGTCGAATTCGATGAAGCGCAGCGCGTTGCCATTCGGGACGCCTTGCTGCAGCGCTGAACCACGAAGGATCTCTGGCCGTGTCCCCATATTCGCCGCAGGCTCCGGTCGTCATCGTTGGCGGAGGCATGGCGGGGCTCACCGCCGCGCTCTCGCTCTTCCGCGCCGGGCGGCCCGTGCGCCTGTACGAAGCGGCGGACACGGTGGGTGGACGCATTCGCAGCCAGATCACCGAGCAGGGCTTCATCCTCGATGACGGGTTTCAGGTCCTGCTGAGCGCCTACCCGGCGCCGAAGCGGTGGGTCGATTTCGCTGACCTCGGCACGCGCTCGTTCGACGCCGGGGCGCTGCTGTGGACCGGGCGGCGGCGCGTACCGCTGGCCAACCCGGTGCGGCACCCGCTGTCGCTGGTGCGTGATGTCACCACCAGCCTGTTTCCCGCCGCCGACAAGCTGCGGCTGGCCGCCCTCGCCGCCGAGGTGCTGCGGGCGCCGTGGCAGAGCGCAAACGAGGCGGCGACCTCGCTGGGCCACGATCAGGCGGCGGTGGAATACCTCTGGGACCGGGGGTTCAGCGAGCAGTTCGTGGATCGCTTCGCGCGGCCCTTCTGGGGCGGCATCACGCTAGATCCCCACCTGACGCAGAGTATCGGGCCGGTGCTGTTCACCTTGAAGATGTTCCTGCAGGGCGCCGCTGTACTGCCCTCCGCCGGGGTTGGCGCGCTGCCGGCCCGGCTGGCGGACCAGCTGCCGATTGGCGCGGTGACCACGAATGCCCGGGTCGATGAGATCGTGATCGAGGAAGGCCGCGCAACCGGTGTGCGCGTGGCTGGGGAGGTGCGGCCCGCTTCGGCGGTGATCGTTGCCACGGACCCGCGCGAGACGCAGCGCCTGACCACTGTGCGGGCCCTTGACGTCGTGCAGGAAACCGTCGGCTGCACGACGGTCTTCCTGACTGGCGCGCGCCGCCCTCCGACCGGACCCCGGCTGGTGCTCGATGCCACCCGGTCCCTGCTGGTGAATCACATCGCGCCGCTGAGCGAGGTGCAGCCCACCTACGCCCCGCCGGGCCGCCACCTGCTGGCGGCGGTGGTGATTGGCGATCACGGCATGGACAAGCACGAGCTGAGCGAACGGGCGCGGCTGGACGTCGCCACCATGCTGCAGGATGCCCCCGGCTCGTGGGAGGTGCTCGCCGTCACGCCGACGCCGCACGCGCAGTACCGGCAGCCGCCGGGCATCTACCGCCAGCTCCCGGCCAACGTGACGCCGGTCGCCGGGCTGCTGCTCGCTGGCGAGGCTACCGTCGATTCGTCATACAACGGCGCCACGCTAAGCGGCGAGACAGCCGCCGCCATCGTGCACCGGGAGTTGAACTTTGCCCGCTGATGCTGGAATGGTGCGCCGGCGCGGCGTGTACAAGGTGCCCGGCGGCAAGCTGGTCGCCGTTGAGTTTGCCGTAACCGAAGGCCGCCTGACGGATGTCGTGGTGACGGGGGACTTCTTCCTCTACCCCGAGGAAGCGCTCCCGGTGCTGCCCGCATCCCTTGAGGGCGCGCCGATTACGGCCGGGCGCGCAGCGCTGGCCGCTCGGGTCGCGGCCGGGTTGCCGTCCGGCGTGGAACTGGTGGGCGCCTCGCCCGAGGCGTTGGCCATCGCGGTGGAGCGGGCGCTGCACCAGCCTGCAGACGAGCCTGCATCATGAGCGAGATGACGCCGGAGCAGGTGCAGCAGTGGCGGGCGCAGGGCTGGAAACTGATTCCCGGCCAACCAACGCCGCCGCTTCTGAACATGGCGCTGGACGAAGTGCTGGCGGAGCGGGTCAGCCGGGGTGAGCGCGCGCCCACGCTGCGCATCTGGGGCTGGAGCCAGCCGTGCATCGTGCTCGGGCGCTTTCAGTCGGTGCGCAACGAGGTGAACGAGGAGGCGGCCGCCCGCAACGGCGTGCAGATCGTGCGCCGTATCAGCGGCGGCGGGGCCATGTTCATCGAGCCGGAGGGCGCGATCACCTGGTCGATCTACGCCCCGCAGGATCTGGTGCGCGGCATGTCCTTCGCGGAGTCGTACGCGCTTTTCGACTCGTGGGTAGTCGATGCGTTGCGTGACCTTGGCCTCGATGCCTGGTACGAGCCGCTGAACGACATCACCTCGGCGGGCGGCAAGATCGGCGGCGCGGCGCAATCGCGCCGGGGTGGCGCAGTGCTGCACCACACCACCATGGCCTACGACATGAACATCCCGTTGATGACGCAGGTGCTGCGTATCGGCAAGGAAAAGCTGAGCGACAAGGGCGTGCAGTCGGCGGACCGCCGGGTCGGCCCATTGCGCCAGCAGACGGCGTTGCCGCGCCAGACGATCATCGAGCACATGGTGGGCGAGTTTGCCGAACGCTTCGGGCTGGAGCCGGACGCACTGACGGCGGACGAAATTGCCGACGCCGAGCGCCGCGTCCAGGACCGTTTCGGGACCGACGCCTGGATTCATTACCTCCGCTGAGACCCCGCGAACGTACGTGCCATCGTCCATTTGTGCCTGATTGACACCCGTGTGACCCGGGCCTATGATCGCGTGGGCGATCCCGCGCGCCGCCAGGGAAACGACGCCGCCCAGTCCCGCGTTGACAAGAAGCAGATGGACCTTTGGCCATCACCTGCCTGGCAGGGAGTGGCCGATCTCGCGGTGCGGTGCGAGAGCGTGTTCGCGTGCAAACGCCAACACGGGTCCGGGAACGGGAAACGGGGATTCCGGGGCGAAGGAGGCGGGGCGTCGGCATGGACGGTTTACGGTTCGATAACCTGGCGCGACGAGCGGCCAACGGGGCGTCGCGGCGATCGGTCGTCAAGGGGTTGGCGGCCGGTCTGGCCGCTACGGTCTTTGGCGCTGGCGCAAAACTCGAGGTAACAGCGCAGAACACGGTTCCGCTCGGCGGGCAGTGCTCGAACCTGGGCGCGAATTCCGAGTGCAGCCAGGCTGGCGGCGCGGTCGTGTGCAGCGACAACAGCGTCTCGGCCGATGGCGCATTCAACTGCTGCCGCAACGCCGGCGGCGCCTGCACGGCGGACTTCCACTGCTGCGGCGGCGCGATCTGCACGAACGGCTCCTGTGGCGGCGGGGGCGGCACGAGTGGCGCGGCGCTTGGCGCGAGTTGTTCTTCGACCAGCCAGTGCAGCCAGGCGGGCGGCGCGGTGGTGTGCGCCGGCAACGGTATCTCCAGCGACGGCGAGCGCAACTGCTGCCGCAATAGCGGCGGCGCCTGCACGACCGATATTCACTGCTGCGCGGGGATTTACTGCGTCAACGGCACGTGCGGCGGCTCCACGACCGGCACGACACCCTCTGGTGGTCTGGCGCTCGGCGCCCAGTGCACCGCGTCCTCCCAGTGCACCCAAACCGGCGGCGCCACAGTGTGCGCCGACAACGGCTACGCCGGCGACGGCCCGCTGAACTGCTGCCGCAACGAGGGCGGCGCCTGCACCGGTGTCGGCTACAGCGCCGATTGCTGCGGTGGCTTCTACTGCGTCGAGGGGCGCTGCATCAATAACGCCAACACGGGCCTCGGGCTCGGGGAGCGCTGCTCCCAGACCGGGCAGTGCAGCCAGGCCAGCGGCTCGGTCACCTGCGCCGACAATGGCACGGGTGTCCTGAATTGCTGCCGGGGCCGGGGTGGCGGCTGCTCCTCGGACGTGCAATGCTGCGGCGGCATGTGGTGCCAGGACAGCGTTTGCACCGATGGCACAACGTCCAGCGGCGGCTCGATTGGGTTGGGTGGCGCTTGCTCGGCGACTGCCGAGTGCAACCAGGACGGCGGCTCGGTTGCCTGCGCCGACAACGGCATCGCCAGCGATGGCGCGCTGAACTGCTGCCGCTACGAGGGCGGCGCCTGCAACAGCGGACCCGCCTGCTGCGGCGGTCTGGAGTGCACTGGCGGCGTGTGTATCCCCATCGGTGGCTCCAGTAACGGTGGCGAAGCCACCAGCGGCTCCGTTGGCCTGGGTGGCGCCTGCGCCAGTGACGGCGAATGCTCCAACGACGGCGGGGAGGCGGTCTGCCGGGACAACGGCATCGTCAGCGACGGCGACTACAACTGCTGCCGCTATCAGGGCGGCGCCTGCGGTGGTGATTCTCACTGCTGCATCGGCCTGCTCTGCCTGGGTGGCGTTTGTTCCGCCTGATCCCGGCCATAAGGCTGCGGACAGCACACGAGGGCGCCAAGCGGCGCCCTCGTGGCGTGTGCGGCTCCCGGGGCGTGGCGACACGTGCAAGACACGCAGGCGGAGGTTTCTGTGCCCCGGCGCGGTGAACCGAAGCCGCAGGCGGCGGTTGACGCTCTGCCTGGCATCGTCGTGCGCGCGTTCGGGCTGTTCTTCGCCGTGCAGACGCACGACGGCCCTGAATTGCTTTCCACCGTTTCGGGCACGCTTAAGCGCCAGCGGCGCGGGACCGATCTCGTCGCGGTCGGGGACCGGGTGCGCGTGGTCGATGTGGGGGAGGGGGAGGGGCGTATCGTCGAGGTGCTGCCCCGCACGCGGGCGCTGTCGCGCCTCGCTCGCCACACCAATGACGTGGAGCAGGTGATCCTCGCCAACCCCGATCAGGCGCTGTTCCTGTTCGCGGCGCGCAACCCGGAGCCTCACCCCCGGCTGCTGGATCGCTTTCTGGTGATGGCGGAATCCCGCGAGTTGCCGGCGCTGATCGGCATCAACAAAATGGACCTGGACGAGGCAGACGGTGACGAGCACACGACCGTCGCGCACGCCATGTTCGACCGCTACGCGCCCTTCTACCCGCTGTTTTTCCTCAGCGCACGCAGCGGCGCCGGCTTGCCAGAGCTGCGGCAGGCGCTGCACGGCAAGATCACGGCGGTGGCCGGGCCATCAGGCGTCGGCAAGTCAAGCCTGCTCAACGTGCTGGACCCCAGCCGCGAGCGCCTGGTCGGGGAAATCTCCGAGGCGACCGGCAAGGGGCGCCATACGACAACGGCCACGGTGCTACACCGGGTTGCCGGTGAGGATGACACCTACCTCGCGGACACGCCCGGTATCCGCGCGCTCTCCTTGCAGGGCATCGCGCCAGACGAGCTCCCTGAGTTCTTCCCGGAATTCGCGCCCTACCTTGGCGACTGCCGCTACGCCAACTGCGCTCACCTGACCGAACCCGGCTGCGTCATCATGGAAGCCGTCGCCGAGGGCGCCATCGACCGTGAGCGCTACGCGAGCTACGTCGCGCTGCGCCGGGGCGACAACACGACGCAATAAAGCCCCTCTCCCGCCCAAGTACTTCGGGAGAGGGGTTGGGGTGAGGGCGAGCTACCGCGAAACCGTCAGCGTGCGGTCGTCGCCGTAGGAATTGGCGTCGAGCCACGGCTGGTTGTCGGCGAAACGAGTGGCGCGGAACGGGGTAATGTCCACCAGCGAGACGGAGCCGTCGCAAACCCACTCGGCGAGGCAGACTCCGATGGCCGGCGAGGTCTTGAACGAGGTGCCGCTGTCGCCGGTCATCATCCAGGCGCCATCCACTCCGGGCACGCGGTCGATGATCGGGTGGCCGTCCGGGCTGCGCAGATACGTGCCGGACCACCCACCGCGCATCACCGATTGTTCGAAAATGGGGAAGCGGGCGGCGAGCGCCTTGCGGCTGGGCGCGATGGTGCGCGCGTCAATCGACTCGTCGAAATCGTCCGGGTTCGCGTCGTAGACATCGCGCTCGGCGCCGATCAGCGTGCAATTGCCGCCCTCTGGCCGCATCCACGCGTGGTTGATGGCGTCGATGACCACGCAGTGCCCGCGCGCCTCCAGGCGCGGCGGCTGCCGGAAGAGCACCACCTGGGTGCGGGATGCTGACTGCGGCACGGTGAACCCCAGCGGTGCGAGCAATCGCCCGGCCCAGGACCCAGCGGCGATGACGACGCGGTCAGTCGCGATCGTGCCGAACGGCGTCTCCACGCCGGTGACCTTGCCGCCCTCGACCTTCACCGCCGTGACCGGCGTGTTCTCGAAGATGCGCACCCCGAGATCGCGCGCCGCCCGCGCGAAGCCCTGCAACGTGGCGTTGGGATCGGCGTAACCGCTGCCCGGCTCATACGCGCCGTACGTCAGGTCATCGGTGTTCAGGAACGGCTCGATCTCGCGCAGCTCCTGCTTGTCCACGATGCTCGTCTGGATGCCGAGCGCCTGCTGATCGGCTACGTTGGCGCGCAGCTTGGCTTCCTGATCCGGCGCCACGACCTGAATGAACCCGACCGGCGAGAACCCGGAGGACCCGGCGCCGATCTCGTCATCCCAGTTGCGGAAGATGTGCATCGCCTTGTGCGTCAACTCCGCCTCGTGCGGATTGGCGTAGTGGCAGCGCACCAGCGCGCCGGTCTTGCCGCTGGCGCCTGCCCCCAGCCATTTCTGCTCAAGCACGATCACATCGCGCGCGCCGCGCTTGGCGAGCTGGTAGGCGGTCGAGAGGCCGTTGACGCCGCCGCCGATGACCACCACGCCCGCCGACTGGGGCATGAAGCGCGGCGCTTCCGCCTGGTGTCCGTTGTCACTCATCGCGCAATTTCCCGTCCACTGACCCAGCCCCCCATGCCGTTCCAGGAGGCCGCGTAAAACCCGTCCACTGACGCGCCAGTCAGGATGACCGACTCGCCCTCAGGCACATAGGTGACCAGGCCACTGTCCCGGAAGGGCGCGGCCAGCAATTGGGTATCTTCCAGAGCGATGGCGGTATCCACCCCCGGCCGTACGCCGGTGGTCATGTTGGTGGCGGGCACCCAGGCCTCGCCGTCGCCGAACAGCACGCCGAGAAAGCCGGGGGCAGCGTCACCCGTGAGCTCGATCTGGGTTCCTGCGGTCAGCGTGCCGATTTCCTGGCTCATCCAGTCCGGGGCGGCGTACACCGACGTCAGCACCAGCGACGTCGCGTGCGGCGGCGCCTTGGCCAGCGTGTCACGCGAGGAACCGGGGATCAGGAGCAACGATACGGCCAGCAAGAGGACGAGACCGGTCAACTGGAGGAACATGGTGGGCGTGCGGCGCCCGGTCGCGCGGTGGTGGATCATGCCAGAATCTCCGTTGTAGGCGCGAACCGGCGTTGGCAGGGGCGCCGCCTCGTGCAAGGGAAGTTTATCGCGGGGAGCGCGCGGATGCCCGGCGTTCCCTCATCAGAAACGCATGGAGACCACGCATGGATCCTACGCAGCTCCCGGCGGAGACGGCGCTGGACCGTCCGGACCGCGTTGACGCCATCATGGATTACCTCACGGAGCCGATCGAGGAGTTGCTCTCGCGCATTGAAGGTGAGGAGTTCACCACGGTTGATTTCATCGTGGTGATGCGGTCTGATCCGGATGGGGAAGCCGCCTACCAGGAGGCGCTGCGCCGCTGGGGCGAGCGTGATCACTACGCAAAAATGGTGCTGCACGGGCAGGCCATCCCGGGCGTGCTGCGCCGCTCCCCACGGGTGGAGTGGATCGGGTTCGCGCACGGGGTAGAAGACGCCTACGCCGTGCCCGCCAACTGGCGATTGCTCCCGCCCGCCGGGGCGGAGTAGCGCCGCGCTCTTGCGCACGGTTTGCGCACAATTTGGAGGCGGGCTGGTCGTGCAAACGGACCCCGGGAGCCGGAAATCACCCGGAAACCTACCCATTTGGACCGGAACATTTCCGGCCCCCGGCAACGTTGTTCAGGTAGCATGAACGCTGCCAGGCAGCGCGCCCGCGCTGCGCATGTTTCCGCGCATCACCCAGAATGGACGAAACGCGTGCCAGATGAACCGCGACCAGATCTCACCCGGCTGAACATGATGCCGGACAATGACAAGGACGGCAAGTCCGGCAGCAAGCTGCCCGGCCTGCCGGGCCGCAACAAGCCCAATGGTCAGCAGAACGGCTCGGGCAACGGGAACAAGGGACCCAGCAACCGCCCGCGCATCCCTCCGTGGGTGATCGCGGTGCTGTTCCTGGGCCTCGTGGCGTACCAGTTGTACGCCATCTTCGACCCCCAGCGGGACTCGCAGAGCATCACCGTGCCATACTCGGTGGTGGAGCAGCAGATCACGTCTGGCAACGTGGCGGCCGTAACCCTGACCGACACGGCGATTCAGGCGAACCTGAAGGAGCCGGTCGCGTGGGACCGCAAGACCGAGGCGCTGGTGACCCCGCCGGCCGATGGCGAAACGCCGCAGGGCGTTTCCACCGGTTCCAGTATTCGCGCGACGCTGCCGCCGGTCGAAAACCCCGGCCTGCTTACCTCGCTGAACCAGAACAACGTCGTCATCCGCGCGGAGTCTGATAGCTCCTCGCTGCTCTCGACGCTGCTAGTGACGCTGCTGCCCTTCCTACTCATCGTCGGCCTGATCATCTTCATGGGCCGTCAGATGACCCGCGGCCAGCAAAACGTGTTCGGCTTCGGCCGCTCCCGCGCGCGTCAGCATGACCCCGAACGCCCGCAGGTGACCTTCGCCGATGTTGCGGGGGAAGAGGAGGCCAAGCAGGAGCTGACGGAAGTCGTCGACTTCCTGCGCAACCCGGCCAAGTACCACCAGCTCGGCGCCCGCTTGCCGCGTGGCGTGCTGCTGGTTGGCCCTCCGGGCACCGGCAAGACCCTGATGGCCCGCGCCGTGGCCGGTGAGGCCGGGGTGCCCTTCTTCAGCGTCTCCGCCTCCGAGTTCGTCGAGATGTTCGTCGGCGTAGGCGCCAGCCGCGTGCGCGACCTCTTCGACAAGGCGAAGCAGAACGCGCCCGCTATCGTCTTCGTGGACGAGCTAGACGCCGTTGGCCGTCAGCGCTTCGCCGGGCTCGGCGGCTCCAACGACGAGCGCGAGCAGACCCTCAACCAGATGCTGGTCGAGATGGATGGCTTCGAGACGAATCAGGAAGTGATCGTCATGGCGGCCACCAACCGGCCGGACGTGCTCGATCCCGCCCTGCTGCGCCCGGGCCGCTTCGACCGTCAGGTGGTCGTGGGCCTGCCCGACAAGACGGGCCGCGAGGCCGTGCTGAACATTCACACGCGCGGCCTGCCGCTGTCGTCTGATGTCGATCTCGGCTCCATCGCGCGCGGCACCACCGGCTTCTCCGGCGCTGATCTCGCAAACCTCGTCAACGAGGCTGCGCTCACTGCCGCCCGGCGCAACCGTAAGGAAATCACTCCGGTTGACTTCGAAGAGGCGCTGGACAAGATTCTGCTCGGCACCACCCGCACCGGGTTGATGAACCCGAAGGAGCGCGAGGTGGTGGCCTACCACGAGGCAGGCCACGCGCTGGTGGCGCACTTCACCAAGGGCAGCGATCCGCTGCGCAAGGTCAGCATCGTGCCGCGTGGCCGCGCGCTGGGCGTGACGGTGCAGATGCCGGAGGAAGACCGCCACAACTACAGTCGCACCTTCCTGCAGGGGCGCCTCGCTATGCTGCTGGGTGGGCGCGCCGCCGAGATGGTCGTGTACGACGAGGTGACCACTGGCGCCGAGAACGACCTGAAGGAAGCGGCCAGCCTTTCCCGCCGCATGGTTGGCCTGTGGGGCATGAGTCAGGAAATGGGCCCGGTCTACCTCGGCACCGGCGAGGAGCACGTCTTCCTTGGCCGCGAGATCGTGCAGGACAAGGCCTACTCCGACGCGACCGCCAATCGGCTGGACACCGCCGTGCGCGGGATGGTCGAAGGCGCGCTGGAGCGGGCGCTCTACCTCAACAACAAGCACCGCGACCGGCTCGACGCCCTCGTAGCGGCGTTGCTGGAGCACGAGACGCTGGACGCGAAGGAAGTGACAGCCATTCTCGGGCCGCACAGCGAGATGGACCTTGAGGCGGGCGTGACACCGCAGCAGCCGGCCACCATCGAGGCGGTGGCGGAAGCTGCCGTCGAGGCCGCCGAGGTCGCTGCGACTGAAGAGCGCGACGGCGTCACGCCGCCGCTGGTGACGGTGAGCGGCGCCACACCCGACGCGGTGTAACGCGCCAAAACACACGCTGTAACAAGCGCCCTGCCTGAACACCTCTCGGTGAACGGGTAGGGCGTTTGCTTTCCCAGTCCGAACCCAGTCAGTCCTGACAACCCCATGTCCTGAATGAGCACTGGGCTTCCGTGTTCGCCGCCCCGGTGTGCAAACGGTCCGCGCGCCGCCGTGTGCCCTTCCCCCACGATGTCGTTCCGACGAAGGAGGAACCGCGCACCCCCAACTCCCGGGGACACGGCGCCGGTCGCTCCGCCTCCCATCGCCGGGCTGGAAGCCATCGGGGCTGGGGCAGGCCGGGACAGCAGGGGGAGAGTTGAGGTCGTGACCTTTGGAGTTGGCGGTGCGCGGTCCCTCGTGCGCTCGGGACGACACCGTTGGGGGGCGGGGTCCTGGCGGAGGGCGGAGCCAAACGCTGCCACCGATCCCACCACCGCAAAAGTTGGCAGCCTTGGCAGCCTTACCCAAATGAAGAACGCCCGTTCCGGTGGACCGGAACGGGCGTCGTGCTGCGCGCCGGTAGCGCGGCGGTGATGCCGCTAGGTGCGGAAGAGCGTCGTCACCGCGCCGACCCGGTTGTACATCCAGAAGGCCAGCGGAATGCCGATGATCGTCACCAGCGCGAGGTAGGCGATCGCCATCCACAGCCCGGATAGCCACCAGCCGATCAGCAGGAAGTACAGCGCGCGGATCAGGAACGGGCGCTGCCGTGCCCCGGTGACCACCACGCCGTTTTCCACGGCGTAGAAGCGCTCGATGGGGTGCAGCGTCGCCGCGAAGGGCAGGCGGTTGATGATCCACAGCCCCAGCGGCAGCCCGATGATCGTGGCGTTCAGCGCCCAAGCGGCGGCGGAGAGCAGGCCGGTCAGCCACCAGCCCACGACGATGAACCAGATCACGCGCACGAACAGGTTCGGCGCGCCACTTGGTAGACGAAGTTCCGTGGTCGTTGTTTCCGTGTCGGACATGTTACCCAGCGTTCCCCATGGCGTGGACGGAGCCGGTCGAACCCAGCCGCCGCCCCAGTTCGGTAATCGTCTCCTCAAGAATACCCACCACGCGGTCACATTCCTCGTGCGTAATGACCAGCGGCGGGCAAAGCTGCGTTGTGGGGTCATTGCGGCTGTCGTTGCGCAGGATCAGGCCACGGTTGCGCATCTCGTCGGTCAGCCACGCCAGCAGCGCGTTGTCGCGGAACGTTTCCTTCGTGTCGCGGTCGGCGACCAGCTCCACCCCGAGGAAGAGCCCGACGCCACGAATGTCGCCTACGTTCGGGTGGTTGCCGAGCGTGGCTTCCAGCGCGTTGCGCAGGTAGGCGCCGGTGTCACGCGCCTTGCCGGGCAGGTCTTCCTCCAGCATGATGTCGAGGTTCGCGATGGCCGCCGCCGTGGCGACCGGGTGCCCGCCGAAGGTGAGTCCGTGCTGGAAGCCGCCCTTGCGCGCGTTGGCGACCGGCGCCGGCAGCCACTCCTCAGCCGGGGCGGAGAAGGCGTCTGCCACCTCCTTGCGCACCAGCACCGCGCCCAGCGGCGCGTAGGAGGAGGTGATCCCCTTGGCGGTGGTGATCAGGTCCGGCTGCACGCCGTAGTACTCCGAGGCGAAGAGCGTGCCCAGCCGCCCAAAGCCGCAGATCACCTCATCCATGATCATCAGGATGCCGGTTTCATCGCACAGCTTGCGGATCTTCTTGAAGTAGTCGTCCGAGCCCGGCGGAATGCAGCCGCCCGCGTTCTGCACCGGCTCGGTGATGATGCAGGCGACCTGATCCGGCCCCTCGAACTCCACGATGCGTTCGATCTCGTCGTAGCAGGTCAGGTTGCAGGCGGCGGCGTCCTTGCAGTACGGGCAGCGGTAGCGGTGCGACATCGGCGCGTGGCGCGCGCCGGGCACCAGCGGCCCGAACGCGCTGCGCGCGTCAGTGAGGCCGTTCACGCTCAGGGCTCCCATGGTGGTGCCGTGGTACGCCACCCGGCGGGAAACGGTCTTCCAGCGGTGCGGGTAGCCCTGCAGGGTGTGGTACTGCTTGGCCAGCTTCAGCGCCGTCTCCACCGATTCGGAGCCGCCCGAGGTGAAGAACACGCGCGCCTCGCCGCCGAGCGGGGCGAGATCGCCGAGGCGGTCGGCCAGCACGGCGGTCGGCACGCTGATGTACCCGAACGGGTTGACGAAGGGCATCTCGGCGGCCTGCGCCGCCATCGCCTCCACGATCCGGGTGCGGCCGTAGCCGGCGTTCACCGAGTAGATGCCCGCCAGCAGATCGAGGTACGGGTTGCCGTCGATATCCCAAACGGTGATGTCCTTGCCGCGCACCAGCATCAGCGGGCGCTTGTCCGGGTCCTGATAGGCGGACATCTGGGTGAAGTGCAGCCACGCGTTGTCGCGGATGGCGTTCGTCAGTTGCTCCGGATCACCGTAGGCGATGGCGTCCGGGCTGGAAATGATCGTGGACATGTGGGCGTCCTTCCACAAGCGTCGGAGGTGGCGACAGTACACTCTGTCGATGAACTCGCTGCGGCCATTGTGGCACAGCAAACAGCACCGTCGCCGGGCGAATGTCGCATTTCTTTCACAGTTGCCGGTTCGGGAAACCGCATCATCGGGGCAGACAACAGGGGTAGTGGACGATGCCAACGGGAGGCCGGGAAAAGCGTGGCGCGCAGCGACGAAATCGAGCCGAGCGGAAGCCCGCGCCGGTGATCGCAACGACGGACGCGCCAGCGATGCCGGGCATCGAATTGCCGGCGCTGGAACCGGAGATGTTCATCAACCGCGAGCTGAGTTGGCTCGATTTCAACGAGCGCGTCCTGTCGGAAGCAGCGGCGCGCCAGAACCCGCTGCTGGAGCGCGTCAAGTTCGCCTCGATCTACTCGTCCAACCTCGACGAGTTCTTCATGATCCGGGTGGCCGGGATCAAGCGCAAGATCAGCGCCGGTATCGCCGCGCCCGGCCCGGATGGCCGCACTCCCACGGCGCAACTGGAGGCGGTGCGCCGCAAGACGCTGAGCGGGCTGCACGAACAGGCGCGCGTCATTACGCAGGATCTGCTACCGCTGCTGGGGGAACAGGGCATCCGCGTCACGCCGTTTGCGCAGCTGACGGCGGAGCAGCAGGCCTCGGCGAACCAGTGCTTCAAGGACGAGATCTACCCGATCCTGACGCCGCAGGGCATCGATCGCGGCCGGCGGTTCCCGCACATCAGCAACCGCAGCCTGAACCTGATCGTGGCGCTGGCCTTCGATGAAGGGGTGCGCTACGCCCGGATCAAAATTCCTGCAACGATCTCGCGCTTCGTGAAAGTGCCGGCGGAGGCGGGCGATTCCCCCGGGCAGCAGACTTTCACGCTGCTGGAAGAGGTCGTGGCCGCCAATCTGGGGCAGCTCTTTTTGGGAGCAAAGGTCATTTCGTCCTACCCGTTCCACGTCACGCGCGATTCCGATATCGAGCTGGACGACGATGACGAGGACGACCACGGCGACCTGATGGAAACGATGCGCGAGCACATCGCGCAGCGCGCCTTTGGGCCGGTGGTGCGGCTGATGACGAACGCCACCATGCCGGACGATATCCGGCAGTGGCTGGTGGAGCAGTTGCACGCCACCGAGCAGGACTTGTACGTCATCGATGGCCCACTGGCTGCCGAGGACCTGATGGAGCTGGCCGGGCTGGACCGGCCCGATCTCAAGTACCCGCCCTTTTCGCCGGCTCCGGTCCCGGAGCTGGCGATGTCGCAGGACCGCACCGCCGAGGATGTCTTCGCCTACATCCGGGAGCGCGATGTGCTGGTGCATCACCCGTACCAGTCGTTCACGGGCGTGGTCGATTTCCTGCGCGCCGCGTCCGCTGATCCCAGCGTGGTGGCGATCAAGCAGACGCTGTACCGGCTCGGCAAGGACTCGCCGCTGATCCCGTCGCTGATTGGCGCGCGTGACGATGACACGCAGATTGCCGTGCTGGTGGAACTGAAAGCGCGCTTCGACGAGGAAAACAACATCTCGTGGGCGGAGGAGCTGGAGCGCCACGGCGTGCACGTGGCCTACGGCCTGACCGGACTGAAGACGCACTGTAAGGCGACGCTCGTGGTGCGGCGCGAGCCGGACGGGTTGCGCCGCTACGTCCACGTGGCGACCGGCAACTACAACGCCACTACGGCGCGGTTCTACGAGGATCTCGGCTACCTGACGGCGCGGGAGGAAATCGGGGCGGATATTTCCGACCTGTTCAACGTGCTGACCGGATTCTCACAGCAGGACGAGTACCGCCGGATCTGGACGGCGCCGGGCTCGCTGCGGCGGCGAATGGTCGAGAAGATCGAGGCGGAGATCGAGCGGCACCGGGAGCACGGCAACGGCTACCTCGCGTTCAAGGTGAACTCGCTGGTGGACCGCGTCTCGATTCGGGCGCTGTACAAGGCCTCGCGGGCGGGCGTGAAGGTCGATCTGATCGTGCGTGGGGCGTGCTGCCTGCGGCCGGGCGTGCCGGGCTGGAGCGAGAATATCCGCGTGTTCAGCATCGTTGGCCGCTTCCTTGAGCACAGTCGCATCTACCAGTTCGGTAAGGGTGAGGAGCGCCGCATCTATCTGGGCAGCGCGGACCTGATGGAGCGGAATCTGGACCGGCGAGTGGAGGTGGTGTTCCCGGTCGAGGACGCCGCGTGGGCTGAGGAAATCGGGCACGACATCATGGGCGCGTATTTCCGCGACACGGTCAATGCCTGGGAACTCGACGCGGACCGTTCGTACCACCGCCGGCAGCCTGCTCCGGGCGAGGAGCCGTTCAACGCGCAGGCGTGGTTCGTGGAGCAGTACCGGCTGGGACCCGAGGGGCAAACGGGCAGAGCCTTCGCCGCGCCGGACAGGCGGGTTCCAGAATTGGCGAGGGCGGGGTAGGGGTGCGGCGGCGCATCCCGGCGCGGTTGCCGAAACTCCCGTGTCTCGACTGCGATTGAGACACGACAATTGCGTCAAACAATAAACCGCCCTCCCGGAGACCGGGAGGGCGGTTTGCGCTGGCGACTGCCCGCGTTACGGCATCAGGTCTTCGGACGAATCCGCGACCAGCGCCTGCGCCTCGAGCGCAGTCAGCGCAAAATTGTCGATCTCCTGCTGCAGGGCATCGCGCAGGTTGATCAGGTCGACCAGATCGAGGCCGGCCAACACCGCGTTGTTCTCCGGGTCCCCGTCGTCGATGCTCTGACCGACGACGCGAAACTCGACATCCCAGCCCTCGTCGCCGTTCGCATCGGCAGTGGCTGGCGCCTCATCCATATAGATGTTGTACGTCTCCAAAGCCGGATTCCTCCCGAGTGGCGACTTGCTACACGTCCTTGCGGAGAGTAACCGCACCGGCGGCGCGCCGCAAGCGCCATCGGGTCATGGTTAAGCCGTTATGCCTCCTGCTTCGGCTTCGCGCGCAGGCCGGAGGGCACGAACTGCAGCAGCGCCTGCACCACCTGACTCGAATCCCGATTGGCGTTCAGGTCCGCCTCGTTCTGCAGGACGGCCTGCCGCACGATGTTGCCGCCGAAGTAGCGGATCGGGTCGTAGGGGTAGAGCGAGCTGGGGCCGCGGTTGATGGGGCTTTCCTGCCACTCGTCGCGGCGGTCCAGCGCGGTGGAGGCCAACACGTGGCCGCCAACATAGCTGGGCGCCACGCCAGTGCCGGAGTAGCCGACGCCGTAGATGATGTCCGGCGTGCCATCGAGGTGACCGAAGAAGAGGCTGTTCGTCTCGCTGCGGTCGATGGGGCCGGTCCACGTGTGGGTGATTGGCACGTCTGCCAGCATCGGGTAGATGTGGTGGAAGGAGCGAACGGTGCGCTTGACGCGCGCGCCGGGGTCTTCCAGCTCGGGGCCGATCTGCCCCATGAAGGTGTGCGAGCAACCGCCCTTGCCGAACGCGATGCGGCCATCGCGGGTGGTGCGGTAGTAGTGGACCATCATGTGGGAATCGCCGACCGGGCGGCCGCTGGTCCAGCCGATCTCCTGCAGCCGCTCGGGGATGGGGGCGGTGGCGAGCATGTCGCTGGACATCGGCAACACGGCGCGGCGAATCTCCGGCAGCGAGCACATCCACGCGTTCGTGGCGAGCACCACCTTGTCCGCGATGACGGCGCCGAGCGGCGTGCGCACCACCGGCGGGCGGCCGCGCAGAATTTCGGTGGCGGGGGTGTGCTCGTAGATCTTCACGCCCTTCGCCAGCGCCGCCTTGCGCATGCCGCGCGCCAGCAGCGCCGGCTGCACCCGCGCGCCGTTGCGGTCGAGGATGCCCGCGAGGTGAACGGGGGAGCCGCTCATGCGCGCGACCTCCGCCGGCGACATCTCGGTGAAGGTGTCGTAGCCGCGCGCCTGCACCAACGCCACGGCGTCGCGCCAGCGGTCGATCTGGGCCGGGGCGGTTGCGGTGACGAGGATGCCCTCCTGCCGCAGGTCGGCGTCGATGCCGTATTCGTCGCAGAGGTTGGCGATGGCGGAAATGGCTTCGCCGCATTTGCGGGCCAGCCGCTCGCCCTCCTCGTCGCCGTACTTCTCGATGAGCGCCGGCAGTTTCAGCCACCATGTGCTGGCGAAGCCGCCGTTGCGGCCGCTGGCGCCGGAGCCGCAGATGTCTGCTTCCAGAATGACAACATCAACGGAGGGGTCGAGTTCCTTGATGCGTAGCGCCGTCCACATGCCGGTGTAGCCACCGCCGATGATGCAGACATCCGTGGTCAGCTTGCCGGAAAACGGCTCGACGAGTTCTGCATCGGGTTCAGCGGCGAGGGCTTCTTCCAGCCACAGCGCGCGCTTGTGGGCGCCGCGAACCGGCTGCAATCGAGTCATGGGTGGTCTCCAGCGTGACGAACGACGGCGGGACGGGGATGAGACTGCTTAGGGCAGCAGCTGCCGGGCGCGGCCCTCGGCCTGCACGGCCTCCAGCACGCGGGCGTGCGCGGCTTCCGTGGCGGCGACGATCAGGCCGCCGGTGTTGATGGCGCGCTCCTTGTTGTAGCGGTACGGGTTGCCGGTCAGATCGGTGGTTTTGCCGCCAGACTCCGAGATGACGATATCGGCGGCGCAAAAGTCCCACTCGTGGGCCATGTCGTGAGGGCCGGTGGCGCGGATGCCGACCATGGCGTCCAGCGTGCGCGGCTCCAGAAAGATGCGCGGCGCGAAGCCCGTCACGCCCGGGGGCAGGGGATCGGCGCCGAGACGCGCGGCGGCGGCGGCGAGGATGTCGAGGTTGCCGGGGGCGCCGAACCACTTCGAGGTCGCCAGCACCGGCGCGCCGGTTGGCTCCGGGTTGCGCAACGGCTCCGCCGGGGCATCGCCGCGCTTGACCCACGCGCCGCCGCCCTTCGTGGCGTACACCAGCGTGCCGGTGGTCGGCTGATACCCGACGCCGACGACCGGGTAGCCATCTTCCACCAGCGCGATCAACACATCGAACTCGCCGGTGCGCTGGATGAACTGCTCGGTGCCGTCGATGGGATCGACGATCCAGCAGCGCGGGTTCGCGAGCCGGGCAGCGTCGTCCTGTCCCTCTTCGGTGAGCTGGGCGTCTGTCGGGAAGGCGGCGGTGAGGTACGTGCGGATGATCTGGTCGGACGCGAGGTCTGCGTCGGTGACCGGCGAGCCGTCGCCCTTTTCGTAGGTGGCGGCGGCGGCGCGGTCATACAGGTCACGGACGGCGGCGCCGGCGGCCAGCGCGGCGGCTGTGGCTACCTCCAGTTCCTTCTGGAACGGAAGGGAGGGAGCATCCACCGGGAGAGATCCTTTCACAGCGAGCGAAAACCGCCCACGATGGTAGCACCGGCGGGGGCGCTACCCGGAACGGGGTTGGACGCGCGGCGCAAGTTCTCTCGCCAGCAGTTCGACCGTCTCCAGATCGGTGGCGTCGAGGATCTGGACAACGAAGTACTGCATGCCGGCATCGACGAGGGTCTGATAGTAGGCGGCGGCTTGCTCCGGTGTGCCGATGACGCGGCTGTGCTGTTGCTCCTCGTTGAGGCCGTTCGGGTAGTAGCGGTCGCGTTTGGCGGCGGCTTCCGCCTCGGTGGGGGCCAGCATCAGCCAGCTGGTGAAGTGGGTGCGCAGGACGTGGCGCGGGTCGCGGCCAAGCTCGGTGCAGTAGCGGTCCAGCACGGCGTTCTTGTGCGCGACCTCATCGCCGGTGCGGGCGAGACCGGTGGCGTGCCCCGCGCCGAAGTTGCAGGCGTCGGCGTACTGCGCGACGAGACGGAGGGCGGTCTTTTCGCCGGAACCAGCCAGTAGCAATGGCGGGCCGGGCTGCTGCACTGGCGGCGGCGCGATGCGCTCGTTGACCGTGAAGTGGTGCTGGCCGTAGAAAGTGAATGGGGCATTGCCCCAGACGCCCTGAATGATCTGGATCGTTTCCTCCAGCGCCTCCTGCCGCGCGGGCACGCCGGGGAAGGGGAGGCCGAGCTGCGCGAACTCGGCGGCGTTCCAGCCGTGGCCGAGCCCGAGAATGACGCGGCCCCCGGAGAGGTGGTCCAGATCGGCGGCGAGGCGCGCGTTCAGGACCGGCGGGCGGTACCCGGCGCACAGCACGACCGAACCGAGCCGGATGCGCGCGGTCTGCACGGCCAACACGCCGAGGTGGAGCCACGCGTCTGGCGCGTAGGCGGGGTGATCGCCGATGAAGAAGGCGTCCAGCCCCAGCTCGTCGGCGCGGCGGCCAGCGGCGAGAATGCCCGCCGCCGGGTTCGGGTCGTCCGGCAACGCAAAGGCCTGCAGACCCCACCCGACCCGGTCCTGAAACCCCTGCACCCATGGATGCGCCGCGCTGTTCGTCACCGTGTTGCTCCTTGCCCAAACGATTCGTCGATGATGCTGCGGAGGATGCCGGTAGCGCCCGGCGCCGTGCAAGTACCATCACGTTATGGGAATCGGGGTTGTGTGGGGAGGTTGCGCCATGACGGTTCGCGTGTATCTCGCCGCCGCTCGCGTGCTGGACGAGCCGCCACAGCCGGGCGATCTGCTGGCGGAGCGCGTGTTTGTCCACGCGTCCGATCTGCCGGAGGTGTGGGTGGAGACGGAGCACCACGCGCTGCCGGAGCGCGGCAAGGCGGTGGCGTTCGCGCTGGCCCGGCCAATGGGCATCGGGTTCGAGCGGATCACGGGCACAATAGAGCGCAAGGTCCCGAAGCGGGGCAGCCGGGCGCTGAAGGTCGCCGACGCCGCGACTGCGCAGGGGTAGTCTGCGGCCATCAGGAGAAACGCACGTGTCACAGGCTGATCTGGTCATTGTGGGCGCCGGCGCCGCCGGGTTAGCGGCAGCGCGGCGGGCAACGGAACTGGGCCTGCAGGCGGTGGTGTTCGAGGCGAACGCGCGGCCCGGCGGGCGGGCCTTCACCCGCTACGAGCCGTTTGGGTTCGCATGGGACGCCGGTTGCCACTGGCTGCACTCCGGCAGCGTCAACCCACTACGGGAGCAGGCGGACGCGCTCGGCTTTGCGTACTCCACCACGCGCGGGCCGGGGTACACGTGGCTGGATGGCCGCCGTTCCACCGAGGCGGAGGAAGCGGAGATCGACGCCGGGCTGGAGCGCGCGTACGGCGCGATGATCGCGGCCGGACGAGCCGGTCAGGATGTCCCGGCGGCGTCGGTCGTGGACGTGACCGGGCCGGCAGCGGAAGCGTTCCGCTGGGTGCTGAACGCGGAGTGGGGCGCCGATCCGACCGCTGTTTCCACACTCGACGCGGCGCGCTATCGCGACACCGACGAGAACTGGCCGGTGATCGATGGCTACGGCGCGCTGGTGCAACGGCTGGCGGAACCGATTCTGCCGCTGGTGCGCCTCAACACACCAGTGACGCGGATCGCGGAGCAGCCGGGCGGGTTCCGGGTGACGACCGCACACGGCGAGGTGGAGGCCGGGGCCGTGATCGTGACGGCGTCCACGAACGCGCTGGTCTCCGGGTTGATCGACTTCGACCCGGTGCTGCCAACGTGGAAGCTGGAGGCGTTGCACGCGGCGCCGCTTGGCTACGCCAACAAGATCGCGCTGCAGCTCCGTGAGGACGCGCTGGCCGATGTGCCCACGCACAGTGTTGGCGTGCCGGTTGGCAGCGGAAACATGATCAACCTGCGATTTCGCCCGTATGGGCGCAATCTGGTGGATGGCTACGTGGGCGGGCCGCTCTGCGCCGATCTGGAGTTGGCTGGCGAGGCGGCGATGATCGAGTTCGGGACGGAAGCGATGACCACGGTGCTGGGCAGCGCGGCGCGTGGGGCGATCACGGCGGCGGCGGTCTCGCGGTGGCAGAGCGAGCGGTACATCCGGGGCGGTTACGCGGCGGCGCTGCCGGGACTGGCGAACAAGCGCGCCGATCTGGGCAAGCCAGTCGGGGATCGGCTGTTCTTCGCGGGCGAGGCGACCTCGCCGGAGTTCTTCTCCACGTGCCACGGTGCATGGCAGACCGGGCAGGCGGCGGCCGAAGCGGCAGCAGCGGTGATCGGGGCCGGGCGCTAGCGGCGGAGGCGCGCGTAGGCCGCGCCGAGCACCGCGCCGTAGGCGATGTGGCGGGGGACGGACTGCCAGAAGGCGGGCCAGTTGTAGTAGCGGTCCACCTGCCCGTCGCGCACGGCGGGGTGCAGATCCTCAAGGGCGGTAAACGGGTAGAGGATCAGGTTCTCGACGTTCGCGAAGATGACGCCCTTCAGCCACGGCGCGCCCGGCAGGTGCGGCTCCGCCAAACGGTAGAGCTGGGCGAGCGCCACCGAGTTCGCAAGGTGGATCACAACGCCGGCGCGGCGGGCGTACGCCGGGTCTTTCACCATTGGCCGGCCAAGGATGATGAGGTCGTCCACGTTGCGCCCGGTCAGGCGGAGATCGGCTTCCAGCACGGCGAGGAAGGCGACGCCTGCCGCGAGCCCGGCCACCGTGGCGGCGAGCGAATCGGGAAGCTCGGGCGCGGAAGCTGGACGGGCGATGGTGTGCATAATGTGAGCCTCTGGCGAACTTGGTTGGTACGTTGCGGGAAGTGTTGGCCGGCGGCGAGGTCCTTCGACAAGCTCAGGACATCACCGGTAGGTCGCGGTGGCGTCCACCTGCTACTTGCCTCGTTCGACACAATGGTTCAGAGCGCAGAATCCGCGCCAAGGCAAACGGGCCGCTGTGGGAAGACAGCGGCCCGCTCGCGGTTCAGGAGGACGCGAATCACTGGAGGTAGGCCTCGTCGATCCAGCCGGCCTTGCCATCCACCCGGACGTTGACATAGCCGTTGGCGCGGGAGCCGGTCAGGGCGACATCGCTGCCCGCCGGGATGACATCCAGCACCATGGCGCTGGCGTTCGGCTGAGAGCGCAGATTGACGTTGGAGGTGGTAAGCGCCTGCTCGCCGGTAATGGGCGCGGCGGGGGCCTGCGCGGTGTCCGTCGTGGTGGTCTGGGGTTGCGCAGCGGGATCAGCGGCCTGCAGCTGCTGCGTGGCGCCGGAGGCATCCGCGATCTGCAGGTAGGCGGCATCGGCCCAGCCAGTCTGACCGTCGTAGGTGACCTGCAGGTAGCCATCCTGCGCCTGCCCGGTGAGCTGAACGACCGAGACGGCAGGCAGCGAGGAGATGGCCCCGGATGCCTCATCCGGCGCGCTCAGCAGGCCCACAGGTTGGAGCACGGTGGCGCTGCCGGCAGGCGCCGTTGAGGGCAACTGCGCCTGCGCGGCCTGCTGCTGCATGTCCACCGGCCCGCGCGACATCCAGTCTGCTCCGACCCAGCCGAACTTGCCGTCCACCTTGACCGGCAGGTAGCCGAGGATCTCGTCGCCGGTGATGGTCATGGGCGTGCTGGGCGGCAGGGTGGCGACGAGCTGGAAGGTGTCACCGGGGCCAGAGCGAAGATTGACATCGCTGGTGGCTGTGCCGGAATCGACCGACTGGTAGAGCGTGGCGGTGCGGCTTTCTGGCGGAGCCTCGCCGCAGATCCAGCCGGGGCCGTCATTGACGTCACCGAAGATGGTGGTCCAGTACCAGCCGTGCTGCGAGGAGTCGTCGTAGGCGCGGCCGATGCCAATAGCGCCAAACGTGCCGTTCAGCATGTTGGCGTTGTGATCGGGGCTGTTGCGCCAGATGTTCATCGCTTCGGCGGCGGTGTCAGTGCCGGCGGCGATGTTCTCGCCGTAGGCCCCGCCCTGATAGCCGAAGTTCATCATGTTCTGCTGGACGGTGGTGCCATCGAGCATGGTGTGGGCGAGGTAGCCGCTCTCCGCCATGTCGATGCTGTGGTACGCCGAGGCGGCGGAAAGGGACGACGACACCGAGAGCGGCGCGAGGCCGGACATGGCCCGGTGATCGTTGATCAGGCCGAGGAAGGCGATCTCTTCGGAGTCGAGGCACGCATCAGCCGATGCGAGCGCCGCCAAAGGCGCGGCGTGAGGTGATGTCGTCGGCGACAACACGGCGGCAGACGCGCCAGGCGCCAGCAGCAGAGCGCTGACGGCGCCCGCCAGAACCTGCCAGCGCCGATGCGGTGGCAACAGAGAGCGACGATTTTCGAACACGGGCAAGCCCTCCCAGAGCAACGGAGGGACAGCACTGGCGCGCCACGAGCGTTGCGGACGCCAGCGGCAGAGGGCGGGGTCTGCCTGTCGCCAACAGGCCAGCCAAGATGCGCCCTCCAACGCATATCAGCATGTCCGTACGCTATTCCACGGGGCAATTCCGGCTCAATCCTCCGGGTGCGCCAGAAGTCCCGGTTGCGGGCAGAGGGCGGACTGATGGGTGGCGGGTTGTGTCAGATGTTGTCGTGTTCCGCTCAGACGGCGCCGGGGTCCCACGCTATGCAGCGGATGGGGGAGCCGTCGGAGCCGGACATGCGCAGGGGCAGCACGCTGACGATGTAGGGCTGGCCGGGCTGGAGCTGGTCGAGGCCGCGCAGGTTCTCGGCGATGAGCACGTTTTGCCCGAGCAGCGCGACGTGGGCGGCATCGCCGTCATCGGCGGTGGAGTCCACGCTGAGCGCGTCGATGGCCACGAGGCCGCAGCCAGCGGCGACAAGGCGCTCGGCCAGTTCTGGCGACAGGTAGGGGTGCCGGAAGTAGCGCTCCTCGCGCCAATAGCGGTCCCAGCCGGTGCGGATAAGCGCGAACCAGCCGGGCGTCGGCGTGTCCGTCAGGTTATCCAGCAGGGTGGCGGGGATCGGGGTGTTATCGGGGTAACCGGTGGCGTCGAGGACGACGCCGGAGCCGATCAAGCGCTCCAAACGCAGGTCGTCGATGGCGAGGGCGCCGGGGATGCGGTGCAGCGGGGCGTCGAGGTGGGTGCCGCTGTGCGAGCTCATGGCGACAGTGGAGACCTGCCACGGGTGTTGGTCGGGCAGGGGTTGGCGGTTGAAACGGGTGTCGCCGGGGAAGAACGGGGTGTGGTCGTCGAGGGGTTGGGTGAGGTCGAGAATCATGGAGCGGACCTCGATTCAGGTTGCGGGTTGGTGGAAGAGCCCTCGTCCTAAACCCTCTTCTGATGCGCGGCTGACTGGGGTAGGGAGACGGATTATGGGGCTTGGTGACGCCGAGAAGCCCTCACCCCAACCCCTCTCCCGATGCGCGGGAGAGGGGCTCCTGACCCGGAGAGTCGCGCCAGATGCGGCGTCGTGACGCCAGAGTTCCATCTCAACGGAACCGACCGGCTCCCCTCTCCCGCGCATCGGGAGAGGGATTGGGGGTGAGGGCCGTCGCCGCCAGCTCAGCGTGTATCCCAACTATCCCAGTCAGCCGATGCGCGGGAGAGGGGCTTTCCGGGGCAGCCTACGCCGTCAGGTCGTGGGCCAGTTCCTCGAAGGCGGCGAGGTAGACGTTGGCGTCGTCGATGGTGTGGGCGACGGAGAGGGTCCACTCCTCCTCGCGGCCGGGCGTCATGAAGACGCCGCGG
>JASGGF010000005.1:0-36228 GCA_047605145.1 Thermomicrobiales bacterium | reverse complement strand
CTGATGGTCACCTGCTGGCTGCAGGAGGCGCGGCGGGCCCGCCGCGCGAAGACCGTGCGTCCGGAAGGCCGCCCGGAGATGCCCGACGTGGGCGCCTTCGCAACGCGCACGCCGCAACGTCCCAACCCCATCGGCCTGCACACTCCGCGCCTCCTCCGGCGCGAGGGCGCCACGCTCTGGGTGACGGGCATCGACGCGTGGCCGGGGACGCCGATCCTCGATATCAAGGGCTACACCCCGCGCGATGACCTCCGCCCGGATGCCACCGTGCCAGACTGGCTGGCGCAGTTATGGTCGTTGCACGATCTGGAACGCGAAGGGGCTCCATGATCCGCTCGATGCTCTCCGGCGCACGGGCGCTGCTGACGATTTCCGCCGCGTTGGCGCTCGCCGCCTGCTCGCTTGCCTCGCAACCTCCCGCCGCCACGCGCGCGCAGGCGAGCTGCGATGCCTTCAACAGCTGGGTCTGGGCGCAAACGATCTTCGACGAGAACCCGGGAGCGGCCAGCGGCCTCGACCCGGACCGCGACGGGCTGGCCTGCGAGGAATTGCCCAATGGCATCGCCCCGGCGCTGTGGACCGACACCGTGCCGGCGGACGCCACCCCGGTCGAGCTGATCGGCGTGAACGACGGCGACACCATCGAGGTGTGGGTGGACAATCGCGCTGAACGCGTGCGGCTGGTCGGCATCGACACGCATGAGGTGAGCGGCGGCTACCGGCAGGAAGAGTGCTACGGGCCGGAGGCCTCCCGCTTCATGAAGGCGCTGATGGCCGTTGGCGGTGACCTGTGGATCGAGCAGGATGTGGAGGACCGCGACCAGTACGGGCGGTTGCTGCGCTGGGTGTGGGCCGATCTCGGGACCGGCGAGGTCTACCTGCTGAACGAGGCGCTGCTGCGCGCCGGGTTCGCCGAGCGCTACCGCAACACCCCGAACGACCTGTATCTGCCGCAACTCCTCGACGCCGAGACCTTCGCGCAGGAGTATCAGCTTGGCCTGTGGAGCGCCTGCGACATGCCGGCGCAAGCGCAATCATCGGGCAGCGGCAATACGTCGGGCCTGACGCGCCTGCCCACCGTCCCGGCGGGCTCCAGCGCGCCACTTGCCCCGGCCGCCGCGCCAACGGCCATCGTTCCCTCTGGCGACGCCGCGCCGGGCTGTGACCCCTCCTACCCGGATGTCTGCATCCCTCCGTATCCGCCAGATCTCTCCTGCCGGGACATCCCCTACGACCACATCCGCGTGCTGCCGCCCGACCCCCACGGCTTCGACGGCAATCACGACGGTGTCGGCTGCGAAGGTCCGCCCGCCTGACGCGGCGTTCGCGCATCGCTGCTCTCGTTGGTCGAGAACGCTTGCTGCGAACTGGCTACGGCGTGGTGGTTTGCCCCAGAGCAGCCTCCTTCTGGCGCTGCGGTCAACCACGCCCATCACCACTCAGGTCCACTGGTCAGCGCGCCGAAGGCAATTCCGACTACTATTGTCGGATATACTTCGTGCGCTACGCACCTGATGTGAGACGACCGGCTCTTCTGGAGGCGGCGCCGACACGTGACCGTCTCCCGAATGGCTCCACAGGAGGACAACACGCGCAATGACATCACTGCCACCACGTGATCAAGCCGCGCCACACATCCTGCCGGACGATCCGTCCACGGATAGGGCGGACTCCACAGGCATCGCCCACCGTGCAGTCTCGACCGTGAACGCCAATCGTCGCCGCTTCATCGGCGGCGTATTGGCCATCGGCGCAATGCTGGGCCTTTATCCGATACGCACCATCAGCGCGCAGCAGGCCACGCCTGTGACCGACGCTGTTGACGATTATGTCTGGACGCCTCCAGCGTACGACCCCGAACCCGCGCTCTTCACGATCATGGATCGCACTGAGGAGGAGATAACGGTCGAAACCATCGACGGCCTCATCACCATCCCGGCGCATCCACAGCGGGTTGTCTCACTGGGCTGGGAATACGTTGCGCTCTTCGAGTTGGGACTTGCTGAACGTCTGGTCGGTGTCGGGTATCGCCCCCCGGAGCTCTCGCGCGCCGGCGACCTCACCGATGACCTGCACGCAGCGCTTGAGCACGTCGAGTTGCTGTTCATCGACGAATTGGACCTTGAGCAGATCGTGCTGCTGAAGCCGGATCTCATCCTCGCCAGTCCATTGTGGACGGAGGATATCTCTGCCCTCTCCGAGATCGCTCCCACGATCCGGGGCCTGACCTCCGCGACAGACGTGCCGCGGGCGGCCGTGCGAGATTTCGGCGCGCTGTTCGACCGGGAATCCGTCGCGGTGGACTTGATCGCGGAGCATGACGCGTTCATCGAGCGTGCAAAGCAGACGCTCGCCCCCGCGATCGTCGGCAAGAAGGCCATCACCGTCTATCCGTACGAGCAGAATCTCTACGCCTATCCCTCGTACTACCTCGCCAACGGCGGGGTATTCGCGCTGGCGTACGGTCCCTACCAGCTGCATCGGGAACTGGGGATCACGCCTTCGAGCTTCGTTGAACGCATCGCCGACGAAGACGAGCGACAGCATGTGGCCGTCGAAGTGTCCGTTGAGCGGATGAATGAGATCGATGCCGACTATCTCTTCGTGAATGGGACCCAGCAGGAAGTGGATGCCTTCGTGGCCAACACCCCCACGGTCGCGCTAACCGTTGCTGGCCAGAACAATCAGCTCTACCCCTACGACTCGTTGGAAGTTGGCTTTGGGCTCCCCAGCGTCCGTGCCGCCGTCGCCTTAATCGTTGAGCAGATCACGGGAGAGCCGTTCGCATAGCACTCCATGCGCCTGCCCGGCAGCCGGGCAGGCGCAACATTGCCGGTCGTCACTCTCGGCGCGCCCGGCTCAGGCGCAGGCCGTTCGCGGTGACCGCCAGCGACGCGCCGACATCGGCGACGACGGCGATCCAGAGGCTCACGAACCCGAAAGCGGCCAGCACCAGCGCCAGCACCTTGATGACGAACGAGAAGGTCACGTTCTGGCGGATGGCGCGGTTCGTGGCGCGCGAGAGCAGCAGCGCTTCGGCGAGGCCGTTCAGGTCGTCGCCCATGAGCGCGATATCAGCGGTCTCCAGCGCCACGTCCGTGCCGGCGGCGCCCATCGCCACCCCGACATCCGCTGCCGCCAACGCCGGCGCGTCGTTCACGCCGTCGCCCACCATCACCACCGGGCCGTAGCGCTCACGCAACGATGCAATAGCGGCCGCCTTGTCCTCGGGCAGGAGTTCCGCCAGCACCTCGTCCGCGCCGGCCGCCGCCGCGACTGCTTCGCCGCTGGCGCGGGTGTCCCCGGTCAGCACCACGACGCGCGCGATGCCAGCGTCGCGCAGCCGCTGGATCGCGGCGGCGGCGTGCGGGCGCAACTCGTCGGCGAGCGCAATCACGCCCATGGCGCGCCAGCCAGCGCCCGCGTTGCCGGCCACGAAGAGCGGCGTCGCGCCACTCGCCGCCAGCCGCTGCATTTCCGCCAGCAACTGCGATGGCTGCCCGGCCTCGCCCGCGAGATCCATCTCCTTCGCCAGCCGCATGCTGCCGACCACGATCTCCGCGCCGGACACCGTCGCGCGGGCGCCCTTGCCGGGCATCGCCTGAAAGCCCGTCGCCGCCGGAACCGCGACACCGGCGCGCTCAACGTGGGCGACGACGGCGCGAGCCAGCGGGTGCTCCGACAGCGCCTCGACGGCAGCGGTCATCGCCAACAGATCGGCTTCGGGAAGCCCGCCCAGTGGGACGACGGCGGAGACCGCCGGGCGGCCCGCGGTGAGCGTGCCGGTCTTGTCCAGCGCCACTACCTGCGCGTGCCCCGCCGCCTCCAGCGCGGCGCCGCCCTTGATGAGGATGCCCCGGTTCGTAGCCGCGCCGATGGCGGAGACGATGGACACCGGCGTGGAGATAATGAGCGCGCAGGGGCAGGCGATCACCAGCAGCGCCAGCGCGCGGTACACCCACGTTGCGGAATCGTGCGTGATCCAACTGCCTGCCGCGGCGAGCAGCACGGCGCCCACGATCACCAGCGGGGTGTAGATGGCGGCGAAGCGGTCCACCAGTTGCTGCGCGGGGGCCTTGCTGCCCTGCGCCTCCTCCACCAGCGCGATGATGCGCGCCAGCGTGGAATCGGAGGCTGCTCGGGTCACGCGCAACAGAATGGCCCCGGAGCCGTTCACCGTGCCCGCAAACACGTCGTCGCCGGGCGCCTTGTCCACCGGGATCGATTCGCCGGTGATCGGGCTCTGGTCGATGGCGGTGATGCCCTCGGTGACCACGCCGTCCGCCGGCAGACGCTCGCCGGGCCGCACGCGAACGATATCGCCCACGCGCAGTTCCGCCACTGGGACCGTCGTTTCGCGGCCCGATTCGTCGATACGGGAGGCCGTTGCGGGCGACAGCGCCATCAGGCTGCGGATGGCGCCGCGCGTGCGCTCCAGCGTGCGCTCCTGCAGCGCGCCGCCCAGCGCGAAGAGTACGATTACCGCCGCGCCCTCGCCCCACTCGCCCAGCAGGGCCGCGCCGACGGCGGAGACGGTCATCAGGACGTTCATGTCCAGCCGCCGCGCCCGCAGGGATTGCAGCGCAGCGCGGGCGAATGGCCACCCGGCGAGAAGAATGGCGGAGCCGAAGAAGAGATCGGCGGCCAGCTCACTCGCGTGCGCCAGCGAAAGGCCCATGCCGGCGACCCAGCAGGCCGCCGCCACCAGCACCCAGCGCAGCCGGGCATCGCGCCACCACGCGGTGGCCACTTCCGGCACAAGGCCGGCGCTGGCTTCCAACGTGGCCGCGTACCCGGCGCGCTCCGCCGTGGCCGCGACATCGGCGGCGGCGACCGGGCGGGTCGCCGCCGGGGTGACCAGCATGGTGGCCGCGCCGAAATTGACCTGCGCTTCCTCCACACCGGGCAGCGCGGCCACCGCACGCTGCAACGTTTGCGCGCAATCGGCGCAATCCATGCCGCGCACGCGGAACTTCAGCGCCGCAACCTCCGTCAACGGCACGCCGTAGCCATGCACGGTGATGCGTTCGATGACGAGCGTGCGGTCAGTCAGGCTGGCATCGTAGGCAATTTTCGCCGTGCCGGCGCCGAAGTTCACCGCCGCAGACTGCACGCCCGGCGTCTTCCGCAGGTCCGCCGCCAGCGATTCTGCGCACATGGCGCAATCGAGACCCTTGACCGGTAGCGTCAGCTCCGCGAATGCCACCGGGTTGTCGGCCAGCGTGTCGGGCATCTAGTCCCTGCCTTCCAGACCTTCCCGGGCGTGGGCAATTCCCATCGCCAGCAATTCATGCACGTGGTCATCGTCCAGCGCGTAGAAGATGACGCGCCCCTCACGGCGAGAGCGCACCAGCCGCCCCTCGCGCAGCGTCCGCAACTGGTGGGAGACGCGCGTGCGGTTGATGCCAGTCGCCACCGCCAGATCGCAGACGCAGAGTTCGCCGGCGGCCAGCGCCGCCACGATGCGCAGCCGCGTCGGGTCCGCCAGCAGCGCGAAGAGCGCCGCGACCTCGACGGGCGGCGGCAGCGCCGCCAGCGCCGCGCGCGCCGCGAAGACGGCGGGCGGGTGAATGCAGGCGACCTCGCAGTCGTCGATGGGTTCGGCAGGTTGTAAGCGTTCGGACATGTGCGCCATAACGCACATATCGTAGCACTCTGGCCGGAGGCAGCGGGTACACTGGGCGAGGCCGGCGCGCACTCGTCCCGATGCGCCGCGCCGACCGATGAGAGGAACAACAGAACTATGGCTGACTTCACGTCTGAAACGGCGCGCGAAAACCTGAAGAACGTGTTTGACCCGGAGATCGGCATCAACATTGTCGATCTCGGGCTGGTCTACGACGTCGATGTCTCCGATGCGAACGACGTGCTGGTGACCATGACCCTGACCTCGCTGGGCTGCCCGCTGGGCCCGGTGATCGTGCAGGAAGTGACCAACGCGATGAGCGACCTGCCGAATCTGGGCGAGGTCGATGTCAAGCTGGTCTGGAGTCCGGCGTGGTCGCCGGACATGATGAGCGAGGAAGCCCGCGACGAACTCGGCATCTGGTAGCTGCGGAATCCACCGCCATACCGGCGGCCGGTGTTACACTCAGGGCACAATGCCTGTACGTTCGGGGCTGTTTTGGCTGATTTGATGAAACGAGACTGGCGAAACGGCTTTGCAGCGCTTGCGGTTTCCGCAGTGCTGCTGGCGAGCGGGTGCGCCGCCGGGTCTCCGGCGGTCGTGCAGCCGGCGGTGCAGACCCCGGCCGCCGTCCTCGCCGCGCCCGACGCCGCTCTGCCCCAGCCGACTGTTGCCGTTGCCGCGCCAGAAAGCCCTGCGCCAACCACCGTTAGCGATCCGCCCGCCTCGCTGGCGTTCGCGCAGGACGTGCCGACGGTGACGGAGGCAGCCGCGCAATCCGAGGAGCCGGCCACCGAACCCGCTCCCCAGCCGGATGTCACCACCCAGACCGAGGCCTTGCCGGCGGACACCGCTCCAGCCGATGACTCCGCGCCCCCGCCCGACGTGGTGACGCAAACCGACGCGATCCCGGCGGACACGGCGCCAGTTGACGCCGCCCCGGAGGACGCTGCGGCGCCGGCTGAAGTTGCCGCGCCTGTCGAGCCCGCCGCCAGCGATGGTTCCCGCCCAGCCGCGCCGGGTGAAGACGGCAGCGGCATGAGCGAGATCATCGAGGGTGGCACGAATGGCCGGCCCGAGATTGCCCTGACCTTCGATGCGGGCGCCGACACCGGCTACGCCGCCGAGATTCTGGACTACCTGCGCGATCAGGGTATCCACGCCACGTTTGGCATGACCGGCATGTGGGCGGAAGCGAACCCTGAACTGGTGCAGCGGATGGTCAACGAGGGCCACCAGCTGATCAACCACACGTGGGACCACGCCTCGCTGACCGGCGCCAACACCGGCCTGCCCCCAATGACACCCGAAGAGGTCACGCAAGAGCTGTCCAGCACCGAAGATCTGGTCCGCAGCCTCACCGGGTACGAGATGCGCCCCTACTTCCGACCACCGTACGGGGACTACGATGCAACATCGCTCGGCTACTTGTACGACAATGGGTACTATCTGAGCATCTGGTGGACGTGCGATACGCACGGCTGGGCGGGCTGGGGGTCGCAGGAGATCATTGACTACTGCACCACCAACATCGCCGAGGACGAGATTCTGCTCCTGCACGTAGGCGCTGCGGCCGCAGGAGATTTCGAGGCACTTCCGGGGCTGATTCAGTTCTTCCGGGACAATGGGTACACCTTTGTGACCGTTGAGGAGATGTTGCAGCCCTGAGTGACGGCGACGGGGGTTGACCCCATAGCCGGGCTTGGTTAGTGTTCCGCTGTCGGTTGCTGTGTCCCGTGCCTGGGGAGGACGGGAGGCGTGTGCAGCCGGCGTGATCAGGGGATGACAGGGAGCGGGAATGAGCAGGTTCGGTCCGCGCCAGGAGAACGGTGGGACATCGCGAGGCGGGCGCTGGTCGCGTTTCGTCCCGATGCTGGCGCTGGTCGGCGTCGTCGTGTTGTTGGCTGGCTGTCAAGCTGAAGTCAATCAACCGTACTCGACGATTTCGCCCCAGAACGTCAAGACAGGGCAGATCCAGTGGTTGTACCAGATCATCTTCTGGGCAGCCCTGATCGTCTTCGTGGCGGTGCAACTTGCCATCGCCTACACGACGATCCGCTTCCGGAAGCGCGGCAACGCGCGGCCGGAGCAGGTGCACGGCTCCAAGGTGCTGGAAATCGCCTGGACTGTGGTGCCAGCGTTGATCCTGCTGGCGCTGTTCATTCCGACCGTGAAGGTCATCTTCGAGCACGCGCAGGCCGCGCAGACCGAAGAGGGCTTCCAGGTCGATGTCATCGGCAAGCAGTGGTGGTGGGAGATCGCCTACCCCGACATTGCCGCCAACCCGAATGACGCCGCGGCTGGCCCGCTGGTGACCGCTAACGAACTAGTGGTGCCGGTCGGCGCGGACGTGGTGGTCAACCTGCAGAGCAACAACGTGATCCACTCGTTCTGGGTGCCGCAACTCAGCGGCAAGCTGGACGTGATGCCGGGTCACAACAACAAGCTGCAGTTCACCGCCGACAAGGTGGGTGACTACTTCGGCGAGTGCGCCGAGTTCTGCGGCGGCGCCCACGCCTGGATGCGCTTCAAGGTCAAGGTGGTGCCGCAGGAGAACTTCGACGCCTGGGTGGCGGCCTGGCGCACACCGCCGGCGGTGGATGGCAACCCGGAGACCGCTGACGTCATCGAGGCCCCGGCCGCGTTTGGCGCCTGCCTGGCCTGCCACCGCGTGAACGGCACCAACGCCGTCGTTGCCGGGCAAGGGATGCCGTACCTCTCCGGGTACCGCGATCCGGAAACGAACGAGATCGTGCCTGGGCCTGGCCCGAATCTGACGATGCTGGCCTGCCGCGACACCATCGGCGCGGGCATCCTGGAAAACACGCCGGAAAACCTGACTACGTGGCTCAAGCACACGGACGAGGTCAAGGAAGGCGTCTACATGCCCAACTACTACAAGCAGGGCATGACAGACGAGCAGATCGCGCAGGTCGTGGAGTTCCTGAGCAGCCTCAAACCGGCGGGCGGGTGCCCGGACGCGAATCTGCCCATCGGTAGCGAGCTGCCGCCGGCGGTGGAGCGTGAGGAGCCGTCACTGGCTCCGGCGGCCTCGCCAGTCGCCTCGCCCGTGGCGAGCCCAGTGAGCAGCTAACAGGCTGGCAAGGTGATGGGCGGGCGCCCTCGCAGGGCCCGCCAGCGAACGAGTTTCGGGAACGATCAGGAGTCAGGCAATGGCATCAATTGCGCAGCCACACATTCAGGCTCCCACGCTCACCAAGCCGAAAGAGGCTTCCGGTGGCTTGTGGAGCTGGATGACCACGGTCGATCACAAGCAGATCGCCAAGCTCTACGGCGTGACCTCATTCATCTTCTTCCTGGTGGGCGGCCTGGAAGCTCTCCTGATCCGCATCCAACTGGCGCGCCCGCAGAATGACGTGCTGGACGCCCAGCGCTACAACGAGCTGTTCACCATGCACGGCACCACCATGGTCTTCCTGGTGGTCATGCCGCTCAGCGTGGCCTTCTTCAACCTGCTCGTACCGCTCCAGATCGGCGCCAGAGACGTCGCCTTTCCCAGATTAAACGGCTTTTCGTACTGGACCTTCATCGCCGGCGCCATCGTGCTGAACCTGCCGGTGCTGGCGGCCCTGCCGGGCATCTTCGTTCACATGGGCAACGTGGCCCTGATGAACATCTTCGGCAACCCGGCGCTTTCCGGCCCGCTCTCCTTCCTGCAGGGCATTCCCCTGGCGGACAAAGTGCCGGATCAGGGCTGGTACGGCTACTCGCCGCTGACCTCCCGCCTCTTCTCCGGTCACCAGATCGACTTCTGGGTGCTCGGCCTGCAGATCCTGGGCATCGCCTCCATGGCGGGCGCGTTCAACTTCATCGTCACCATCCTGAACCTGCGCGCCCCCGGCATGACCATGATGCGCATGCCGATCTTCTGCTGGTCGACCCTGATCGTCTCCATCCTGATCATCATGGCCTTCCCGGCCATCACCATCGGCCTCTTCTTCGTCGCCTTTGACCGCCTCGGGGGCACTCACTTCTTCAGCGCCTTCGCCATTCAGGATGGCCAGCTCATCACCGCCGGCGGCGACCCGATGCTCTGGCAGCACCTCTTCTGGATCTTCGGTCACCCCGAGGTTTATATCCTGATCCTCCCGGCCTTCGGCCTCGTCTCCGAAATCATCCCGATCTTCTCGCGCAAGCCGCTCTTCGGCTACGCCGTGATGGTCTACGCCACCGCCGCCATCGCCTTCCTGGGCTTCGGCGTGTGGGTGCACCACATGTTCACCACGGGCCTCGGCCCCACCCCGGTGGCCGCCTTCTCCGCCGCCACCATGCTGATCGCCATCCCGACCGGCGTGAAGATCCTGAACTGGACCGCCACCATGTGGGGCGGCTCCCTGACCTTCACGACCGCCATGCTCTTCGCGGTCGGTCTCGTCTCCCAGTTCGTCATCGGCGGCCTCTCTGGCGTCATGCACGCCGTTGCCCCGGTCGATACGCAGCACAACGACAGCTACTTCGTGGTTGCCCACTTCCACTACGTGCTCTTCGGCGGCAGCATCTTCGCCCTGCTGGGCGGCATGTACTTCTACTGGCCGAAACTGTTCGGGAAGCTGCTGGATGAGCGCCTCGGCAAGATGCACTTCTGGCTGACGTTCCTGGGCTTCAACCTGACCTTCTTCCCCATGCACTTCCTGGGGCTGGCCGGTATGCCGCGCCGCTACCAGAGCTACAGCTTCGAGAGCGGCTGGTGGTTCTGGAACGCGACCTCCACCATCGGCGCCCTGTGTATCGCCCTCTCGGTCCTGGTCTTCCTGCTGAACGTCCAGAAGACGGCGCGCAGCAAGCAGACGGTGGACGCCAACCCGTGGGACGCCGCGACGCTTGAGTGGGCAATCCCCTCGCCGCCACCGGTCTACAACTTCCGCATCACCCCGATCGTGACCCACCGCGACCAGCTGTGGCACGACAAGTACGACACCGCGCCGGCGCACCGCGAGGCCGTGGCGGACGCGATTGTCGAGATCGATCAGTTGCCGACGAACTCGCCGGTGGGCGTGGCGGTTGCGGAGGCGCAAGCCGAAGTGGGCCACATCCACCTGCCAAACCCGTCCTACTACCCACTGCTGTGCGCCATCGGCTTGCTCTTCATGGCGCTGGGCATTCTGCTCAACAACCCGCATATCCAGCTTGGGTTCTTCGGTCTCCCCGTTCTCTCAGCCGGTGGCTTCCTGCTGCTGGTGACCGCGATCTACGGCTGGTCGTTCGAGCCCGCCGGATAAACGTCAGGACGCAACGCGCGGGGCACGTGCCCCGCGCCCCGGACCGGCACGACCACCTGGGTGGCGCCGGATCGACATCGGTCTGAAGGAGCAGCAACGTTGGCGACCGCGATTGAAGTGGTGACCGCGCACGGCGCGGGCCATGACAGCCACGACGGACATGATCACGCTGATCATCCGGCGCCCAGCGCCGGCGTCAACAGCCGCAAGATGCTGATGTGGCTCTTCCTGACCTCGGACTGCATGTTCTTTGGCTCGCTGATTGCCACGTACATGACGTATCGCAATCGCAGCATCGAACTGGGGATGCCCCCCTACCCGAACGAGATTTTCGATATCCCGTACACCTCCGTCAGCGCGTTCGTGCTCCTTATGTCCTCGCTGACGATGGTGCTGGCGCTGGCGGCGATCCAGCGCGGCGACCACCGTGGTCTCCGCATCTGGATCTCGGCGACGGCCCTGCTGGGCGCGATCTTCGTGGGTGGCCAGTTCTTCGAGTTCACGACGTTTGCGCACGAGGGCTTGACGCTCTCCAGCAACATCTTCGGCTCGTCGTTCTACGTGCTCACCGGGTTCCACGGCGCGCACGTGACCATCGGCGTCATCTGGCTGTTGTCCCTGCTCGTGGTCTCCCTGCGCGGCGGCCTACCATCCGAAAAGGCGATGGATGTCGAAATTGCCGGCCTTTACTGGCACTTCGTCGACATCGTCTGGATCGTGATCTTCACCCTGGTCTACCTGGTGCCCTACGGCAACCCGCCGGAAGGCGCTCCGGAAGCCCCCGCTCACGCCTTCAACCGTGTGGTGGAGCTGGGCCAGCAGGTGCTGCACGCCCTGCCGTTCTAGGTCAGGACCGTTACGACAGTTTCGTGCGTTCACGGGAGAGAAGCGATGGCCAGCCACGCGCCAGCACACGGACACCACGAGGAGCACCAGACAACGCCAGCGGAGTACGTGAAAATCGCCGCGATTCTGGCGGTGATCACGCTGGTGGAAGTCATCATCTACTACGTGCCCAGCTTCCGGGGGTTCCTGGTGCCGGTGCTCGTGGTGCTGTCCGTCGCCAAGTTCGCGGCAGTGGTCGGCTACTTCATGCACCTGAAGTTTGACAGCCGCCTCTTCCGCTTCATGTTCGTGACCGGCCTTTTGCTGTCGCTGGCGATCTTCTTCGCCATGATCGCCATGTTCGTGACGGCGCACTCCTGGCAGCCGCTCGTGCTGCCCTTCGCAAGCTAACGGCCCGGCGCGGGAGGTCCATCAAGGGCCTCCCGCTCGCGTCTGGCAAGGATTCCCCGTGTTCCAGGTCTTTCGCTCCCCCCTCCTGCACGCCGGCGGCCCAGATCCCACCGGGTGGCTGTGGAGCGACTGGAACATTGAACCCACCATCGCCATCGGCCTGCTGGCCCTGCTCGCCGGCTACCTCTTCCTCACCCGCGATCAAGGCGACGACGCCAACCCGAAACGCATCACCACCAGCAAACAGAAGCGCTGCTTCATCATTGGGCTGCTCACGCTCTTCGTGGCGCTCGGCCCGCCGTTGGATGACTGGTCAGACCACTATCTGCTGCTGGCCCACATGGTGCAGCACTTGCTGCTGATCCTGGTCGCCGCGCCCCTGCTGCTGATCGGAACGCCTGCGTGGATGCTGGAGCCCCTGACCCGGAACCGCATCACAAACCAGCTTGGCTACTGGTTGACGCGGCCGGTCGTCGCGTACGCATTGGCCAATGTGGCGCTCGTGGTCTGGCATATGCCGATGCTCTATGACGCGGCGCTCAATTCGCAGCCGCTGCACGTCCTTGAGCACGCGATGTTCATCAGCACCGCCATTCTCGCCTGGTGGCCCATCGCCGGGCCGTTGCCGCAGTGGCCGCGCCTCTCTCCACCGCTGCAAGCGCTCTATTTCTTCGCGATGACGCTGCCAGGCAGCGCGGTGGGCGCGTTCATCACGCTCTCAGAGCCGGGTATGTACTCGCCCTACGACACCGCGCCCCGCATTTTCGGCCTCGATATGACGAACGATCAGCAACTGGCCGGCCTCCTGATGTGGATTGGGGTGTCCACGATATACCTAGGGCTGATCACCATCACCTTTTTCCAGTGGGCCAACCGCGAAGAGCGCCAGGAGCAGGCCCAACGCCGGGCTGCGGCGCCAGTCGTCCCTCCCCCGGTGAAGTCGGATGCGCCCGCCACCGGCTAGCGGGTCCATCCGGCACGAACCCTGCGACAGCGTCGAAGCGCCGCTCCTGTGCGCTGCACGAGGTTGCCCATGATTCCGCTGCCGGGACCTGATCGCGAAGCAGAAGAAACGCTGGAGGCCGAAAGCGCCGTCTGGGCGTTTCTACTGGCGCTCTTCATCTTCAAGCTTGCCACCGTGGTTGTCATTTTCTGGTACATGCGCACCTGGGAATCAGGCCTCATTCTGGGGGCGACACTGTGGTATTGGTTTCCACCCTTGCTGCTGTTGGCAGCGGGGCCAGTCCTGTTCTACCGCCGGCTGCGCAAGGTGCGGGCGCGGCGCGATGCGCTGCGCCGCTCGGAGTGGATGCTGGACGAGGATCAGCCGCTCCCCACGTTGGAGCAACCTCGGCGTTCATGACGCCGCGTAAACCCGTATACTGGCGGCAGGATTTGGGAAGGGGAAGCGGTCGCGCAGGCGCCGCGCACTGAGGCACGAGGAGAACGGCGGAATGGGGTTTGCACGGGCAATTCTTCGGCCCGCGTTTGTCTTCCTGCTCGTGGCGGCGGTCGTCGCCGCGATCATCCTGTTTATCGGGAATACGCTGCTCGCGCTGCACCCGGGCGGTAGCGCCGAAGCGTTGCACGTCGAGTACGCGCCGCCGGACCTCACCACCATGCGCGAGGAGTTCCTGCGGCCGGATCTGATGGCGGCGTTCGCGCTGTCGCTGCTGGTGCTGCTGGTGGGGGCCGTGCTGGCCCGGCCACGCTCCGAGCCGGGGTTCCTTGATCACGAAGTGGCCATCGGCGAGAAGTCGATGTTCACGCCCGTTGCGCCGCCGCCGACGGATGTCGAGGCCACGCAGCGCGGCCCGCGCGGCACGTGGTCGGAGATTGCCCCCGGCTACACGCTCTACGCGCAGAATGGCCCGCTGGCCAAGGTAATCGCCGTGCTTCCGGGCGAGTCCGAGTACGGCAAGACCCGGCGCGGCCTGCTGTACGGCAGTGGGCTCTTCGGGGCCAACGAGGAGATGTGGATTCCGGTTGAGGCGGTCTACGCGGTCTTCCCGGAAACGGGCTCAGCCTTCCTGGCGGCCAAGGGCGACGAGATCGAGCACTTCGGCTGGAACCGCCCGCCGGAGAGCTTCCGCCGGGACAGCGCCCCGCACGCGCCGCTGTCCTCCTTCTAGTCTTCCAGATGTAAACCGGGGGAGCCGAATGGCTCCCCCGGTTTCGTTTGCCACTCACTGGTCGACAGGATGACCGCTACGCAGGGATGCGGCTGCGCCGCTCTGCCGCCAGCAACGCGCGCTTTCGCTCGGCGCCCCAGCGATAGCCGCCGCTCTCGCCA
Organism: Thermomicrobiales bacterium; assembly: GCA_047605145.1. Lineage (GTDB taxonomy): Bacteria > Chloroflexota > Chloroflexia > Thermomicrobiales > UBA6265 > JACCXM01. The sequence continues at coordinate 21,833 of JASGGF010000005.1, read as the reverse complement.
TCGGCCCGCACGACACGGTGGCAGGGGATAAGCACCGCTACCGGGTTCGCGGCGCAGGCGCTCGCCACGGCGCGCACCGCGCCCGGTTGGCCCAGCGCCGCCGCCACGTCGCCGTAGCTGCGGGTATCGCCAGCCGGAATCGCCCGAAGCGCCGCCCAGACATTCCGCTGGAACGGCGTTCCCGCGACATCCAGCGGCGCGACAGCCCCGCTGCCGCGCCGCAGTTGCTCCACCGTCGCGGCGAGCACCGGGTGCTCACTCCCAGCATCGCGACGAATTTCCGCCAGCGGGAACTCCGCGCGCAGGGCAGCTTCCAGTTCCCCCACATCGTCGCCCAGCGTGGCGGCGCACACACCCCGGTCCGTGGCGGCCAGCAAGAGCGACCCGCCGGCCATCGGCTCAATCACATACGCAATGGTCACTCCGGCGCCTCCCTTGCGGTAGCTGGCAGGCAACATGCCCAATTCGGCTCCTGCCTGCTCGTAGAATCGGCTGCTGGAGCCATACCCCGCGTCGTACAGCGCCTGCGTCACCCCGGCCCCGTCGCGGAGTTGCCGCTTGGCCGTCTCGAGGCGCAGGGAGGCCTGATAAGCCCGCGGTGACACACCGATCTCGCGCGTGAACGTCCGCTGCAAGTGCGACGTGCTCACGCCCATCGCTTCAGCCAGCTCGGTCAGATTCGTGCGCTCCGCCGGGTGCGCATCGAGCCACTCGCGGGCGGCCTGCGCTAGCTGCCGCTGGGCGCTAACCTCACGTGGCCGGCAGCGCAGGCAGGGCCGGAACCCGGCGCGCTCGGCTCCCTGCGGGTCATCGTAGAAGCGCACATTCTGACGGAACGGATGCCGGGCCGGGCACGATGGCCGGCAGTAAATGCCGGTGGTTAGCACGGCGGTCACGAACTCGCCGTCCCGCGCGCGGTCTCGCTCCAGCACGGCCTGCCAACGCTCGTCGTCGGTCTGCAGTGCGGTCATCGGCGGGTGATCAGCAATGGTCAGTGACATCAGCTTGCCTCCTTCTCATGCCTCCAGCGTACGCCCGGCGGCAAGGCCACGCATCCCGAATCGTGCTCGCAAAGGCGAGACGAAACAGGTCGGGCGCCGGAGGATCTCGGGGTGCTATCGCTCTGCTGGGGGTCCAGCCTCAACGCGCGCGCGGAACGCCGCCAGCATGCCCGGGGCGTTGCGGGGTGGGGCCCACTGCGTCTCCAGCCACCACGTCGCGCCCGCGTTCGCCCACGGCGCTACCGCAGCGCGCGCATCGTCCACCGCCAGCGGGGTTTCACCATCTACGACAATGTCGAAGGCGCCACCGGCGCCATGCCGGGTCAACCATTCGCGCAGTTCCGCAATCGTGGCGGGCGTCAGATCCCCAGACATGGGCTCGGGGATCACCCCGCTGCACCGCAAAGCCCGCTGCAGCGAGCGCTCCCGAGGCCAGACGCCAACAACCCACAGCGGGATGTTGGCCTGCACGGGGGCTCCCGCCTCCGCCAGATCTCCCCGCGCGGCCAGTTGCGTCTGGTAGTGCGCTCCGGAGAATGCGAGGTCGCCGCGCCAAAAGCCCTGCAACAGGTCGATCCCCTCGTCGAGCATTTCGGCGCGCCGCCGCACATCCAGCGCCTCTCCGGTCTGGCCCTGCCCAGTCGCCACCGCCCCACTTCCGACCGCAACGACCGCACGACCATGCGAGAGTTGATCGAGGGTGGCCGCCTGGCTGGCGACCTTCCAGGGGCGCCGCCACGGGAGTGGCGTTAGCATCGTGCCGAGCTTCACACGGGTGGTCCGGCTGGCGATTGCGCCCAGCAACGTCCAGGCATCAACGCCGTATGCGGCTTCCCAGACGAAAACACCATCCCAGCCGGCCTGCTCGGCAACCAGCGCCAACTCCAACTGCTGCGGGGCCGTTCCGCCCGGCAGAACGACCCCGCAATGCATGTAGCTACTCCTGAACTGGCGGTTGTCAGCCCTCGATCAGCAGCGTCTCCGGGTCTTCGATCATCTGCTTGACCTTGACCAGGAACTGCACCGCCGTCGCGCCATCGATCACCCGGTGATCGTAGGAGACCGCGAGGTACATCATCGGGCGGATCACGACCTCGCCGTCCCGCGCCACCGGACGCTCCTGGATGGCGTGCATGCCGAGGATACCTACCTGCGGCGTGTTCAGGATCGGCGTGGAGTTCAGCGAGCCGTAGATGCCGCCATTCGTGATGGTGAAGGTGCCGCCGGTGATCTCGGAGAGCGCCAGCTTGCCCTCGCGCGCCTTCACGGCGAGCGCGCCCAGCTCTCCCTCGATCTCGGCGAAGGTCTTGCGGTCCGCATCGCGGATCACCGGCACCACGAGGCCATCTTCCGTGCCCACTGCAATGCCGACATCGTAGTACTTCTTCAGGACCAGCTCGTCGCCCTGCAGCTCGGAGTTCATCTCCGGGAACGCCTTCAGCGCACCCACCACGGCCTTCGTGAAGAAGGACATGAACCCGAGGTTCACCCCGTAGCGCTGCTTGAAGGCTTCCTTGCGCCGCGCGCGCAGCTCCATGACGGCGCTCATGTCGGCCTCGTTGAAGGTCGTGAGCATGGCCGCCGTCTGCTGCGCCTCCACCAGCCGCGCCGCAATGGTCTGGCGGCGGCGGGAGAAGCGCTTGCGCTCCTCACGGCTGGCGTTCGGGCTGGCGGCGGCTGCCGCCGACGCGGTTGGCGCATCCGGCTTGTGCGGCTGCGGCGAGTGGGCGGCCGGAGCCGGCGTAGGCGCCGGGGCCACCGGGGCCGGGGCCGCAGGCGTCAGCGAAGGCTGCCCCTGTTGCACAGCCTGCCGCGCCGCCACGATCAGCACGTCCTCGCGCGTGACACGGCCATTCGGGCCGGTGCCGGCAACGGTGTTCAGGTCGATGTGATGCTCTTCCGCCAGCCGGCGCACGGCCGGGGCAGCCCGACCGCCGCCATCGCTCTCCGCCGGCGGCGCAATAGCCACTGGCGCCGGGGCCGCTGGCGCGGCCGCCGCGACTGGCGCCGGCTCCGGAGTGGCAGCCGCAGCAGCAGGAGTAGACGCGGCTGCCACTGCGGCAGGCGTGGGCGCGCTGGCGCCATTGCTGGCCGTGACCAGCCCCAGCACTTCGCCCACGGTCACGACCTCGCCGGCCTGACGCGCGATGCTGGACAGAATGCCATCTTCTTCAGCGGTGACGTCGAGATTGACCTTGTCGGTTTCCAGCTCAAGCAGGCTCTCGCCCCGGCTGACCGCGTCCCCTTCCTGCTTCAACCAGACGCCCACCACCGCGTCAACCAGTGATTCCCCGAGTGGTGGCACGCGAATCTCGACCGCCATATGGTGTGCTCCGCTCCTGTGTGTGTCGTCTTACTCGCCGGCCGCGCTGGCGCGGCTGGTCTTCGTGCGCGTGCCATTCTTCGCCGCGCCGTTGCCATTGCTTTCGGTCTTCAATTCCTCAGCGGGGGCATGGCCGTTGGTGGCTGCGGCTGCGGCCACCGGCGGCGTGATCCCACCGAGCGCGGTCTGGATAATCCGCGCCTGCTCCAGCGCGTGACGTTCCAACGAGCCCTCCGCTGGCGAGGCGCGCTCCGGCCGCCCGACGTAGCCGACCGGCGCCTCGCGCTCCAGCGCCGCCAGCGTCTCGCGCAGGCGCGGCTCCATGTATGACCAGGCGCCCATGTTGCGCGGCTCTTCCTGTACCCAGAGAATCTCCTCCAGGTTCGGGTAGCGCCGGATGACGTTGGCGATCTCCGCCGCCGGGTACGGCGCCAGCAACTCGACGCGAGCCACCGCCACGCTGGTGGCGTCTGCACGCAGCGGGCTGACATCCATCTCCACGCCGATCTTGCCGGTGGAGAAAACCAGTCGGGTGACCTGCTGGAGGTTCTCCGCCCGCTGAGCGTCGTCAATCACCGGTTGGAACGCGCCAGCCGTGAAGTCCGCCAGCGGTGAGGCCGCCAGCGGGTTGCGCAGCAGGCTCTTCGGGGTCATCACGATCAGCGGGCGCCGCTCTTTGCCGAGCGACTTCGCCTGCCGCCGCAACAGGTGAAAATACTGCGCCGAGGTTGTCGGGTTGGTGACGAGGATATTGCCCTGCGCGTAGAGCTGCAGGTAGCGCTCCAGCCGGGCGGAGGAGTGCTCCGGGCCCTGCCCTTCGTAGCCGTGCGGCAGCAGCAGCACCAGCGCCGGCTCCTGCTCCCACTTGGCGTGGGCGCCGGCCAGAAACTGGTCGATGATCACCTGCGCGCCGTTCGCGAAGTCGCCGAACTGGCCCTCCCACAGCACCAGCGCCTCCGGCGCGTGGACCGTGTACCCATACTCGAAGCCCATGCAGGCGTTTTCGGAGAGCGGGCTGTTGTACACCGCGAACGTGGCCGTCGCTTGCGGCAACTCCTGCAGCGCCACCCAGCGCTTGCCACTGGCGGAGTCGTGCAACACGAGGTGCCGCTGGGAGAAGGTGCCGCGCTCGGAATCCTGACCCGTCAGGCGGATCGGCGTGCCGTCCGCAATGATCGAGGCGAAGGCCAGCGTCTCGCCGTGCGCCCAGTCAATCTTGCCGTCTGGCTGATCGATGACTGCGCCACGCCGCTCCCATTGCCGCTGCAGCTTCGTGCTGAGCTTGATGCTGTCCGGCACGCCGTGGATCGCCGCGTCGTACGCGCGCAGCTTCTCTTCCGACACCGCGGTCTCGAACGTCGTGGTATGGCCGCTCAGGCCGAACTCATCGGCGGAGCCACCGGCCACGCCCAGCTCAATCACCTGCTTGCGAGTGGCGGCCAGATTGTCCAGCACCTGCTTCAGCATCGCCTCGGCATCGGCCGCCGGCACCACGCCCTCGGCGTCGAGCTGCTGCGCGAAGAGCTGGCGCACCGTCGGGTGGCCGGTCACGCGGGCGTACATCTGCGGCTGCGTGAAGCCGGGCTCATCGCCCTCGTTGTGGCCCCAGCGCCGGTAGCCCACGAGGTCGATCAGGAAATCCTTGCCGAATTGCTGCCGGTAGGCCGCCGCCAACCGCGACGCCGCCAGACAGGAAACCGGGTCATCGGCGTTGACATGCACCACGGGGATCTCGAAACCCTTGGCCAGATCGCCGGCGTAGAGCGTCGAGCGCGAATCGCGGGTGTCCGTGGTGAAGCCGATCTGGTTGTTGACGATGATGTGGATGGTGCCGCCGGTGTTGTAGCCGGGCAGGCCGGAAAGGTTCAGCGTCTTGGCCACGATGCCCTGCCCGGGGAACGCGGCGTCACCGTGCAGCGCGATGACCAGCGAGCGGTTGCGCTCCTGCACCGGCGCGCCCGGTTGGTTGCGGATATCTTGCGACGCGCGGGCCATGCCCTCCACAACCGGGTCCACGAACTCGAGGTGACTCGGGTTCGGGGCCAGCACCAGCGGCACCTCCACGGTCGCGCCATCAGAGGTCTTGGCCAGCCGCGCGCCGAGGTGATACTTGACGTCGCCGGTCACGCCGTTGTCGCTGTTGGAATCGGGCGGCGTGTCGGAGCCGCGCGCCTTGCTGCCCTCGAAGGCGGCGATGATGGCGGCGTACGGCTTGCCCATGATGTGGGTGAGCACGTTGAGGCGGCCCCGGTGGGCCATGCCAATCACCACCTCGCTGACGCCCCCGGCAGCGGCGCGGTGAATGATGGCGTCGATCATCGGCACCAGCGCGTCGGTGCCCTCGATGGAGAAGCGCTTGGCGCCCAGATAGGTCTGGTGCAGGAACTTTTCGAAGCCCTCCACCTCGGTCAGCCGCTTCAGCAGCCGCCGCTTGCGGTCGGTCGTCGGCTCCTGCGTGTAGAAGCCGCTCTCGACCGCCTCGCGCAGCCACGCGCGCTCCTCGGCAATCTGGACCTGATCGAAGTCGTAGCCGATGCCGCCGCTGTAAATCTTGCGCAGATCATCGATGGCCTGCTTGGCGTTGGTGGAACTGGGGGTCACCGGCCACGGCACGGCCTCGACCGGCAGCGCCGCCAGATCGGCCTCGGAGATTTCGTAGAACGCGGGGTGCAGTTCCGGAGCGCCGTGTGGGGGCGTGCCAAGCGGATCGAGCTGGACATCGAGGTGACCGTAATCGCGGATCGCCTGCGCCAGCGCGGCCGCGCCGACGACCTGCCCCACGTTGAACTGTGGACCGGAGCGGGCGGTGGTCGCGACCGGCGCCTTGCCCTCCCGGGCTGGCGCCGTCAACAGCGCCGCCACCTCAGCCGGATTGATCGTGTCAAAGAACGCTCGCGATTCCGCGTCGACCGAGGCCGGGTCCTCCACGTAGCGATCATAGAGATCGAGGACGTAGCCAGCGTTCGGGCCGTGGAACGCGCTGAGATCACCCATCTGTCTGTCCACTCATTGTTGCCCGGGTTGGACAGCCCGGAGCAGGGTTGGGCGAGTTCCACACGGAACCCACCGCGCACGGTCTTCCCCTAAGTATGGCACGGGGTGGCGCGCCTGTTGCGCGATTCAGGCGACGGTTCGCCTGGTTTTCACCTCGTTTCGGGAGGATCAGGAGCGCGGCGCAGGCGCCTCCACGAGGTGGATGGCCACGTTGTCCAGTTGCTCGAACAACAGGTCCGCCAGCGAGCGCTCCAGCCGCCGGCGCCAACCGGCCCGCCGCTCGTGGCGCATCACAATCAGTGTTGCGCGCTCTTCACGGGCGGCTTGCGCAATGGCGTCTGCCACATCGCCCGCCGCAACAGGGCGCACCCGGGCGCCGAGATCTTCCGCCACGTCGAGCTCGCGACAGAGGGCGCCCGGCTCTCCTGCCGCACGTTGACCGTCGCTTGGGCTACAGATCGGTACGGCGACCAGTTCGCCCCGAAGCGCGGACGCCAGCCGCCACGCGTTCCGCAGCACCACGCCTTCCGGGTCGTGACCGTCCAGCAGCACCAGCACACGCTCGGTGGCGGGCCAGATCGCCTCGATATGGTGCTCATGCATGTACCCCGCGAGGTCGTCGTCAACATCGGCGGCCACGCGGCGCAGCGCCAACTCGCGCAGGGCGGTCAGGTTGCCGGCCCGGAAGAAGCGCGCCAGCGCCCGTTGCGCCTGCTCTGGCGGGTAGATCTTGCCCTGCTCCAGCCGCTCGATCAGCATGGCGGGCGGCAGGTCGATCAGGTGCAGTTCGGCGCCATCCAGCACGCGGTCCGGGACCAGCTCGCGCACCGCCACCCCGGTGATGCCGGCGACGACGTCGTGCAGGCTGGCGAGGTGCTGCACATTGAGCGTGGTGACGACATGGATGCCCGCTTCGCGCAGGACGGCGATATCCTCATAGCGCTTTTCCCGCGCGGAACCGGGCGCGTTGGTGTGAGCCAACTCGTCAAGCAGGACGATTTCCGGCCGGCGCGCCAGCAGGGCCGGGATATCCGGCTCCTCCATCACCACGCCGCGGTAGCTGATGTGGGCGCGTGGCAGGGTCTCCAACCCGGCCAATTGCGCGGCGGTCTCCGGCCGGCCGTGATCCTCCACGAAGCCGACGACCACGTCGTGCCCTTCCGCGCGCAGGCGGTGGGCGTCGGCCAGCATGGCGTAGGTCTTCCCGACGCCGGGAGCCGCCCCAAGGTAGACCTTGAGGCGGCCTGGCAGATCCTGCCCGCTGGCGGTCGCTCCGCTGCCGTGCATCATCGCGCGTGGAGCTACGCGGCGGGCAGAGGCGCGTTGGCGTCCAGCGCCAGATTCAGCGACAGCACGTCCACCCTCGCCTCCCCCAACACACCCAGCAACGGCTGCTCCGTGTGCGCCGCCACCAGCGCCATCACGGCGGCCTCGTCCATGCCCCGCTCCTGCGCTACCCGCGGCGCCTGCAGCGCGGCAGCCGCCGGGCTGATCTGCGGGTCAAGCCCGCTGCCAGACGCCGTCACGAGGTCCACCGGCACGGGCGCATCAGCCGCCAGCCCGTTCTCGGCGCGGATCTGCGCCAGATCCGTGGTTACCCGGTTGATCAGCGCCGGGTTGCTCGGGCCGTAGTTCGAGCCTGACGAGATGATCGTGTCGTTGCCCTCCCCCGGCGTGAACGCTGCCGACGGGCGGCCCCGGAAGTAGCCGGGCAGCACCGCGCCAGTTTCGGCATCGACAAACGACTGCCCCAGCAGCGTGGAGCCGATCACGGCGCCATCACGCTCGATGAGCGAGCCATTCGCCTGCCACGGGAAGGCCGCCTGCGCGAAAGCGGTCAGGGCCAGCGGGTAGGCCAGCCCGGTCAGGGCGGTGATCAGCAGCAGGATGGTGATGGCAGGTCGGAGTTGAGAGAACATCGTGAGGTTCCTTGCTTCCGTTTCGGCTCCCCGCTCCCGCGTATCGGGAGAGGGGCTGGGGGTGAGGGCGTATCTGGCCTCAGATCATCCCCGTTGCGCTGACGATGACGTCAACCAGCTTGATCCCCACGAACGGCGCAATCACCCCGCCCAGCCCGTACAACAGCAGGTTGCGCCGCAACAGCGCCGGGGCGCTCATGGGCCGGTAGGCGACGCCGCGCAGCGCCAGCGGGATCAGCAAGACGATGATCAGCGCGTTGAAGATCACCGCCGACAGAATGGCGCTCTCCGGGCTGCTCAGCTTCATGATGTTCAGCGCCCCGAGGTACCCCTCCCCCTGCGCCGCGTAGGCTCCGGCGAACATGGCCGGGATGATGGCGAAGTACTTGGCGACGTCGTTCGCGATGCTGAAGGTGGTCAGCGCGCCGCGCGTCATCAGCAGCTGCTTACCGATGCCCACGATATCAATGAGCTTCGTCGGGTCGGAATCGAGGTCCACCATGTTCCCCGCCTCCTTGGCGGCGGAGGTGCCGGTGTTCATCGCCACCCCCACGTCCGCCTGCGCCAGCGCCGGGGCGTCGTTCGTGCCGTCGCCGGTCATCGCCACGAGGCGCCCGGCGGCCTGCTGCTCGCGGATGACGCGGATTTTGTCCTCCGGCTTCGCTTCCGCCACGAAGTCGTCCACACCCGCCTCGGCGGCGATGGTGCGCGCGGTCAGCGGGTTGTCGCCGGTGATCATGATGGTCGTGATACCCATGGCCCGCAGCTCGGCAAAGCGCGCGGCGATGCCGGGCTTGACCGTGTCCTTGAGGTAGATCACCCCCATGGCGCGGTCATCCTCCGCCACCACCAGCGGCGTACCCCCCTCCGACGCGATGCGGCGCACGTGCTCCTGCAGCTCCGGCGGCATGGGCGCGATGCGCGCGATGGCGTCCACCGCGCCCTTCATGGTGGCGTGCCCACCAAGCTCGATGCCGCTCATCCGCGTTTCCGCCGTGAAGGGGATGAACTCGGCGCCGCGCAGGGTCTCCGGATCGGCGGTCAGGCCCTGCTGCGCCGCCAGCGCCACGATCGACTTCCCCTCCGGCGTGGTGTCCGCCACGGAGGAGCGCAGCGCGGCGGCGGCCATCTCCTGCGGCGAGACTCCCGGCGCCGGCACGAACTCCGCCGCCATGCGTGAGCCGTAGGTGATGGTGCCGGTTTTGTCCAGCAGCAGCACATCGACATCGCCCGCCGCCTCCACCGCGCGCCCGCTCATGGCCAGCACGTTGTGCTGCACCAGCCGGTCCATGCCGGCGATGCCGATGGCGGAAAGCAGCGCGCCGATGGTGGTGGGGATCAGCGTTACCAGCAAGGCGATCAGCACCGTGACCGAGGTGGCGGACCCGGCGTAGCGGGCAAGCGGCGAGAGGGTCATGACCACGATCAGGAAGATGATGGTCAGCCCGGCCAGCAGGATGTTCAGCGCGATCTCGTTCGGCGTCTTCTGCCGCGCGGCGCCCTCCACCAGCGCGATCATGCGGTCGAGGAAGGTCTTGCCCGGCTCGGCGGTAATGCGCACGTGCAGCCAGTCGGAAACCACCTGCGTGCCGCCCGTCACCGACGAGGCGATATCGGTGCCCGGCTCCTTCAGCACCGGCGCCGATTCGCCGGTGATGGCGGCTTCGGAGACGTAGGCGATCCCCTTGACCACTTCGCCGTCGCCGGGGATGGTGTCACCGGTTTCCACCAGCACCAGATCGCCCAGCTGCAGCTCGCCCGAGGAGCGCAGCGCGATATTCGAACGCTCGCCGTCCACCATGACCTTGGCCATGGTCTCGCTGCGGGTCTTGCGCAGGGTTGCCGCCTGCGCCTTGCCGCGTCCCTCAGCCATCGCCTCGGCGAAGTTCGCGAAGAGGACCGTAAACCAGAGCCAGACGGTGATCGCGGCCACGAACCAGGTTTTGTCGGCGCCTTGGCCCATCAGGTTCTGGGCCAGGATGACGGTGGTGACGGCGGCGCCGATCTCCACGATGAACATCACCGGGTTTTTGGCCATGACGCGCGGGTCGAGCTTCTTGAACGATTCGACGATCGCGGGACCGAAGATGTCCTTGTCGAACAACCCACGCTTCGGCTGTTTCTTCGGTGACTGCTGCGACGAGGGCCATTGCTCCCGGGGCAGCGATTCCGGCATGACTGTTGCGCTCATCTGTTTCTATCCAACTCTCTCTTCGTTTCGTAGATGCAGCCCTCCGTGGCTGCTCCCAGTCGACGGCAGCCACGGAGGGCTGCATCGACGCGGGTAAGGGCAAAATCGTCAACTGCCAAAGGTCAGGCCGAGATGCATGGCGTAGTGCTCGATGATGGGACCGAGGGCATACGCGGGGAAATAGGTGAGCGCACCAACGATGACGATGACGCCCGCCAGCAAGCCGATCCAGAGGGGGCCGGTGGTCGGGAAGGTGCCACTGGTTTCCGAGAGCCGCTTCTTTCGGGCCAGCGAACCGGCCAGCGCCAGGATGGGCACGATCATCAGGAAACGCCCGGCCAACATGGCGATCCCGAGGGTGACGTTGTACCAAGGCACATTCGCCCCAAGACCGGCGAACGCCGATCCATTGTTCCCGGCTGCCGAGGTGAAGGCGTAGAGCACTTCGGACAGCCCATGCGGCCCGGGATTCCAGATCGATGCCAGACCGTCCCCGATGACCAGAGAGACACCGGTGAAGGACAGGATCACCAAGGGAATGACCAGGAGTGTCAGCATGGCCATCTTTACGTCATACGCTTCGATCTTCTTGCCCAGATATTCGGGGGTACGGCCCACCATGAGTCCGGCTATGAAGATGGCGATGACCGCGTAGACGAGAATGCCGTAGAGTCCGGCGCCGACCCCGCCAAAGATCACCTCGCCCAATCCGATATTCGCGAGCGGCACCAAGCCTCCCAGGGGCGTGAACGAATCGTGCATGGCAATGACGGCACCGCACGATGCGGCTGTGGTGATCACCGCATAGAGCGAGCTGGTCGAGATGCCGAAGCGGGTTTCTTTGCCTTCCATGTTGCCGCCGGGTGCATCGGCGCCGGCGATCTCGGTCGCCTGATTGGCTCCGGCTGTGGTCAGCATCGGGTTGCCGTCCTGCTCGGCCAGCGTGGTGAAGGCAACCCCTGCCGTGAAGAGCAGCGTCATGACCGCCAAAATGGCCCAGCCCTGTTTCGTGTTGCCGACCATCTTTCCGAAGGTGTAGGTCAACCCAGCCGGGATCACGAAGATCATGACCATTTGCATGAGATTGGTGAATGGCGTGGGATTCTCAAATGGATGGGCGGAATTGGCATTGAAGAACCCGCCGCCGTTGGTGCCCAGCTCCTTGATCGCTTCCTGGGAGGCTACCGGGCCCTGCGCGATCGTCTGCAACCCACCGCTCAGGGTGGTGGCCGAGGTGAAGTGATCGAAGTTCTGCGGGACGCCGCGCGCCACGAACACAATCGCGGTCACGAAACAGATCGGCAGGAGGATATACAGCACCGACCGGGTGACATCGACCCAGAAATTGCCGATCTCACTGGCCGACCGCCGCACGAACCCGCGGATCAGCGCAACGGCGATGGCGATACCGGTCGCGGCCGACAGGAAGTTCTGCACCGCCAAGCCCACCATTTGCGTGAAGTTGCTCATGGTGAGCTCGCCAACATACGACTGCCAGTTCGTATTGGTGACAAATGAAACCGCCGTGTTGAACGCCAGGCGGGATTCGACATTGGGATAGTTTTGTGGGTTGAGCGGCAGCGATCCCTGGAAGCGCATGACCAGGAAGAGCAGCATCGCCCCTATTCCGTTGAACAGCAGCAGCGAGACCGCATAGGTCGACCACTTCATTTCCTGGGCCGGATCGGTGCCGATGACGCGGTAGATGCCGCGCTCGACCGGTCCGAATAGGCGCTCCAGCGGATGACGCTTTCCTTCGAAGACACGCGTCATATACCAGCCCACCGGTTTGGCGAGCAGCAGCACAATGCCGATAAAGACCAGGAATTGCCCGATGGCGTACATCTTGACGATCAGCCCTCTCTAGAAGCGTTCCGGCCAGAGCAGGGCATACACCAGATAGATCAGCACCCCAATGGCGATGAGCAAGGTGACGGCTTCTCCAAACGACATCGATTCATCCTCCTCGTATTTCCAGAACCAATTGACGTCATCCAACCCGTCGAGCTGGTTCTGCTGGACGAGCCAGCCCTCATCCTGTTCCTCGGCGCGATCTGTGGATTGCACGGTGTTGTTGGCATCCATGGCCGGCGCCCCTTTCCGATCAGAGCCGGCCGCAACCAGCGACATAGCCGATCGCGAGCGCGAAGGCACCGACAATCAGGACCACCATCAAGAGATCTGTCATTGCAGACTCCTTTCTTCCATATTGGCCGGATCCACTTGCCCGGAGTCAGCCGAGCGCTCGATCAGGCGCAGGAGAGCGTCGATCGGGAAGGGCTTTTGCAACACGGCGTCGGGAGCGAACTCGCGCACGCGGGCGGCACTGGGAGGCACAGCCGAGAGGACGATCGTGCGGGGTCGTCGACCAGCTGCATCGAGCGCGGCCAGCGCATCCCAGCCGACGGCGTCGGGCAGGTTGATATCGAGCACGAGCACGTCGTAGTTGGTCTGCAACCCTGCGTCGATCGCGGCAGCGCAGTCGCGCACCAGCTCGACCCTATGGCCGTGGCGGGCGATACCGCGCTGGATGCTCTCGCCGAGACGGATCTCGTCTTCGACCAGCAGCACATGTCGACTGGTTGGATCGTTCGGGTCCATCGCTTGTCTCCATCGGGTCGATCGACGATTCGAACGACCGGAGAGAAGGCTAGCGATGGCGGCATACGAGCCGCGTTAGAGGGGCGTGCTGGGGCGTTAGAAAAGGATTAGAACTTCGCGGACGGATCGTCGCTCATGCGGTACCCGACGCCGGGTTCGGTGAGGATGAGCGTGGGAGTGTGCGGGTCGGATTCCAGCTTGGTGCGCAAATAGCTGATGTAGACGCGCAGTTGTTGCACGTTCTCGGAGGCGTAGCTCCCCCAGACCTGGTGCAGCAGCTGGCGGTGCGTCATCAGCTTGCCCCGATTGGTGGCGAGCGCAGCGAGGAGATCGAATTCGGTGGGAGTCAGGTGGACATCCTGACCGTCGCGAAGCACGCGATGGTTGGCGAGATCGATTCTGATCGACCCGACTTCGAGAACCGGCTGCGGTGTTTCTTTGCCCCGTCGCAGCAGCGCGCGCACCCGAGCCAGCAGCTCGCCGATACCGAAGGGTTTGGTCAGGTAGTCGTCGGCACCAAGATCGAGCGCTTCGATCTTGGTCGATTCTTCCCCACGCGCGGAGAGGACGATGACGGGGAGATCCGACCAGCTGCGCAGCTCGCGCAAGAGGGAGAGCCCATCCAGATCGGGGAGCATGAGATCGAGAATGACCAGATCGGGTGGGTCGGTTCCCAGCCGCACCAGCGCTGGGGCGCTTTCTTCGGCCAGCTGAACTTCATATCCGTGACCACGCAGAGCGATATCGAGCGCGCGGCGGATCTGCGGTTCATCGTCGATGACCAGGATGCGTTGCGCAGTCATGCCGTTTCCTCGGTGCGCAAGGTCGCTCGATCGAATGGCAATGTAAAGATCACTGCCGTGCCCGTTCCGCCGGGAACGCCTTCGACCCAGATCCGGCCGCCGTGCGCTTCCACCAATCCACGGCTGATGGTCAGCCCGATACCGGTGCCCTGCAAGCCGCGTGAGCTACCAGCTCGATAGAACTTCTCGAACACTTTCTCGCGCGCAATGGGAGGAATGCCGGGACCGTCGTCTTTCACGGCGAAACGCAATCCTTCCGGAATGGCGGCGACCTCGACCACAATCGAGGAGTCCGCCGGGGTGTATTTGATGGCGTTTTCCACCAGATTGGCCAGCACCTGATCGATCTCGACATAGTCGAAATAGCCGAGTGTGACCGCGGGATCGATCTCGGTCGCCAGCGTGTGCCCAGTAGCGTTGGCACGGAGGCCCAGACGCTGGACGACGTTCTGCACCAGCTCGCGCGCGTCGTACCAGTCGCGGTCTGGTTGCAGGGCGCCGCCTTCTGATGCGGAAGATTGAGCAGATTGCCGACCATGCGGGTGAGACGGTCGGTTTCCTCGTCGATGGCTTGCAGGAATTCGATACGGGCGGATGGCTCCCATTCGATCGCGGGATCGAGCATGGAGCTCACCGCGGTTTTGATGGTCGCCAGGGGAGTGCGCAGATCGTGCGAAACCGAGGCGAGCAGGGCGGATTTCAGCTCGTCGGATTGCGCGAGCACATCAGCGCGCGCGGCTTCGTTGGTGAGACGCACGCGCTCCAGGGCCAGGGCAGCCTGGTCGGCGAGACTGCCGAGCAATGCGCGATCGTCTTCGTCGAAACGTCCGCCTTCAGGTCGCCCGCGCACTTCGAGCACGCCGATTTGGCGTTCAGGGGTGTCGATTGGGAGGTAGATGACGTCTTCACGTGTGGGGGATTGGGTGGGGCCTGCGCCGAGTCCGTGCGGCGCCATGACTCGCGCGCGGCCGGTGGAGAGTCCGGCGGGTTGCCCGGAGATCAAGGCTTGCAGGGCGACTGCTTCCTCGTTGCGGGTCAGCGGTCCAGCGGCTCCGGGTGGGAACGCGGCGACGCGCTGCAACCGGTCGCCGTCCTCCCGGGTCAGGATGTTCGCCTGGGCGGCGCCGTAGACCTCGACCACATGGCGCACGATGGTATCGAGAATGTCATCGAGGGAGCGACCGGTGACCAGTCCCTCGTTCAATTGATAGAGGAGCTGGGCGCGAGCTTCCTGCTGTTCGGCGTCGCGAGCGCGCTCGCCCCCGGCAACGACGAGGTTCGACCTCACCAGCGCGACCGCCAGGAAGACAACCAAGGCGAGCACGTGATCGGAGCTGGCGATCTTGAGGGTGTTGTATGGCGGTAGAAGAAGAGATCGAAGAGGAGAAAGGTGGCGACCGCCGCCAGCACCGCCGGACCGCGACCCGCCCACATGGCGGTCAGGAAGACAAAAAGCAGAAAGACCATCGCCACATTGACGATGCCCAGGTGGGTTCGGATGGCGATCATACCGAGGGTGAGCACGAGGAGCGCGGCAGCGGTCGTGAGGTAGCTGCGCAACGGAGTGCGCGCTCCCTGTTGCAGCCGGGTCGCCGCGATCACCCGGGATCGTAGCTGCCCCGATCGGTTGAGATGTGTTTCCGCAGTCATGGTCGCTATCCGGAGCGTGGCGAATGCGCGCGCTCATGCGGTGCACATGGTAATTCGCGGCGGAAGCAGGAACGAAAAACGGGCCGGCTTGCGCCGGCCCGTGCAATGTGCTCGATGGAGAGCACCTACATCATGGGTGCTGACCACGTGAGGTAGATGACGACCGAGGTCGAGCCGTCGCCATTGTCATGCAGGGTGGCGATACCGGAATAGCCGGACCCATTGAGCTCGCCGAGACCGATGACGAGATCGGAGGTTCCCATCATGGTTCCACCGATATTGCCGCAAGCGATGTAGTTGCCGATATTCTCAGCGGATTCATGCACGTTGATGGCGTAGCCGCCCATAGCGATATCGGCCAGACTGGTCTGCACGACGGTGGTGCTCATCTCGACGGGAATGGCCGCATCGGAGGCCATGGCCGTGCCCATGTCACCCATCATCGGCGTGCCCATATCGCCCATCATGGGAGTTCCCATATCGGTGCTTCCCATGGCGGCCATCTCGGCGCCGACGTCGGTCAGGGGATAGACGACATCGCCCAGCTCCGTGCAGGTACCGGAATGGATATGAGCCGGGTGCGGCGTGTCGGTGGTGGCCTGCGCGGAGACGCCCGGAGCGGCCGCGATACCGATGGCGAGGAGCGCACCCGCGGTCAAAATGGTGAATGCCCGAGCGGATTGCCTGATAGAACGCATTCGGTTTCTCCTGCCGGTTCTTGCCGGCCCTTGCACGCGCCACGGCCCTCCCGTCGCGTGCAAGGGATACGAGCCAAGCGGCGTTCTGGATCAACCCAGGGTCGCTTCCTGTTTCTTGCGCTCTCGCCAGAGATGAATGATCGAGGGCAGAAGAGAGACCACCACGATGACGAGAATAATCGGCAGCAAGTAGCGATCGACACTCGGAATGGCATGTCCGAGAAAGTAGCCAAGCAGGCAGATTCCAGCGGTCCAGAGCACCCCGCCAAAGACGTTGTACGATGCGAACGTGCGGTAGGGCATTTCCGAGATTCCGGCGACGACAGGCACGAACGTACGCGCAATCGGCACGAATCGCGCCAGCACGATGGCGCGGCTGCCATGCTGGGCGAAGAACGTTTGCGCATTCTCCAGATAGCGAGGTTTGAACAGGCGAGACTCCGGCCGGACGAAGAGTCCGCGCCCGTAGCGCATGCCGATCTGGTAGCCGGTGGCGTCGCCAAGGATCGCGGCAACCGCGCAAACGGGGATGAGCATCCAGATATTGAGAATATCTTGCGAGGCGAGAAACCCCGCGGTAAAGAGCAGACTATCGCCCGGAAGGAAGAATCCGATCAACAGACCGGTTTCGGCAAAGACGATGAGAAAGAGTCCGATATAACCGACTGTTTCGATAAAACTATTGAGATCGACTGGTAACATGCGTTTCCCTTTCAAGGGGTAGAGATCGCCCCTCTCCATCACGACATCTTGTGAAATAAGCGGGTGGACTCGATAGCTGTCCGCGATCTTCCTTATCGCCTAGCTATGCAAGGTGGATGCGGCGAAGGAACTGCAAAGGCGGCTGAATCAAGGTTGGATAAACGGGCGTGCCTGCTGCACGAAGATGGCGGATAACGTCCCAATCAGCGCCCCGGCAACCACATCACTGACGTAGTGCACTCCGACATACACCCGCGCGAATGCCATCGCTCCCGCAGCCAGCAATGCCAGCATTCCCAGGCGACGACTGACGAGCAGGATCGACGTGCCAACGGCAAAGGCAAAGGTGGTGTGATCGCTGGGAAAGGACCCATCGGCATGATGCGAGATCAGCAAGACGGCATCGTGCGCCACAAATGGCCGGGGCCGGCTCCAGCCCAACGACACCAGCTGGTTGATCGCCAGGGCCAAGGTGGCGGAGATCACCGCCGCGATACATCCCCACTCCCGCCGGTCGCGCTCGTCCCGCTCGCCGGGTCGAAACCAGAGCACCAGGAGCATGCCGATCATCACGAATGGAATGCCATTGGCGACGATCTCGAAGCAGTCATCGATGCCATCGAAGCGACCGGCGAGCGAGTTGATGGCGTGAAAGAGGCGGTAGTCCATCTGCCTGGCGTTCCTTGCGTTCGACTCCGCGCACCCGTCCGTCGCGGCCCTTTTTCAACGCTTACACCTTCGAGCGCGATTCGTCAAACCATCGTCGATGGATCCTGATTGCCCGCTTCGATCACAGCGCGTTTCATGCGGCTCTCAGTTCGGCTCCGATCCTGCCGGCAGCGGTCGATCTTCCGTTCGCTCGACCGCTGAACTCGAACCTGGCCGCGTGCTGCCGAAAGACTGGATCGGCAGCACGCAGCCGCCCGAATTGCAGGAGCAACAGATGGCATATCAGGCTGACCGATACGGCGATGTCCACGTGGTTCCCGAAGAGCAGGTCACCTCGACCCTGAGGACGATGCTCAACAAGGTGCCCGAGGTCACCGTTTTTTCTGGATCATCAAGATCCTCTGCACCACCGTCGGCGAGACGGCCGCGATTTCCTCAACGATCATCTCGGGTTGGGGTTACCCAAGACGATGCTGGTCATGTCCGTTGGGCTGGCGATCCTGCTGGTGCTGCAATTCCGGCACGGAAATACGTGCCGGTCATCTACTGGCTGGCGGTAGTGTTCATCAGCGTCGTGGGAACGCTCATCACGGACTACTTCACCGACGAACGCGGTGTCAGGCTGCAGGTGACGACCGCGGTCTTCAGTGTCATCCTGGCGGCGGTTTTCGCAATTTGGTACGCCAGCGAGCGAACCTTGTCGATTCACACGATCGTGACCACCAAACGCGAAGCGTTCTACTGGCTGGCAGTGCTCTTCACCTTCGCACTCGGTACCGCTGCCGGCGATCTGGTGGCAGAGCAAATGAATCTTGGCTATGGCAAGTCTGTGTTGCTCTTCGCAGGATGTATCGCAGTGGTCTTTGGGCTCTACAAGGTCGGACTGAACGCGGTTCTCAGCTTCTGGCTGGCGTACATCCTGACGCGGCCATTGGGAGCATCGATCGGCGATTTTCTCGCAACCACGAGCCGATGGCGGTCTTGGGCTAGGAACGGTCGGAACATCTGCGCTTTTCCTGGCCGGTATCGTGGCGCTGGTCGCCTATCTCTCGATCACGCATGTAGATACGAGCGAACCCGCCGCAGCCATTTCCATTGACTCGCACTATTCGTTAAGCACGAAGTGCGCTCACTGATTCAGGTCTCGCCTCCCGTCGTTTCAAGGGGGACCAGGCTGGTGGCCACTCCGTTATGGCGCTGCGCGCCATCCCACGGCACAGGTCCGTGGGCTACGACCCGAGCTGGTTACCGTTGCACGAGGGCTGCAACTACGCGAAATGGGGACGCCCCAGCGCTATGAATAATCCGAATTGATCGTTCCGCGGGGGTGGACGAAGCCGGCTGGTCGATATCGATCAGCCGGCTTTCGCGCGACTTCCGGAAGCCAGATGGTGACTCTCGTTCCAGCTCCGGTTTCGGGTGCGTCAAGCGCGACTCGTCCGCCGTGCACATCGACGATCGCCTGCACGATGGAGAGTCCAAGACCGGAGCCAGTCGTGGCACGCGCGGCATTTCCCCGGCGGAATCGCTCGAACGCTGTACCGGCGAGCTCGGGTGGGATGCCGGAGCCGTCGTCCGTGAACGTCACGATCTGGGTTGGATGTTCGGTGGTGAGTCGAATCGTGAGGGTCACCTGGTCGCCGGCATGGTGGGCGGCGTTTTCGATGATGTTCAGAAAGGCGCGCGCCAGCAGCTCGAAATCGCCCAGCACGATGTGCGGACCGGGGTCGACCAATGTCTGGATCGAGAGCGTTCCAGGTTGCTCGCGAAATGGCTGACTGACCGCGTCGAGCAGCTCGGCCAGAGCGACCGGCTCGAAGTCCCGCCGGAAGCCGGCCGCATCGAGACGAGAAAGTAGGAGCAGCTGGCGCGTGAGCTGGGCCAACCGCCCGGTTTGAGTGCGAATACCCAGCAGGGCCTCCTGGTAGCCGGCAGCATCACGCGGGCGACCTAGTGTGACATCGATGGTCGCATCGATAGCGGCCAATGGCGTCCGTAACTCGTGAGAGGCATCGGCCGAAAAGCGGCGCTCTCGCTGGAACATCTCGTCGATGCGGTCGATCATGTCGTTCAGAGTGGTCGCCAGCTGCCCGAGCTCGTCACCGGAATTGGCGCCGGGAACCCGTTGCGAGAGATCGCCTTCGGTGATGCGGCGGGCGGTGTCCGACATGACCGAAACGGGTTGCAAGGCTCGGGTCGCGACCCAATAGCCGCCCAAGCTCGCACCCGCGGCCGTCAGCGGGACGGCGATGATGAGAATCCAGCGGAGCAAGCGCAATGGACCGTTGACCCGGGAGAGCTCGAGACCTGAAACGAGGATCAGCTGATCCGCTCCCGACCCGATCGGCCGGGCAAGGACGCGATAATCCTCTCCCTCGGACAGATCGATGGTGCGCACTTCTTCCTGGTGGGTGGACATGACCGACTGGACGAGGTCGGTTTCATCCTGCGAGGTCGCGGATTGGGTGAGATGTCCTGGAGTAGCGAGCCGTCGGCCGCGTAGAGACGCAGCACGCCTTCGCCGGTCGCCGATCACGTCCGGCACTGAGATGGTGAGCACCGGTGGAGTGGCAGAACGGTCGATGAGCTGCTCGAATGAATTCGAGCGCAAGGCAATGGTCTGGTCCAAATCGGCCAGACTTTGCTCGGCGAAAACGCCGTAGACCGTCAACGCCATAAAGTCAAGAGCGCGGTCGAGATACCCGCGATCCAGAGGGCGATACGGGTGCGGATCGGCAGCTCAGAGAGGCGGAGCGCATCGAGCCGGTATCCCACGCCTCTCAGGGTTTGGATGATCGGTTGGCTTCCGGGAATATCGAGTTTCTTGCGCAGGGTATAGATGTAGACCTCGATGAAGTTCGATTCGGCATCGAGGTCGAAATTCCAGACATGGTCGGCAATCATCTGTTTGGTCAGCACTTGGCCGGCATTCCGCATCAAGTATTCCAGTAACGCGAATTCACGGGCGGTGAGCTGAATGTTCTGCCCAGCGCGCTGCACCGTATGCGCGGCTGGATCGAGTGCAAGATCGCCGGAGGTCAGCACCGGAGGTGCAGCCGCCCCCCGGCGCAAGAGCACGCGCATGCGCGCCAGCAGCTCGGGAAACGCAAATGGTTTGACCAAGTAGTCCTCGGCGCCGAGATCGAGCCCCGCCACCCGGTCTTCGATTCCGTCACGCGCGGTCAGGAAGAGCGTCGGTGGCGGGGATGGAAGGGCGCGCATCTGCCGATAAACGTCGAACCCGCTCATGTCAGGAAGATTCACGTCCAGCACGGCGACATCGTAGGGAACGGTGCGATTCGCGAGCAGTGCGTCGGCGCCGCGGTCGAACGCATCGACGGCATATCCAGCTTCAGTCAATCCGCGCTCGACCATGGTGCGCAGGGTTTCGTCGTCTTCCAGGAAAAGCACGCGCATCGATTCTTCCAGACCGTGGTGATCCCTCTCACCACACAACTCTACTCGTCCGCGACGATCGGCGATTCGATCTCTATCCAGTCCAGTACGCGCCGATCGGGCGTCTCTGGTTGGAGACGCCCGAAGGCAGAGTGATTGGAGCGACCGACGCGGCTACCGCCAGAAGAGATGGCTAGCGGTTGCGAAAAGAATGACCGACAGCCTCGAAGCACATTGCCTGCGGAACACTCGCTGCGGCGAGGGTCCCTCCACTTCGCTTCGCTCCGGTCGGGATGACAGGGGGTATAGCGCTTCGGCGGGATGACAGGGGGTATGGCGCCCGGCCGGGATGACAGTGCTCGATACCAGACGCGTCCTTCCAGAACGACTCTAGCTATTGGCGTCGACGACTTCCAGCACCGTTCCGGTTTGCGCGTCGACACTGACTTCCTGCGTTCCGATTTCCACCGAATAGACGAGGACGCCACTGTCATTCATCTCAAGATCGACCGATCCCAGCTGCCCGGTGGCCGCGCCCTGGGCGGCCGCGACGGCCTGATCCAATGTGACGGTGGCTTGCGATTGCAGCTCCGAGCCGCTGGAGAGCGCGCCCGGCGTTGCGGCGGCATCGTCATTGCATCCGGAATCTTCCGTGTCGTTGGCACCGGAATCCGTCGAGACGATCGAGCCGTCCGCGGCATTGACGTGAACGTCTTGGTCGCCGACCTGGACTTCGAACACGAGGGTGCCGTCGACGGTCTTCAACTCGACATCACCGAGGGCGCCCTGGGTAGCGCCGGTTGCGGCGGCGATCGCTTGATCGACTGTGATACCGGCCTGCGGGAGGAGGTCCTGCCCCTCGCTCAATTGCCCAGCAGTGGCCGTC
>JASGGF010000004.1:0-39311 GCA_047605145.1 Thermomicrobiales bacterium | reverse complement strand
CAACGGCTCAGTCATCACCGCCCGCCTGCTGGTCACGGAAATGGTGAAAGCCGCGCAGGTCATGACACCGTAACGGGGCGCCATTCGTATCAGGAATGGCGGCCAACTGGACTCTTGACAATCGCGGGCGGCCAACTAGGATACCGGTCTGACTCCAATGCTCAGGCCGGTTCCGCGTGCCCGGTTGCGGGCGCATCAGGACTGGAAGGAGAACGTCCCGCATGCCCCTCAAGTGTCCTCTGTTCGCCATGCTGCTGCTGGCTGCCGCGCTGGCGCCTGGCAGCGCCACCACTGCCCAGAGCCAACTCATTGACCGCCCGGCCGAACTGCGGCTGGGCACCTGCGCCGACATGGGCGATCTCGTGCACTCGCTTTCGCACCTGATGCTGACCAGCGGCGACGCGCTGGGGCAGCAGAGCGCCACGCCGGTCGAACAATCGTTCACCATCGTGCCGTTCACCGTGGCCCAGCTGGTCGAGACGAACCACCTCGTGGCGGTGCAGGCGTCTCCCGAATCGAGCGACGTCGTGGCCTGCGGCGAAATCGGCGGGGTCATGAACCCGGATGGCACCCTGGCCGCCGGCATGCGCAGCATGAACGGTTCCGGGCTTTCCGGGGTAGCGTATTTCACCCCCAACCCCGGTTACGAAAGCTCACTGGTCACGGTGCTGCTGGTCACCGACAGCCTGCCTGCTGACCCCGCCGCCGGCGGCGCCACCGAAACATCCTGATCACCACTCCGGCTCGGATCCTGCGTACGCTGACACAGCTCCCGGCGGGGCAGAACGCCCAATTCGGCGGGAGCCTGCCGTAGCGCGCAGGCCAAGTGCGGCCTGCGGGTGACTCCTATACTCCGTCCCCGAGATGCGACGACGCTTCGAGGTTGCTGTGTGCCGGGAAGGACTGCGCCAGAATGTGGAGCGGGAAAACGGTATCGGTCATCCTCATGACCTACAACGAGAAGGATTCGATCCGGGCCACCATCGAAGGCTTCTACGCCACCGGGCTGGTGGACGAAGTGCTGGTGGTCAACAACAACGCCGCGCCCGGCACCAGCGACGAGGTGGCGCAGACGCCCGCGCGCGAAGTCGTGGAGACGAAGCAGGGCTACGGCTGGGCCTCCCGCCGGGGCCTGCGCGAGGCCACCGGTGACCTCCTGGTGCTGGCCGAGCCGGATGGCACCTTCTTACCATCAGACATCGTCAAGCTACTGGCCTACAGCGATGACTGCGACGCCGTCTTCGGCACCCGCACCACCCGCGCCATGATCTGGAGCGGCGCCAATATGGGCGCCTTTCTCAAATGGGGCAACTGGGCGGTCGCCAAGCTGGTGGAAGCGTTGTTCAACACCAGTCACCTCAGCGATGTGGGCTGCACCTACAAGCTGCTGCACCGCGATCTGGCGGAGCAACTGCTTCCCCAGTTCCGGGTCGGGGATTCTCACTTCGGGCCGGAGCTTATGCTGCGCGTCATCACGTCGGGAGCCACCTACGTCGAGGTGCCGGTGAACTACCTGCCGCGCGTTGGCGAATCCGCCGTGACCGGCGACACGTGGAAGGCGTTTGTGCTGGGGATGCAGATGATCCGCTTCATACTGCGCTACCGGCTCACCTCGTTCGGCAAGAGCCACCGTCCGCCCGCGCGAACCACCCACCACCCGATGCCCCAGCCTCACCCACAGCCGTAGCCGGATGGCCTGCAGGAGCGTGTGCCAATGACTGCTGTTTCCCCGGCGGCGGGCCAGCCGACCGATTTTGACGCCATTGCTGATATTTACGACGGCGTCTTCGCCACCCATGTGCAGGAGCACTACTTGCGCCGCCGGGTGGGCTACATCCGCAAGCACGCCCCCGCCGCGACCGCGATCGACATCGGGGCTGGCACCGGCGTGCTGGCCGAAAGGCTGGCGGACACCGGGATGGAGATCACCGCACTGGACCCCTTCCCGGGGATGCTGGAGCAACTGCGCCGCCGCCGCCCGGGCATCGAGACCGTCGTCGCCAACGGCGAGGCAATTCCCTTTCCGGACGACGAATTCGATCTCGCCTACAGTGTGGCAGTGATGCATCACATCGCTGAGCCGGCCAAGGTGCGGCGCACGCTGGCCGAGATGGTGCGGGTGACGCGCCCCGGCGGGCACATCCTGATCTGGGATCACAACCCGCGCAACCCCTACTGGCCCAACCTGATGGCGCGGGTGCCGCAGGATGTCGGCAGCGAGCGGCTGGCGTCGATGGAAGAGCTGGTGGACGGCCTGACCGCCGCCGGCGCGCGCATCGAGCGCGCCGAGCGGCTGGGGATGATGCCGGAGTTCATGCCGCGCGCGCTGCTCCCCGTGGCGGCCCTGCTGGAGCGCGGCATCGAGGCGACGCCCTTTATCCGCAGCTACTGCGCGCACAATATCGTGCTGGCCCGCAAAGCGTGAGCAGCGCCGGAGCCACGCTGGAGCGCGGCGCCGGCCCCGGTCCTCGCCCGCCGGCCGCTGGCGATCACCGCCTGCTCTCCCCGGCGCGCGCTGACGCCATCGCGCTGCTGATCCTGCTCGGCGTCATCGCCGTCGTGGCTGCGAATCGCTTCGCCTTCGATTCGTGGCTGACGCGCATGGATCTGCTCACGTTTTTTCTCCCGTGGTACACGTTTCTGGGAGACCGGCTGCGCGAGTTCGCCGTGCCCGCGTGGAACCCGCACATCTTCAGCGGCGCGCCCTTTGCCGGTGATCCGGAATCAGGCTGGATGTACGCGCCGGCCATGGCCGCCTTCAGCCTGATCGGCGAGGCCACCGCCGCCTTCAAAGGGATGGTGGCGCTGCACCTCGTCATCGCCGGGGTGACCACGTACGCCTTCGCGCGGGTGCTGGGAATGGGGGCGCTGGCCAGCCTGACCGCCGCCACGCTGTACATCACCGGGCCGTTCCTGCACTGGACCACGCACTGCTGCCTGATTTTCTCCCAGTTCGCCACGTGGATCCCGCTGGCGCTCCTCGGGTCGGAGCTGGCCTTGCGCGCGCCGCGCTGGCGCGAGCGCGTGCTGCCGTGGTTCCTGACCGGGTTCGCCATCAGCCAGATGGTGGCCGGCTGGATTGGCGAGGGGTGGCTGTACGCATTCCTGCTGCCGGCCGCCTACATCGTCTACCGCGCGCTCGTTTCGCCGCCGCGCCCCGGAGTGGAGATCGGGGCGCGTTTCTGGAACGGCGTGGCGACCGGCGTGGCCTGCCTCGGGTTGGGCGCGGCGTTCGGGGCGGCGGGCATGCTGCCGCGCTTCGTGGTGAACGTGGAGATGAATCTGGCGGGCGGGGACTACTCGCAGGTGGCGGGTTCCGGCGTGCTGAACCCGCCGTGGTCGCTGGAGTACCTGCTCTCGCAGACACTGGGGGTTGGCAGCGGCTACCACTTCCGGGCGGCGGCGTTTGGCGGGGTAGCGGTTGTGCTGGCGTTGCTGGCTGTGCCGCTGGTGAAGGAGCGCTTCGCGGCGCCGTTCTTCCTGATCCTGACGCTCTGCGCCATGATCCTGACGCTGGACACTACCCCGCTGCACTATCTCTTCTACCTGATTCCGCGCTTTCAGGCCTTTCATGAGCACGATGCGTGGCGCACCATGTCCCTCGCGGCCTTTGGCCCGGCCATGCTGGCGGGCGCGGCTATCGAGGGGTTGCCGCAGTGGCGGGGGCGGCGGCAGACGCTGTCCGTGGCCGTCGCGCCATTCATCCTGCTGGTGATCGTCACCATCATGCTTCGCACGCAGGGCAGCGATCTGGGGTGGCCGCCGCTGCTGGCCGCCGGCATCGCCACGCTGCTGCTGGCGATCTACATCGCGGCGCCGGCGCCGGAAGTGCTGCAGATCGTGCCGCCGCTGCTGCTGGTGACCGCGCTCATGATCCCCACCGGGCTGGAGTTGACCAGCACGTGGCTCGGGTGGCCGCAGGACCGGGCCATCGCCCGGCAGCTCTCCCACGACACCGCTGGCGAAGCGGCGCTGGCGGAGGAAGTCCGCCGCACCGACCCCGGCGGCGCCGGCGAGTTCCTGCAAGCGATGCAGGCGCAATCCGGCCCCTTCCGTTACGTCGGGTACGGTGGGGTCGGGTATCCCGGAGACGACGCCCGCAGCCGCAGCTACATGGAGCGGCGGCTCGATCCCGCCGTGCAGGCGTTTCTGGTCAACGGGCGGCCGTTCTTCCTCAATCTGGACGAGATTCAGGGCTACAACCCGCTCCAGTTGCAACGCTATGTCGATTTCGTGACGGCCATGAACGGCGAGCAGCAGGATTACCACACCGCGTTCCTACTCCCCTCCGGCACGGCCTCGCCGCTGTTGAACTTGCTCGACGTGCGTTATGTCGTGGTGGATGCCTCACTGCCGCAGGACCGGGATGACGTGCTGGCGCTGCGGCAGGGCCGCACGGAGGTGTTCCGCAGCAACGAGGCGATCATCTATGAAACGGACGCCACCCCGCCGCGCGCGTGGATCGTGCACGAGGCGCGCAGCGTCGCGCCAGACGAGGCGCTGCCGCAGCTCGTCAGCGGCGCCATTGACCCGTACCAAACGGCGCTGCTTGAAGGCGCCGCGCCGGAGGTCGCGCTCCCCTCGGCGGGGTCTTCGGACGTGGCGGCGATCACCCGCAGCGACCCGGACGGCCTGACGCTGACGACGTCGTCGAGTGCCGCCGGGGTGCTGGTGGTCAGCGAGGTGTATGCGAACGGGTGGCGGGCGTGGGTGGACGGCGTGGAGACGCCGGTGCTGCCCGCGTTCCACACGTTGCAGGGGATCGCGCTGCCGGCGGGCGAGCACACGGTGACCCTGCGCTATGACCCGTTGGCGCTGCGGGCCGGGCTGTGGATCACTGGTCTGGCGTGCGTGGCGTTTCTGGCAGCGGCATGTTGGCGAGGTTGGGCGCATATGCAGGGGGATCAGGTCTAGAACGCGGCAGACGCATTGACATCATGGCGTCTCTGCCCGGAAGATGAGCGAAGGCACAGTGTATGCGGATTTGTCGCCATGACCACCAATGCCGCTGCTCAGCCAACGGCCCCGGTCCCCATTCGGCCATTGATGCCGGAGCCCCGGCGGCCTTTTGCTGCCCTGCCGGCCCCATTGACCTCGTTCATCGGCCGGGAGCATGATCTCGCAACGATCAGCGACCAGTTGCGCCGCCCGGACGTGCGCCTGCTGACCTTGACTGGCCCCGGCGGCGTGGGCAAGACGCGGCTGGCGCTGGAAACCGCTGCGAGGCTGGCGCCAGCGTTTGCGGACGGCGCCGTCTTCGTCCCGCTCTCCAGCATCACAGATCTCGATCTCGTAGAACCCGCCACCCTGCAGGCGCTCGGCGCGCCGGAAAGCGGCAATCTGGCGGCAACGGAAGCGCTGGCGCGCACGCTGGAGCACCGGGACCTGCTGCTGGTGCTGGACAACCTCGAACACCTCGTGGCGGCAGCGCCCCGGCTCCCGGCGTTGTTGGCGGCGGCGCCCGGCCTCCGCCTGCTGGTGACCAGCCGCATCCTGCTGCGGGTTTCCGGTGAGCACGCCTACGCTGTCCGCCCGATGGACCTGCCGGACCGGTCAGCGGCCTCGCTGCAGACCGGGGCCGATGCCATCCGCCTGTTCGTGGCCCGCGCCAGCGTGGCGAATCCAGATTTCGCGCTGACCCCGGAGAACGCCCACGCGGTGGCGGCGATCTGCCAGCGCGTGGATGGCCTGCCGCTGGCGCTGGAGCTGGTGGCCGCCAAAATCCGGATGCTGCCGCCGCAGGCGCTGCTGCCGCGCCTCGCCCGCACCCTACCGCTGCTCACGAACGGCCGCCGGGATGACCCGGCCCGGCTGCGAACGATGCACGATGCGATCAGCTGGAGCTACGACCTGCTGTCGCCGGAGGATCAGGCCCTCTTCCACCGGCTGGCCGTGTTCGCGGGCGGCTTCACCGTCGATGCCGCCACGACGGCTGTCACCACTCCCGCCGAACCCGGCGACATGCTGGATGTGCTGTCGGGCCTCGAATCCCTGCTAGAACAGAGCATTGTGCACCGGGGCGAGAGCAGCGCGAGCGTGACCGAGACTGAGCCCCGGTTTGGGATGCTGGAGACGGTGCGGGAGTTCGGGCTGGAACGGCTGGAGGCGCTGGGACAGGTCCACGCCGCCCGCGCCGCCCACGCAGTGTGCTTTCTCCAGCTGGCGCTGCAACTGGAGCCGGAACTGACCTCGCCCCGGCAGCTGGCGGCGATGGCCCGCATCGACGCGGACATGGCGAACCTGCGCGCCGCGATGAGCTGGTTTCTGGAAGAGCAGTGCGCCACCGAAGCGTTGCAACTGGCGACCGCGCTGACCCGTTACTGGTTCCTGCGCGGCTGGCACCGCGAGGGCAATGCGGCCTTCACAGCCGCGCTGGCGCTGCCGGGGCCGGTCGATGCCGTGATCCGGGCGCAGGCGCTGACGCAAGCCAGCCACATGGCGGACTGGCAGGGCGACTACGCGCAGGCCGTGGCGTGGGGCGATGCCGCCGTGGCGGCGTGGCGTGACCTCGATGACCCGCGCCGGCTGGGTGAGGCGCTGCGCATGTTGGGCGCGGCGCTGATCCAGATCGACGCATCGCGCGCCGAGACGATTGGCCGGGAGAGCGTGGCGCTGGCCCGCGAACTCAACGATGACCTGCTGCTGATCGACTCCAACGAAATTCTGGGCGTTGCAGCGTATTCACGGGGCGATTTCGTCACCGCGTACGAGCATCTGTCGCAGTCATTGCCGCCCGCCCGCCGTCTCGATGACCCCACGGTGCTGGCCGCCACGCTCGGCGACATAGGGCACGTGGCGGCGTTGATTGGCGATCTGGAGACGGCCCGCCGCTACCTCGGTGAAGCGCTGCCCGGACTGCGCAGCCTCGACAGCACCTTCTGGCTCTCCGGGGTGTTCGCCTGTGTCGCGCTGACGGTCGCGCCGGTCCAACCGGCCCGCGCGGTGACGCTCTACGCCGCAGCCGAGCGGCTGCGCGGCGATGGCGCGCCCTTCCGCCCGCACGTGCAGGCCGTCTACGACGCGATGCTGGCGCAGGCGCGCGAGGAGCTGGGCGATGCCGCCTACGACGCAAACTGGGCGGCGGGGCAGGAGCTGTCCGACGATGAGGCGCAAGCCAACGCCGATGCAGCCCTCGCAGTGGGCGGTCGCGCCGAACCCAAGCCGAAAACCTCGCGCCAGAGCTTTGGCCTGACCCGCCGCGAGCTGGAGGTGCTGCGGCTGGTGGCCGCCGGGCTGGACAACCGCGAAATCGCGGCCTCGCTGTTCATCAGCGTGCCTACCGTGAAGCGGCATATCAGCACCTGCTTCGGCAAGCTGCAGATTCCGTCCCGCGCCGCCGCCGCCGCCTTTGTTCACCGCAACGGATTGTTCTAGCTCCCGGCCTATCTTCAGCTCACCCATCCGCCATCCGCCAAAAACTACACCCTGGGGATGATGTGCGCGACACCCGCAGATCGCACCATGGAGGCATCAGCCAATCGGACCGGGCGCCTGCGCCGGGGCCGAGCCACCCCGGAGGGATGCCCCATGATGTACCGCATCGACTACGCCCTGCGCTTCACCGGCAAAGCCCGCACCGCTTCGCCTGATGGCAATCTCCTGAACGTCTCGATGACCGCGCAGAGCTCACGCGTCAGCTCGCACATTGGGGATGTCGGGATCAAGAGCTGGATGGAGGCGCTGCCGGGCGACCGCGCCGTTTTCAGTTCCGAAGTGACGTTCACCTCTGAAACCGAGTTTCAGGAAACGGGCGCCATCACCTTTGGCGACGGCAACACCCTGCACTTTTCGACCGTCGGCACGGGCTATCTGGCGCCCAGCGCAGACCCGGACCGGCGGCAGGGCGCGGTGATGTGGCGCATCGACCGGGGCGAGGGCCAGTTCGCCGGCGCCAGCGGGATGATCACCTCCAACTTCTTCGTCAATGACCAGTTCTCCAAAGAGGATTACCACTGCGGCGTGCTGCTGCTGCCGTAGTCCTCCCCCAGCGCGTCCTCCTCTCGCGCCGGGCGGATCTGAAAGTATCGCGGGAGATTGACACAGCGCGGTCCGGCGGCAATCATCTCCGCAGTCTCGGCGCCATCGGACCTTGCATCATGGACACGCTGCCGGCTGACACATCACCACGCCCCGGACCACCGCGCCCCCGGCCCCACGGCCGGTCGGCGTTTGGCGCGCCGCTCCCGGTCCCGCTGACCTCGTTCATCGGGCGAGGCCAAGAGGTGGCCGAGATCAGCGCGCTACTGCGCCAGCCCGGCGTGCGGCTGGTGACGCTGATTGGGCCGGGCGGCGTGGGGAAGACGCGACTGGCGCTGCGAGTCGCGGCGGCGCTCGCCGCCGGGTTCCCGGACGGCGTCGCGTTCGTGCCGCTCGCTCCGGTCACCGACCCGGACCTCGTGGCGCCCACCATCTTGCAGGCGCTGGGCGTGCTGGACCGCAGCGTGCTTTCCCCGCTGGAAACGCTGGCGGCGGCGTTGCGCGGCCGCGAGATGCTGCTGGTGCTCGATAACCTCGAACAGGTGGCGCCGGCGGCGCCGCAACTCTCGTGGTTGCTGGCCGCTTGCCCCGACCTGACGCTGCTGGTGACCAGCCGCATCCTGCTGCGCCTCTCCGGCGAGCACGCCTACCCGGTGCGCCCGCTGGAGCTGCCGCAGATTTCTGGCAGCCACGTGCAGGAAGGCGCCGACGCGTTACAACTGTTCGTGGATCGCGCGCACGCCGCCAACCCCGCCTTCACGCTCTCGCCGCAGAACGCGCACGTCGTGGCCGCGATCTGCCAGCGCCTGGACGGGCTGCCATTGGCGCTGGAGCTGGTCGCCGCCAAGGTGCGCCTGCTGCCGCCGCAGGCGCTGCTGCCCCGGCTGGCGCAGGCGCTGCCGCTGCTGACCAATGGCCGGCGCGATGACCCGGCCCGGCTGCGCACGATGCACGACGCCATCGCCTGGAGCTACGACCTGCTAACACCAGACGATCAACGCCTGTACGCCCGGCTAGCCATTTTCCACGGGGACTTCACGCTGGAGGCGGCGGCCGGCGTGGCCCTGGCCGGGGACACGGCAGATGCTGCTGCGGTGTTGGCCGGCGTGGAATCGCTGCTGGAACAAAGCCTGCTCCACCAGATCGCCGCCCCCGGCCGCGACGCCCAGCAGGAGCCGCGCTTCGGGATGCTGGAGACGGTGCGCGAGTTCGGGCTGGCGCAGCTCGAGGGTTTCGGTGACGCGACGCTGCTGCGACATCAACACGCGGGGCACTTCCTGGAGATGGCGGAACGCGTCTCGCCAGGTTTGTGGGGGCCGCGCCAGCAAGCCGCGCTCATTCGGCTGGATGCCGACCTCGCCAATCTGCGCGCCGCCATGGCCTGGCTGATCGAACACCGGGACGCCGCGAGGGCGCTGCGCCTGGCCCTGGCGCTGGCTCGCTACTGGTACCTGCGTGGAAGATTCGCCGAAGCCCACACGGCGCTGGCCAGCGCGCTCGCGCTGGCCGATGACCAGCCGCCGGCAATACGCGCAGCCGCCCTGATTCAGTTGTGTTGCATGGAGGATTGGCAGGGGTCGTACGAGCGGGCGACGGCGCTGGGCGAAGAAGCCGTCAGCATGCAGCGGGCGCTGGGAAACGCGCGGGCGCTGGCGGAGGCGCTAATGATGCTCAGCGGCGCGTACATGCAGGTGGACGTGGCGCGATCCGAAGCTCTGGCGGAAGAATGCCGCGTGCTCTGCGCCACGATTGGGCAGGATCTGCACTGGGCCGAGGCCATGGAAATCCTCGGGATCTGCGCCTACGCCCGGGGAGACCGCATCGCCGCCCGCACGCTGATGCTGGACGCGCTGCAGATTGCGCGCCGCGCCGCCGATCCCGATGTACTGGGCAGCTCGCTGGGGGACCTGGGTCACGTCTGCATGGTTCTGGGGCGCCATGATGAATCGCGGGGCTATTTGCGCGAGGCGTTGGCGCTCTTTCAGACCGTCGGCAACCGCTACTGGATCGCGTGGTGCATCTCCAGCGTGGCCGGCCAGCTGGCGCGGACGGAGCCGGAGCGCGCCGTGATGCTCCACGCCGCCGCCGACACGATGCGCGGCGACGTTGCGCCGTTACGCCCGTTCGTGCAGGTAACCTACGACGCCATCTTCGCCGAGGTGCAGCTGGCGCTCGGCGATGCGGCGTTTACCGCCGCGCGGGAACGTGGGCACGCGCTGACCATGGCGGAGGCGATCGCGGAGACGGAGGCGATCATCGCGACGCCCGCTATCGCGCCAGCGCCAGCCCCGGCGCCGTTCGGGCTGACACCGCGCGAGCGCGAGGTGCTGCGGCTGATGGCCGCCGGCCACGCCAACCACGAGATTGCCGGCGCGCTCTTCATCAGCGTGCCCACCGTGAAGCGGCACGCCAGCACGATCCTCGGCAAGCTCGGCGCGACCTCGCGCGCGGCCGCTGTCGCCATTGCGCATGGCAACGGCTTGGCCTGAGACAGTCCTCGCCACCGGCGTACACCCCTGGGTGTAGACGCCACGCTGCGCAACCACTGGCGCTTTACACCCCTGGGCCGATGTGGCGACCGGCCGCGCGGCGCAGGATGGATGCACCCCCAAGGCGCCGGCCGGGCCGGGCAGCCTTTCGTCAGGGCACGCAGCGAGCAACGGAGGGAATCCCCATGCGCCAGATCGAGTACGCCATGCGCTTCACCGGCAAGGCCACCCCCGCCTCACCCGATGGCAACGTGCTCCACGCCAGCACCTCCTCCCCCAGCACCGCCATCATGTCTCGCGCTGGGGAGGAGGGCCTGTCGGGCAGCATCGAGGCGCTCTCAGGCGGCGACGCCAGTTTCACCTCGGAGGTGACGTTCACTTCGGAGACCGACTTTCAGGAGACGGGCACGATCACGTTCGGCAGCGGCAACACGCTGCGGTTCTCCACCGTTGGCGGCGGCCACCTCGGAGCCAGCGCGGACGCTACGCGCAAGCACGGGGTGGTGATGTGGCGCATCGACAGCGGCGAGGGCCAGTTCGCCGGGGCCAGCGGGCTCATCACCTCCAACTTCTTCGTCAGCGACCAGCTTGACGTGGTCGATCACCACTTCGGCGTCATCCTGCTGCCGTAGCGGGGGTGGGTGTCCAGCTGACGGTGATTCCAGCCCGGCAATCGCCTTGAACAAACGCGAGGCCTGCATGAACGACGCCACAGGATCTCCAGAAACAGATGCCAGCGGTGGCGTCAGCGAATCCCCGGCGGGGGCCACTCGACCCGCCCCGCACGGCTCGCAGGCGGACCAGCACCCCGGGGAGGAACCCGGCGCGAAGCCAGCCCCTGCCAGAGCCCTGACCCGGCGCGAAACCGATGTCGTGCGCCTGCTGGCGGCCGGGTGCACCGACCGCCAGATTGCCGACGAACTCTCGATCAGCCGCAAGACGGCCTCGAATCACGTCTCCAGCATCCTGCGTAAGGCCGGGGCGCCCCGCCGCGCCGGGATCGCGCGCTTCGCGGTTCGGGCCGGGCTGATCGGCGTAATGGACCTGCCTGCGCCTCAGACCGTGGTGCGCGAGGCCACGTAGCGCGGGTAGGCGGCGTCCCACGCGGCGGCGTCCACCGGCTCGTAGGTCGTGACGGGGAAGGACGCGCGCACCAGCGCGCGCCCTTCCTGCACGCTGGCGATACGCCGTTGGCCGATGAGCTGGCCGACGATGTTGCCGATTGAGGTCGCCTCGGCGGGGCCGGCCCAGACGGGGCGGCCGATGGCGGCGGCGGTGAGCTGCTGCAGGGCGACGTTGCGCGTGCCGCCCCCGACCACGTGTAGGCCGGGAAACCGGTGGCCGCTCAGTCCCTCGGTGCGCTCCAGCACGAAGCGATACGTGAAGGCGAGGCTCTCCAACACCACCCGCATCACCTCCGCCGGGGTTTCGGGCACGGCCTGCCCGGTGTCGCGGCAGAACGCAACCACCGCCGCCGGCATGTCCGCCGGGTTGATGAAGCGCGCGTCGTTCGGGTCCACGAAGGCGAGGAAGGGCCGCGCCGCCAGCGCCTGCGCCAGCATGGCGTCGTAGCCGGGCCACGAGCCGTCACGCTCCCAGACGCGGCGGCAGCCTTCCACCAACCAGAGGCCGGTGATGTTCTTCAGCAGGCGATACGTGTTATCCATCCCGCCTTCATTCGTGAAGTTCCACTCCAGCGCCCGCTCGTCCACCACCGGGTGGTCCAGTTCCGTGCCCAGCAGCGACCACGTGCCGCTGCTGAGGTAGGCGAACGGTCCCTCCGCTGGGGTGGCGACGACCGCCGAGGCGGTGTCGTGGGAGCCGACCGCCAGCACCGGCAGCGCCGCGCACCCGACCTCGGCGCGGACATCGGCGCGCAGCCGTCC
This sequence comes from Thermomicrobiales bacterium, assembly GCA_047605145.1. Taxonomy (GTDB): domain Bacteria; phylum Chloroflexota; class Chloroflexia; order Thermomicrobiales; family UBA6265; genus JACCXM01. Next base: position 26,959 of record JASGGF010000004.1, on the reverse strand, counting down.
GGCCTCGACCGGCGGGCGCACGATGGGGGTAAGGATGCGGCTGGGAAGGCCCAATTGCTCCAGTAGCTCGCGGTCCCAGTCGCCGGTGTGGATGTTGAGGAACTGGGTGGTTGTGGCGTTGGTGTACTCGCTGCTGCGCTCGCCGGTGAGCAGGAAGCGCAGGAGATCGGGGATCAGCAGGAGCGTTTCGGCGCGCTCCAGCGCGCTGGAGCCGTTGCGGTGCAAGGCGTAGAGCTGGTAGAGCGTGTTCGGCGCGATGAACTGCACGCCGGTGCGCGCGAAGATCTCGGTGGCGGGAACGCGGCGCAGGACGTCGTCCATGGCCCCGTGCATCCCCTCGTCGCGGTAATGGAAGGGGTTGCCGGCGAGTTCGCCATTGCGGTCCAGCAGGCCGAAGTCGCAACCCCATGAGTCAATGGCGAGGCTGGCGAGCTCGCGCCCGGCGATGCCTGCCGTGCGGGCGGCGCGCATGCCCTGCGTGATCTCGAACAGGAGGCGAAGCACATCCCAGTGCAGGCGCCCGGCGGCGCGCACGGGGTCGTTGCGGAAGCGGTGCACCTCCTGCACCACCAGCCGCCCATCGACGATGCCGCCAGCCACGATCTTGCCGCCGCTGGCTCCCAGATCAATCGCCAGCGCCGTCACTGCGCCACCCCCTGCGTCATTGCACCCCGCCTGCGTCTGCGTCGTCGCCGATTGTCAACGCCCGATTATGCCCAACGGCGCGGCGACGCGCAGGGCGGTGTGTTGGGGAGATAAGGTTGCCAAGGCTGCCAACGTCATTAGCGGTGGTGTTTGGTCGGGTACGCGAGAGGACTCCGCCTCCCGCCGCCGCCTCCCCCACCACCTTGTCGTCCCGACCGCAGGAGGGACCGACCACCCCCAACTCAAAGGTCACGACGCCAACTCGTCGCCCTCCACTGCCGCGCTGCCGGGGCAAGACTCCGGCCATGATCTTCGCGGCGGGGCGCGGAGAGCCGGCGCCGTGACCGTGAGGTTGGGGGTGGTCGGTCCCTCGTCTGCGGACTCGGGACGACATGGTGGATGGTGAGGTTGGGGTGGGAAGCGGAGAACTGGCGGCACGTGTTCGGGTGAGGCGGCGCCGGAAGAGGGCTGAGGCGGCGCCAGATCTACGCCCGGCGCCGCCCGCGAGGGATCAGTGCTCGTGGCCGCCTTCGTGGCTGTGGAGCGGCGTGTGGCGGTGGAAGACGCCGAGGGCGTGCATCCGCTGGTGCAGACGGTTGTGAGCGCTTTCGAGGGTGGCGCGGAGTTGGCGCAGGCGTTGGGCGTCCGGGCGCGGGGCGAGGGTATCGACATAGGCCATGGCGCCTTCGATCTGCTCAAGGACGGCCATGGCATCCGCCTGCACGAAGATCGGGTCGTCGCCGGTCAGCACCTGCACCGCCGAGGTGTGCGCCGCGATATCGCCGGAGCGGCCGTAGTAGCTGCCGCGCACGCGTAGCGCGATCCACGTGGAGCCGGTGACCGGGATAGAGGCGTGGCCCGTGTGGCGAAGCGCGCCGCCGACGGCGACTTGCTCGGCGACCAACCCGCCCGCGATCACCTCGATCTCGGTGATGGGGACGTTGACGGAAGCGACCTCCCAGCTGACATCGACCGTGCCGCCGCCCGCCGGCAGGGCGACCATGCTGCCGGCTGGCTGCCCCTGCACGGAAAACTCCAGCAACGGTCCTACCGTAACAAAGGTGTTGCCATTGCGGACGGCGTCCATCCAGCTCTCGTAGGTGAAGGGGCGTTCGCCGAGGTGGGCGTAGGTGCGGATACCGCCGAGCAGCGAGGCGGCGGTCATCTTGTCGGAGCCGGCCACGAGGGGCGGCTGCAACCCGAGGTTCAGGTAGCGGTACCAGTCCGCCAGCCCGTAGGGGTTGACCTGCGCGTCGTAGGGGTTGAAGGTCATCACCTCCACGCCGTCCACCAGCCCCAGCACGATATCCGCCGCGCGCTCGCACTGCGGGTTCGGGGCGTGGGGCATCACCACCAGCCCGCCCTGCGCGCGGCATTGGGCGGCCCAGTCGGCCATCGTCACGTCCAGTGGGTCGCCGATGGCCGCCTCCGCCGGGCCGCCCGCCGAGAGGGGGTGGATCATGGAGCCGGCGTAACCGAGCAGCGAGATGTGCCCCAGCACCTGCATCCGGTTTTCCGTGCCGACGCGGACCATGAACTCGCCATCGCCGCCTAAATCACGCGCGCCGAAGGTCGTGCGGCCGTCGAAGTCCCCGACGTTGCTGAAGAACTCGCCCCACTGCGCCGCCAGCAGGTTGACGACGTTGACGCCCTCCGCCTTCCCCTCCAGCAGGGCCACCTGCGGGCTGAGGAAGTGGACGTGCGTATCGGCGGTGACCCAGCCGCGCGCCCGCCAGTCGAGCGTGCGCTCGACGCGAAACTCGATCTCGCGCGTCTCCGGGGTGACCTCGAAGCTGGCGCGGACGGGCGTGATCTCGTAGCCGCGCGAGATATCAGCGTAAACGCGGCCCAGCGGCAGATCGACGATGCATTCGCCATCGACGTAGCTGTACTGGTTGCGCCCGTTGATGAACTCGGCGGCGTGATCCTCGTTCCAGTAGCGGTTGACCTGCCGGTGGTGCCCGCGCGGCGGCAGGTACTCGCCAGCCTCGCCGTGCAGATGGAAGCGCACCGGCGCGGGCTGGCCCGTCTCGGCGTCGAGGATGCGCACGGTGACGGGGATATTGGCCGCCGCCACCGGGGTGATGTCGAGTGCGGCGTTCGCTTCGCCAACCAGCGGCGCAGTCAGGATGGCGCCATCGTCGGTCGCCACAGAGAGGCGTGCGGCGGGGTGGGCGGCGTACTCCACGATCACGGCGCGCTCCGCCGGAGTGGGCTGCGCATCGGGCAACGCGCCCCACGCCGCCGCGTCGTACTCCAGCGCGGCGCGCGCAGAGATGACCGTCCCGAGATCGAGCGCGATGGCGGGGGTGCGGGTGTCCGTGTCGAGGGAGGCCAGCGCGTTCAGCGAGACGCCCTCGGGCAGGGTGAGGCGCAGCTTTTCACGCACGCCGGGGCGCAGCGGGTGATCCGGCAGGGTGGTTACGGAAATGCCGTAGACGAGCGAGCGCTCGCCACGCGGGGTCAGGGTGATGGCCGTGATGGGGTCATCCGGGCGCGGGTTCGGCAGCGCGTAGAGCCAGAGCATCTCGCTTTCGATGGGGCGGCCGGAGTCGTTGCGCATCTCGCTGCGGCCGGAGGGCTGGGCCGATATCCGCCCCAGCAGGTAATCCTCCGTGGCGATGTTGAAGACGTACGGCCCCTTGGCAGGCACGGCAGCGAACGGGCTGGCGCCCCACGTGATGTGGCGCTGCTGCGTGGCGAAGCGGCGCAGCACCGGGGTGGTCTCCGTGGCGCCATCCGCGTAGGTCAGGGCGTAGTCGGCGACGTGGTCGCCCAGCGCGTTGCCGAGGTTGTCGCCGGCGCCGGGGGGCAGCCCGATCTCGCCGAAGCCGGGCGAGAGCTGGCGTGGGAGATCGGCGACTGCGTGCAGGAACACGAGGTAGGTGGCGTGGGTGGGCGGAATCTCGATGGTGACGGGGGCGTCCTCCAGCAAGACCACGTTTGCGGTGTCCGGCTCTCCCAACGCGAAGGCGATGCCGCGATATGATTGGTCGCCAAAGGCCTCGCGCACGCTCCAGTCGGGGTAGGCATCGGCGCGCGGGGCGAGGTCGCCGGTGAGATGGGCGCGGTCGGCGTTGAACGCGGCCGCGAGCGACAGCGGGGTGACATGCGGGGATGGCGGAAACGGCGCCATAGTTCTCCTCCGGTGGGCGCCGCCGGGCGCAGCGCTGCGCTGCCGCCAGCGCCGGCGGCGAGTCTGCCCCGCACTCTACCGGAATTGCGCGCAGTGCGGAGGTCACGCTGATGGCGCCACGTTTCACGCGCCGCGCCCTTGCGGCGGGGGCGCTGGCGGCGCCCTTCGCGCGCCACGCCGACTCGCTGGCGGCGCAACCGGCGCTCACCGGGCAGCCGGCGTGGCCCGGCGACCCGCTCTATGAGGAGACCCGGTGGGTGTTCAACGCGCGGTTCGCGCCGGCGCCGGCGGGGATCGTGTTCTGCTTCGAGACGGCCGATGTCCAGAACGCGCTGGCGTGGGCGGCGGCGCAAGGGCTGCCGGTCTGCGTGCGTTCCGGCGGGCACAGCTACGAGGGCTACTCGGCGCTAGATGGGCATCTGGTGATCGACCTCAGCGAGATGGATGCCATCGCGCTCGATGCTGCCGGCAACGCGGTGATCGGGCCGGGCGCGCGCATGGCCGGGCTCTACGCGACATTGGCAGAGCAGGGCGTGACGATCGCCGGGGGGACCTGCCCCGGCGTGGGGCTGGGCGGGCTGGCGTTGGGCGGCGGCATCGGGTTCCGCGCTCGCCGCGACGGCTTGACCTGCGACACCTTGCTCGCCGCTGAAGTGGTGCTGGCGGACGGGCGGGTGGTCACCGTGAGCGCGACGGAGCAGCCGGATCTGTTCTGGGCGCTGCGCGGTGGGGGCGGCGGGAACGTCGGGGTGGTGACCAGCCTGACGCTCCGCACGACCCCGGCGGAGGACGTGGCGATGGCCAGCATCGTTTGGCCGTGGGATGAGGCGCCGGCGGTGATCGCGGCGTGGCAGGACTGGGCGCCGTTCACCGACGACCGTCTGACCTCCAGCCTCGCCTTTTTCCGGCCGGATAGCGGCGTGATCGGGTTCACGGGGGTGCTGCTGGGTGGCGTGGCGGAACTGGAGCAACTCCTGTGGCCTATGCTGGCGGTTGGCTCCCCTTCACCAGTGCTGCGTGCGCTGACGTGGGCGGAGGCGGCGGTGGACCTGGCCGGGCCGAATGCACCGCACGCGACCTTCAAGAACGCCTCGGCATTCGCGGCGCGCCCGCTGTCGCCGGAGGCGATCGCCATCGCGGTGGCGCAGATGGCGGCGGCCCCGGCGCCCTCCAATCTGGTCAGCTTCTTCTCGCTGGGCGGCGCCATTGCCACTGTGCCGCCGGGCGCCACCGCCTACCCGCACCGCCGCGCACTCTTCGACATTCAATATCAGGCTTACTGGCAGGAGGCGTGGGAAGCCGAGGCGAACATCGCGTGGATCGATGGCTTCCGCGCGGCGCTGGCGCCGTACACCAGCGGCGCGTACGTCAACTATGTGGATGCGGACTTGCCGGATTGGGCGGTGGCGTACTACGGGCGCAACCTGAACCGGCTGATGCGGGTGAAGGCGCGTTACGATCCGGGGAACGTGTTCGGCGGACCACAACGGGTACCGGGGACGGGGTAGTAGCAGGCGCTCCCTGCAATATCCGATGTCGCCGCAAACCCTCGTGTCTCGACCGCAGCGGAGAGACCTCGCATTTCGTTCAAACGAAAAGAGGTCTCTCCACTGCGGTCGAGACAAGAAGGAGCCTACGGATGCGTGGCGAGGTCGATGTGTTCGATATCGTCGATGCGCGTGGATGCGCCGAGTATTTCAAGGCGAACGATGTCGCCGCTTTCCGCGTAGTCGGCGATGAGGCCCGGACCGAGTTCGTCGCTCTCGCGGATCGCCGTCTCCCGCAGGGTGATGATGAGGGCGTCAGCTTCGCGATCGTACTGGAGCTTCATCGGGATTCCCCTCGGAGGTACTTCGCAATCTGTGATGTTCTATACACAGTTACGATAACTCGCTCGAAAGGAGATTCTTCTACGACAACTCGCAGCAACATCTCCTTATCCAAATCCACGGCGAAGTATCGGCGCATGTGGATTGCGCGCCAAGGCGGATCGAGTTCGATAAGTTCAGGATGTCGAAGCGTTTCTTCTACTGCAGCGACATCAATGGAGCGCCTAGCGATGGCTTCTTGGGCATGATTGGTCCAACGAACTCGTTTCATCAGTGGCCTGTCGAATTACACTTCGCCCAGCTTTTCGCGATTATCGCCTTCCTGCATCGCCGTAGCCCGGTAGCGCCCTGCGCGCACGCGGCGCGGCGGGTTCCGGTACGCTACGCGGCATGATGATGCAACGCCGCATCGAGGATTACGCGCTGCTGGGTGATCTGCAGACCGCCGTGCTGGTCAGCCGGGAGGGGTCCGTTGATTGGGCCTGCTTCCCCCGGTTTGATTCCGGCGCGTGCTTCGCGGCGCTGCTGGGCGCGCCGGAGCACGGGCGGTGGCTGCTGGCGCCGGACGAGCCGGCACACGAGACGACGCGGCGGTACCTTCCCGAGACGCTGATTCTGGAAACGACGCACACCACCGCCAGCGGCGTGGTGCGGGTGATCGACTTCATGCCGCCGCGCGGCGAAGCGCCGGATATCGTGCGCATCGTGGAGGGTGTCGGCGGCGCCGTCCCGATGCGCTCCGAGCTGATCATCCGCTTCGACTACGGCCACATCGTGCCGTGGGTGCATCAGGCGGATGACGCCCTACTGGCCGCCGCCGGACCGGACGCGCTGGCCTTCCGCACCCCCGCCGAGACGCACGGAGAGAACCTCACCACCGTCTCCGAGGTGACGGTGCGGGAGGGCGAGCGCGTGCCGTTCGTGCTGACGTGGCATCCCTCCCATTGCCCGGCGCCGGCGGCGATTGACCCGGAGGTGGCGCTGCAGGACACGGTGACGTACTGGGCGGAATGGCGCGATTCGCGCGCGCCCGGCCCCGCATTGGATGCAGCGGTGCAGCAATCGCTGCTGGTGCTGAAGTCACTGACCTATGCGCCCACTGGCGGGATCGTGGCCGCGCCGACGACCTCGCTGCCGGAGGAGATTGGCGGGGTCCGCAACTGGGACTACCGCTACTGCTGGCTGCGCGACGCCAGCCTGACCCTGACCGCCATGCTGCGCGCCGGGTACCGCAGCGAGGCGGCGGCGTGGGAGGACTGGCTGCTGCGCGCGGTGGCGGGCAGCTCTGCCGATGTGCAGATCATGTACGGGCTCGCTGGCGAACGGCGGCTGGAGGAGCGCGAGCTGGCGTGGCTGCCGGGCTTCCTCGATTCGCGGCCAGTGCGCGTGGGCAACGCCGCCTCGCACCAACTCCAACTCGATGTCTACGGCGAGGTGATCGACGCGGCGTATCAGGCGCGGCGCTACGGCGTGAATGGCAACCCTTCCAACTGGGCGCTGCTGCGCAGCTTGCTGACGTGGCTGGAGGAAGGTTGGCGCGAGAAAGACGCCGGCATCTGGGAGGTGCGCGGGCCGGTGCGCCACTTCACCCACTCCAAAGTGATGGCGTGGGTGGCGTTCGACCGGGGCGTGCGCATGGTGGAGGAGTTCGGGTTCGATGGGCCGGTGGAACGCTGGCGCGCCGCCCGCGATGAGATCCACGCTGAGGTGCTGGAGCGCGGCTGGAACGCGGAAGTGGGCGCCTTCACACAGTCGTACGGCTCCCGCGAGCTGGACGCCAGCGTGCTGCAGATGCCCATCGTCGGGTTCATCCCCGCGGACGACCCACGCATGGTCAGCACGGTCGCCGTCATCCAGCGCGAGCTGGACGATGGTGGCCTGATCCTGCGCTACCGCTCCGAGGGGCGTGTCGATGGCCTGCCCGCCGGCGAGGGCGTGTTCCTCGCCTGCTCCTACTGGCTGGTGGAAGTGCTCTCGCTGCAAGGCCGGCACGATGACGCCTGCGCGCTCTTCGAGCGGCTGCTGGCGCTGCGCAACGACCTCGGGCTGTGCAGCGAAGAGTACGACCCGGCGGAAGGGCGGATGCTCGGCAACTTCCCGCAGGCGTTCACGCATCTGGCGCTGGTGGAAGCCGCCATCGCCCTCGCGGAACGGCAACCGTACCGGGACATGTGCGCGCGACAACCGTAGCGTGAGCACGGCGCCGCCTCGTGTATGATCGGCGGCAGTCGCTCCCGGTTCCGCCCGTCGTTCTGCAAGGAGTGTCCCGAGATGCGTTCTGCCTCTCAGCGTGTCTTGCTTCTCGTTGGCTGCTGCGCCGTGTGGCTCGCCACCCTTGCGCCCGCAGCGTTCGCCCAGCAGGCCACCCCGGTTGCGGGTGGCGACTGGCCGCCTCCACCGTCCAGTTGCAGCGGCGGCCAGCTCCTCGACCCCAACGACCTCCGCGTTGAAGCGCCAAAGGGCGGCGCACTGGTGCGGCCCGCCTCGGCGCCCAATCAGGACCTCTACCTCCTGGAAGTGACGCTGAAATCGGGTGACTGCGTCGGCTACGACGCCCATCTGCGGCACGACGGCGCGATCGTCTGGTTCGTGCAGTCTGGCCAGATCGCGCTGAGCATCATGCCGATTCAGGGACGGCCCGCGCCGGACATCGCGGCGGGGCGACGCGATGGCTCCGCGCTGCGGGTGACCTCGCGCATGGTGCTCGAAGCTGGCGACTGGGTGAGCATCGACCGCATGGCCGATTACCAGTACCGCAATACCGGCACAGGGCAAGCGGTGGTCATGATGACGGTGCTGGAGGAGCGGCAGCCGTGGCAGGGCGATCTCGGCGCAACGGCGATGGCGGCCGGCGGTTGCAAGGGCATCTGCAAGAACCCGCGCCGGTAAGGCCACCCCATGCGTGACGCGTCGCTGACCCGGCTGGCCATGGCGTCGCTCCCGGCGCCAGCGACGGGCATCGTCGGGCGCGAGGGCGAGATCGCGCACGCGCTGGCGCTGCTGCGCCGGCAGGATGTGCGGCTGGTGACGCTGACCGGCCCCGGCGGGGCCGGCAAAACCCGGCTGGCGCTGGAGATCGCGCGGCGCGTGGCCAGCGCCTACCCCGACGGCGTCGCGTTCGTGCCAATCGCCAGCGTGACGGACCCGGCGCTGGTGCTGCCGGCCATTGCGGCCGGGCTGGGACTGGCGGGGGGAATGGCGGACGCGGCGGCGCTGGCGGCGGAGATCGGCGACCGCGACATCCTGATCGTGGTGGACAACTTCGAGCAGGTGGACGCCGCCGCGCCACTGCTCGCCGGGCTGCTGGGCGCGGCGCCGGGGGCGCAGGTGCTGGTCACCAGCCGCACCTTGCTGCGCATCGCGGGGGAGCACCACCTGCCGGTGGCGCCGCTGCCGTTGCCACCGGCCCGGCCCCTGCCGCTGGCGGAGCTGGCGGCCAACCCCGCCGTGCAGCTCTTCGTCGCGCGCGCCGATGCCGCGACCGGCAACTTCGCCCTGAGCGAGGCGAATGCTGGCGATGTCGCGCTCACCTGCGCCCGTCTGGAAGGCCTGCCGCTGGCGATCGAGCTGGCAGCCGCGCGGCTGCGCCACCTTTCGTTGCCGGCGCTGGCGGCGAGGCTCGACCGCCGGCTGGACGTGCTGGTCGATGGCCCGCGAGATGCCCCGGCGCGGCTGCGCACGCTGCGCGACGCTATCGCGTGGAGCTACGGCCTGCTGACGCCCGCCGAGCAAACGCTCTTCCGCCGGCTCGGGGTGTTCGCTGGCAGCTTCTCGCTGGAGGCCGTGCAGCAGATTGCCAATCACGACCACGCCGCCGGCGAGGACGCGCTCGCCAGTCTGGCGGCGCTGGTCGATAGCAGTCTGGTGCAGCGACTGGATCTCGGCACGCCCGCCCCACGCTACGGGATGCTGGAGACGATCCGCGAGTTCGCGTTGGAGCACCTGACCGCCACCGAGGACCACGCCACAACCGGCGAGCAGCACGGCGCGCATTTTCTGGGTCTGGCGGAGGAGGCCAATAGGGCGATGGAGACGCCGGAGCAGGGGACTTGGGCGCTCCGCCTCCTCGCAGATCAGGAGAACCTGCGCCTCGCCATTCAGCGCGCTATTGCGCTGGGGCAACGGGAACGCGCCCTGCTCCTGAGCATGGCGTTGTGGGCGTACTGGTCGTCGCACGCCTACCTCGCGGAGGGGCGGCGCTGGCTCGAGCAGGCGATCGCCATGCCCGGTGACGCGCCGCGCTCATTGGTCGTGCGCGCCGTGCACGTGGTCGGGAATCTGGCGCTGTCCCTGTTCGAACTCGACGCGGCGGGCCGCTACTACGCACAGGCGCGGAGCCTGTGGCAGGAATCGGGGTCCGCGGAAGATATCGCGCTCGGCGATCTGGGCCTTGGCGCGGTGACCCGGTATCGCGGCGAGTATGCGGCGTCCGAGGGGCACTACCTCGCGGTCCACGCGGTGTGGGCGCTCGCCGATGATGCCGGCGATATGGCGATCATCGAGCACGCGCTGGGCGCGATGTACGCTGACTCCGGCCAATTGGAGCGGGCGGTGGCCCGCCACGACCGGGCGCTGCGCTACCGGCGGCAGGCCGGCGAGCCGTTCGGGCTGGGGTACACGCTGGCCTCCGCCGCCATCAGCGCCCGGTGGGCGGGGGACCGCGCCGCCGCGCTTGCGGCGGCCAGCGAAGCCCGGCTGGTCTTCGAACGGCTGGAGAACCCCGAAAGCGCCACCCTGCCGGTCCTCGTGCTGGCGCTGCTGGCCGCCGACGCCGGGCGTGACGACGAGGCGCGCGCCCTGCTGCGCACGGTCTTTGCGGCGATGCGCGAAAACCCCGGCGCCAAGGTGGTCTCCGAGGCGCTGGAGGGGCTGGCGGGGGTGCTGCTACGGCAATCAGACGCCGCCAGTGGCGCCCGCCTCCTCGCCGCCGCCACCGGCCTGCGCACCGCGCGCGGGCTGGCCGTGCCGGTCCCGGAGCGCGCAAACATCGCCGATCTGCGGGCCGCTGCCGCCGAGGCGCTGGGGGTGACGGCATTCAGCGCGGCGTGGAGCGCGGGCCTGCGCCTGACGTTGGATCAGGCCGTTGATGATGCCCTGCTGGTGATCGATGCGCCGCAGCAGGGGGCAGGCGCCCGGGTCCGCTATGACCTGACACGGCGCGAGAGCGAGGTGCTGGCGCTGCTGGCGGAGCACCTCTCCGACCGCGAGATCGCCGACCGGCTGTACCTTAGCCCGCGCACTATCGAGCGTCATGTGGCGAACATCCTGCTCAAGCTGGAGACGCCGAACCGGCGGCTGGCGAGCGCGCTGGCGGTGCGGGAGGGGCTGGTGGCGGCGACCTGACGCCGCCCCTCCCCCAACCCCCGCGCCACCCGGCCACGCAGCGCCAGCAACGAGCAGCCAATGCTGATGACGCCGACGATGAGGATGGCGGCCAGCCCCTGCGCGATCAGATTCGGTTGCCACCCGCCGTAGAGCAGCGAGCGCAAACTGGCCAGCAAGTAGGTCATCGGGTTGTAGCGGGCGATGGCCGCCAGCCAACCCGTGAGCGCCTCCAGCGGCAGGGCGCTGGTGGTGAGGAACGCGAAGGGGAAGAAGAGGATGAAGCTGGCCCCGACGGCGCCCGGCGAGGCGGTCTTCAGGGCGATGGCGTAGGGAAAGCCGGTGAAGGCGAGCCCCCAGAGGCCGGCCATCAGCAGGAAGAGCAAAATGCCGGGCAGCCCGGTGTCGACGCGCACGCCGATAGCCATGCCAAGGAGGATGACCGGGATGGAGAGCGCGATGATCTGCACGAAGTCCGCCATCATCATCCCGAGCAGCAGGGCCAGCCGGTGGATGGGCGTCATGAGCAGGCGGTCGAAGTGGCCAGACTGAATGTCAGTGACCAGTGCGTTGGCGCGGGAGACGCCGGTGACCGCGAAGACGATGGCGGTCGGCAACTGGAAGGCGCGGTAGTCCAGCCCGGGGATGCCGTTCTGGGCGAAGTCCTGCAGCGTGCCGATATTCACGGCGAAGAAGAACACCGGCACGATGAGGGCCGGCAGCAGCACCTCCGGTTCGCGGGGCAGCGCCCGCAGGGAGCGCCGCGCGACCGACCAGAGGTCGCTGAAGAAGCCGGCGGGCCGGGCCTGCACGTTCGCGCGGGAGGCGGTGAATTCGCGCGCCGCCTCCCGCCGGGGGAGTGGTGGCTGGGCGGTGCTCACGCGGCCGCTCCTTCCAGATGCTGGCCGGTCAGGGTCAGGAAGACATCGTCCAGCGTCGGCTCGCGCAGGGTCAGCGAGCGCACGCGGATCTCGTGCTCAGCGAGGGTGACGGCAATCGGCGAGACGCGGCTGGGGCCGTCGCTGGTGGCGGCCAGCACCTCATCGCCGCGAATCTCGACGCTGTCGATGCCGGCGATGGGCCCGATGACCTCGGCCGCCAGCGCCGGATTATCGACCCGCACGGCGACCACGTCCGCGCCGATGCCGCGCTTCAGCTCGGCGGGCGTGCCTTCGGCAATGATCTGCCCCCGGTCGATGATGCCAAGGCGGTCCGCGAGGGCATCCGCCTCTTCGAGATACTGGGTGGTCAGGAAGATGGTCATGCCCAGCTCACGGTTCAGGCGCTGCACCTCCTCCCAGACGCGAGCACGGGAGGCGGGATCGAGCCCGGTGGTCGGCTCATCGAGGAACAGCACCTCCGGGTTGTGGATCAGCGCCGCTGCCAGATCGACGCGGCGCTTCATGCCGCCGGAATACGACTTGATGCGTTGCTCGAGGGCGTCGCCCAGATCAACGAGCGAGCGCAGTTCCGTCAGGCGCGCCGCGATCTCGCCGCGCGAGAGGCCGTAGTAGCGCCCCTGCTGCGCCAGCAACTCGGCGCCGGTCTGCTGCAGATCGAGCGCGGCGGATTGCAGCGCGGCGCCGATCCGGAGCCGCACCTGCCCCGGCTCCCGCGCGACATCGAAGCCGGCCACGGTGGCGCGGCCGCCGCTGGGCGCAGTGAGGGTGCAGAAGATGCGGGTGGTGGTCGATTTCCCGGCGCCGTTCGGCCCGAGGAAGCCGTAAATTTCGCCGCGCCTGACCCCGAGGTTGACCCGGTCCACCGCCACGAACTCGCCGAACGTCCGGGAGAGATCGACGGCCTCGATCGCCAGTGCATCAGTCACTCACGGTCCCTTTCATGGACGCCGCCAGCGGGGCGGGGCGCAATGGGTTCGGGACCAGTATAGAACATGCGTTCTTTTCACGTTGCCCCGTACACGACACGGCCCCGGTAGGCCGCTCCCACCGGGACCGTGTCGCTGCAAGTGAGAAGAGAAACGCGATTGATGTGCCCGCCGCGTGCTACTCCCACGGCTCCGCAGGGAGGCTGCGCACCATGCGCGAGGCCTCGGCGGCCGGGATCGCGAAGCCGCCTGTTTCGCCGGGCATGTACCCAAGCACCAGATCCGCCGCGCCGTACCACGCGATGCCGTGGCCCGCGCTGCCATGGATACTGACCGCATCCGGCGCACTCGCTGGCTGCGGCGGCACGTCGCGCCGCCAGAACCCGACCAGTTGCCGCCCGAATTGCGCCGTTCCCTCATCGCCGCGCCAGTAATCGGCGACATACCGCTCGTAGGCGAACGCCAGATCTAATGCAAGGAGATGGGGCGCGGGGGCTGCCTGAGACGCGATCATGGGGAACCCTCCGGACGTGTGGCGGCAGGCCATTGCGTGATTGCCTGCCGCGAGTTGTCAGCGTGGAGCTAGCTCAGGTCAGTTGCTGGCCGTGCTCAGGCCGTGGGCGTTGCCGCTTCCTCGTCCTGCACGATGAAGGCGGTGACCATGCCGAACATGCCGTGCTCGCTCTCGGCGTGGTTCAGGATGTGGCAGTGGTAGGCCCACACGCCAGGATCGGTCGCGTCCACGATCACCTCGAAGCGCTGCCCCGGCGCGATGTTCAGCGTGTCGCAGAGGTACGGCTGCGGCACGAGGTAGCCATCGTGCGCGACGACGAGTTGCGGCATGCCGTGCAGGTGCATGGGGTGAATCATCAGCCCCTCGTTCATGTACCGGATCAGCACCTTCTCGCCCTTCTTCGCCACCAGCGGCTGCGTGGCCGGGAAGCCCTTGCCGTTGAGGCTGAAGCCGCCGATGGGGCCGTCGTTCAACACCATGGTGTATTCGCGGTCGAAGGCGGGCCGGGTGGCGGGGTCCTTCGGCTCGATGATGAACGCGCCCAGCAGGCCCTTGGTCACCTGCGCCGCCGCGTTGTGGTGCGAGTGGTACATGTGCGTGCCGGCGTTCCCCTCGCGGATCGGGAACTGGTAGGTGTAGGTCTCGCCCGGCTTGATCGGCGGCTGGGTCAGGAACGGCACGCCGTCCTGATTGTTCGGCACCATCACGCCGTGCCAGTGAATGGCCGTGCTCTCCGGCAGGTTGTTGGTGGTGATGACCCGGATCGTGTCGCCTTCCGTGACGCGGATTTCCGGGCCCGGCGTCACGCCGTTGTAGGTCCACGCCTCAACGGTCTTGCCGGGCATGAACTCCCACTCGACCACCTCGGCGGTCAGGGTGAAGACCTTGATGTCGCCGTCCATCTCGTAGGCCAGCGGCTGGCCGCCCAGCCCCTTCGTCTCCGCCGGGAAGGCCTTGACGCCCGCCTCGTGCATGGCGTCCATGGCCTCGACATCGACCTCTTCGCTCTGCACGTACTGCACCGGGTGCAGCATCATGTCGTGCCCATCGACAGGGTTCGAGATCCCGGCTGCGAGGGCGCTCTGCGTCGCCGGGCCAGTGGTGGTGGCCACGGCTGCGCCAACCGCGCTTACGCCCATCAGCCCCAGCAGGCCCGCCGCGCTGCGCCGCGAAATCATCCCGTTCTTGCCGTTCATTGCCGCTTCCCCTCACTCGTGCGTCGTCATCTCTCTGTCACCCAGATTAGGGTGAAAGGGGAGAAACCGAACCGGCGCAGCGGGTGGTTCGATCAGGGGGATGGGGGTAGGCGCGGCGCCTACCCGGCGGGGTGGGAAGCGTGGTGTTTCGGGTCGGGATGGTTGGAGGACGCGCGCCCGTTACCCGGCGTCGTCCGGCAGGTCCACCAAACGGTGTCGCATGGCGTAGGCGATGACCTGCGCCCGGTTCTGCAGGTGGAGCTTGTCGAGGATATTACGCAGGTGGTACTTGATCGTGTTCTCGCTGACGAAGAGGCGCTCGGCGAGGTCGCGGTTGGAGGTAACGCCGCGCACCAGCAGCTCCAGCACCTCGCGCTCGCGCTCGGTCAACGCGTCGGGGGGGCGGGTCTGCGGCGCAGGCTCGGGGTGGGCAAAGGCGGAGAGCACCTTGCGCGCCAGCAGCGGGGTGAGCGCCGGCTCGCCGCGCGCCACGCCATCCAGCAGGTCGAAGAGGCGGCGCGCCTCAATATCCTTCGGCAGGAACCCCTGCGCGCCCGATTTCACCGCCTCGAACAGGTCGGCATCTTCCTCCGATGCAGTCAAGACAACGACCGCGACCTGCGGCAACTCCGCCGTGATGAGGCGGGTGGCGCCGAGGCCGTTAAGTTCCGGCATGGAGAGATCCATCAGCACGATATCCGGCCGGTGCAGGCGGGCCAACTCCACAGCTTCGCGGCCATTGCGCGCTTCCGCCACGACTTCGATGCCGCGCGCCTCCAGCAAGCTGCGCAGGCCATCACGGAACAACCCGTGATCGTCAGCGATGAGTACGCGCATGGGTCATGCCTCTCCCCGCCGGCAGCGCGTCCAACGGGACCCGCGCCCGAACCTGTGTGCCCACGCCGCCCGTTCCCGGCGTGATCTCCAGCGAGCCGCCAATCGCCTCCGCGCGCTCCCGCATGGTGGAGAGCCCGAAGCGCGGCGCGGCGCCGGGGGCGCGCGCTTCCGGCGCAAACCCCGCGCCATTGTCGATGATGCGCGCCTCCAGCCAGCCGGGCGTCAGCCGCAGCTCGACCTCCGCCGTGCTGGCGCCGGCGTGCTTGCGCACGTTGGTCAGCGCCTCCTGAATGATTCGCAGCAACTGCACCTCGGCGTTCGGCGTGAGGCGAATCGGCGCGTTCGCCGGCGCGGTGACCAGCGCCACGGTGACGCCACTCTGGGCCTGCCACTGCTCAAGGTACCCTGCCAGCGTCTCCACGAAGCTGCGCTGGACTTCCGGGGTGACGCGCAGCCCGAGGATCCCCTCGCGCACATCGGCGTAGGCGGCGCGGGCGGCGTCCGCCATTTGCGTGAGCTGCGTGATCGCTTTTTCGCTCTGGCCTGATTCGATGAGCACTTCGGTGGCCTGCGCCTTGGTGTTCACGTAACCCAGCACCTGCGCCACACTGTCGTGCAATTCGCGGGCAATGCGTTCGCGCTCCTCCGTGACGGCCAGCGCCTGCACCTGCCGGTGGAGGCGGGCGTTCTCGATCGCGACGGCGGCAAGGGTGGCGAAACGCTGCAGGGTTTCCTCGTCGTTCGCATCGAAGCTGTGCGCGCCCAGCTTTTCGGTGAGGTACAGATTGCCAAGCACGGCGCCGTTGGAGATGACTGGCGCCGCCAGCAGCGAGCGCATGGCGGGGTGGCCCGGCGGGAAGCCCACGGAGCGCGGATCGCGCGTCAGGTCGTCCAGCCGCAGGGGTTCGCCATCGTGCAGCACCACGCCGAGGATGCCGTGCCCCACGGGCGGCGGGCCGAGAGCGGCGCGCTCCTCGTCGGTGATGCCGGAGGTGAGGAACGCCTCGATGCCGCCCTCGTCGCGCAGCAGCGACAGCGCGCCGTACTGAGCGCCGACGAGATCGCGCGCGCGGTCGACGACGAGTTGCAGCACGTTCTCCAGATTGTGCTCGCCAAGGATGCCGAGCCCGGCATCGTGCAGCGCCAGCAGCTCGCGGTTGCGCTGGGCGAGCCGGTCCTGCAACCGGTTGACGCCCCCGAAGATCACCTCGGCGAAGAGTAGCGAAGCGAGCAGCAGCCCGGCGGCAAGCACCAGAAACCCGGTGGCCCCCATGAACAGCGAGGGCGCGGTGGTCTGCCGCACCAGTTCCACGCCGATGAGCACGAGGAACGGCGCGAGAACGGCAAGCCATTTGAGGCGGTCAAGGGTCATTCGCTTCCCTCTTCGACACCTGCCAGTTGGCCTTTACAGCCACGAGTAGACGGTGAAGTCCGGCGCAGCGCGCTGCATGTCGCGGTCGAGGGTGACGATATGGGGGATGCCGAGGCTCTGGGCTTCGAGAAGGATGCGGGCGTCGTTGGTGTCGAGGCTGTAGCGGAGGGAGAGGTCGAGGAGTTCGGGGATGAAACCGCGCCAGTTGGGCGGCGGCGGGTAGTCTATTGGATCAATGAACCCGATGCCGTTGGCTCTCAACACCGAGCGCAGGTTCCTGAATTGTGGTTCCATTCCCCGCAGGATTGTTGGATCATGCTTATACAGTTGCGTCCAACTCCGGGTGCGCGTTCCGAATCGCGCCACCATCTCAGAAGTAGATGTCGTTGCAATCTCGTGTTGATATCGTCCACGAATGGCTGCATGCAGATACTCTGCAACCACTGTCGGTGTGACGAAACTCCGTACGCGGTTGTGCTGAAGGTTGGCAATCACCTGAGCGGCCCGCTGTTCGTGCAGGCCTAGAGGAGCTTCAGGCTTTGTCAAGTCTATGGAACCCTGCAACACCGGCAGCACCACGCTGGTATCCAAAACCAAAGTTCCTGGCCAGCGGTTAAACGGGAACGAGAGATTTACAACGCTACCGGGCATCGTCGTCGTCGTCGCACCCGCCGTAGTAGCACTCGTCGCTGGCCGCAGACAGAACGCTGGAGTCATCCCCCACGAGCTTGATCATCAATTCCCCAAGCGCCCGCATCGGATCGGGGTAAACCTCCCGCAGGCGCAACATCTCCTGATACTCAGCTTCAATCGCCGCGGCGATTTGCTCCTCGCGAGTCAACTTCGGTTTGTTTGCTGGCAAGGCCACAACCATGCCTCCTTACATGTCATGCGTGGACAATCACAGAATACCCGCAGCTACCGGGCATCGTCGTCGCTCCTGCCATGCAACCATCCGTCGCTGCCGTCGGAAAGCGTGCTGGGATCTTCACCAATGATCTCGTGCAAGCGTGCGCCCGGCGCCCTCCACGGATCAGGATACATCTCGCGCTTCCGCGCGCCTTCCTGCCGCAGCTACTCGATCTTCGTGGCGAACAACGCCTCCCGCATCACTCCGGCCCGTCCAATGACCGCGCCATGTCCTCCAGCGCTGCTACCCCTGCAGCCCCGTCGCCCGGTACAGCCGACCGTCCAGCGTGGTGACGTAGAGCGTGGACCAGTCCGGGGAAAGGGCGCAGTTGGTGGGGTCGCCGGCGGGGACGGGGTGCTCCTCCAGCACCGTGCCATCCAGCGCGAAGACGGCGATGCGCGGGCCGGGGCCACCTTTGATGGAGCCGCAGGTGGCGACGATCTGGCCGCGCTGGTTGAAGCGCATGCCATCGATGCCGCGCCACGCGCCGAAGTCGTGCAGCACGGTGTACGGGCCCAGCGTGCCATCCTCCAGCACGGGGTAGGCGCGGAGCTGGCGCGGTTCATCCGGGTCGTGGTTGCTCTGGGCAACGAACAGGGTGCGCTCATCCGGCGAGAGCAGGATGCCGTTGGGGCGGGTGGTGTCGAAGGTCAGGCGCTCGATGGTCCACGCGCCCTCGCCGCCGGGGGGCGGGGTGAGGCGGTAGACCGAGTCGTGGTCCAGTTCGCGGTCGGAGTGATCCTCACCGTAGCGGGGATCGGTGAACCAGACGCGCCCGGAGGAATCGACGACGAGGTCGTTCGGGCTGTTGAGGCGGTTCCCCTCGAAGCGGTCCGCCAGCACGCTCATGGCGCCATCGCGGTCCCAGCGCACCACCTGCCGCGCCGTGCCCGCGCAGCCGTACAGCAGGCCATCCCGCCCGTAGGTGAGGCCGTTCGTGCCGCCCGTGCCGGTGTAGAGGGTGGTGATCTCGCCGGTGGCGGGATCGAAGGCGCGCACCTCGTTGTCGTCGATGCTGGTGAAGAGCAGCCGCGCGTTGGGGGCGTCCCACGCGGGGCCTTCGGTGATGGTGGCCGGGCCAGCCAGTTGCTCCCATGTCCAGTCGGTCATTGGTGTGTCCTTTCATGGCGTGCGGCGTCGGTGGCGAGTGACGAGGTCATTGCGATTGTGCTGCTAAGAGCGTAGGCCGTGTGAAGCGCCCCACGCGAGGGCCGGGGAGACTTCGAGGCGAGGCGGTTGCGAGACGAGGTCCTTCGACAAGCTCAGGACACACCTGAGAGCCGGGGCAACCTCAGGGCAGGCGCTCTGGTCACCCGCTCTTCTCCCGTCGTGCTCCTTCACCCCCCTCCACCCCCTGAGGCGCGCAGCGCCGCCACCCCCTGAGCGCCACAGCGCGGCTCCCCCTCCATCTTGCGCACTTTTGCAATCGGTGCGAACCTCCTGCAACGGAGGGTGTTCCCGGAACCGAAGAGCCACAGGAGACAACCATGACGGATTCCCTGAGCATTGTTGTCGAGAAGGATATCCCCGTCGCCATGCGCGACGGCACGATTCTGCGCACGGATGTGTACCGCCCCGCCGAGGGCGGGCCGTTTCCGGTCATCATGCAGCGCACGCCGTACAACAAGGAGACCGCCTCCCTTTCCCTGCAACAGACGGATGTCTTCCGGGCCGTGCGCCGGGGCTACGCGGTGGTGAATCAGGACGTGCGCGGCCGCTACCGCTCGGACGGGTCGTTCTACCCCTTCCATCAGGAGACGGACGACGGCTACGACGCCATCGAGTGGGCGGGCGCGCAACCGTGGAGCACCGGCAAGGTGGGGATGTTCGGCACCTCGTACGTGGGGGCCACGCAGTGGCTGGCGGCGGTCGGCGCGCCGCCCAGCCTGAAGGCGATCGTGCCCGCCTTCACCGCCTCGGACTACTACGAGGGGTGGACCTATCAGGGCGGCGCCTTCCAGTGGGGCTTCATGCTGAACTGGGTGCTGCCGTACCTCACCACCGCCGACCTCATCCGCAAGAGCTGGCGCGAGGATGTGCCCAACTTCGCCGAACTGCGCGAGGTGATGCTGGACAATGTCGATGACGGCAACGAGGTGGCCTACACCCTGCCGCTCAAGGATTTCCCGGTCGATCCCGAGCTGTCGCCATACTTTCTGGAGTGGCTGAGCCACCCCACGCGCGACGACTTCTGGACGTCGTGCAGCATCGAGGAGCGCCACGACAAGGTGGCCGTGCCGGCGCTGAGCATCGCGGGGTGGTACGACATCTTCCTCGATGGCAGCATCCGCAACTACAACGGCGTGCGCGAGAAGGGCTCCACGGAGGAGGCGCGCACCGGCCAGCGGCTGCTGCTCGGCCCGTGGACGCACACGACACCGCCGCTGCAGCAGAGCGGCGCGGTGGACTTCGGCAACCGCGCCGGGCAGGGGGCGGTGCCCCTGAGCATGGATGTCGATGGCGAGCACTTGCGCTTCTTCGACTACTGGCTGAAGGGGATCGACGAGGGGTACAGCGACGAGGCGCCGATCCGCCTGTTCGTGATGGGCGAGGATGTCTGGCGCGATGAGCAGGAGTGGCCGCTGGCCCGCGCGGTCAACACCGACTACTACCTGAGCAGCGGCGGCAAAGCGAACAGCATCAGCGGCGACGGCGTGCTGAGCACCGACGCCCCCGGCGAGGAGCGCGCCGATGTGTTCCTCTATGACCCGAACCAGCCTGTGCCCAGCACCGGCGGCCAGCTCTGCTGCTACCCCAGCAACTTCCCGCCGGGCGCATTCGACCAGCGGCCGGTGGAGGCGCGCAGCGACGTGCTGATGTACGTGACGCCGCCGCTGGCCAGCGACACGGAGGTGACGGGGCCGATCTCACTGACCCTGTGGGCCTCCACCAGCGCGCCAGACACGGACTTCACCGGCAAGCTGGTGGACATCTACCCGGATGGCTACAGCCGCAACCTGACCGACGGCATCATCCGCGCGCAGTACAAGGACGGCACGGCGGATGCGAAGCCGATCACGCCGGGCGAGCCGACGGAGTACACCATCAACCTGTGGCCGACCAGCAACCTGTTCAAGGCCGGCCACCGCATCGGGCTGGAGGTGAGCAGCAGCAACTTCCCCCGTTTCGACCGCAACCTGAACACCGGTCACCCGCTGGGCGAGGACGCCGAAATGCAGCCCGCCCTGCAGACGATCCTGCATGACGCGGCGCACCCGTCGCGGGTGACGCTGCCCATTGTGCCGCGGTAGCAGGCGGGCGCCCGGTAAACGCGGCGAGAAGGGCGGCCATTCTGACCGCTCTTCTCGCCTGTCGATCACACGAACTCCGCCGCTCCTAAACGCAGGTCACATTCACGCATTGCGGGGCAGTGTTCCCGCTGATTACCGCGCCCTGCTGGGTGAACATGGCCCCGGCTTCGGCGTAGATGGCGCCGCCACTGGTGGTCGCGGTGTTCCCGGTCACGCTGGTGGCGCTGTCCAGCGTGAGCGTTGCCGACGCCGTGAGCCGGAATCCACCCCCGAAAGTTGACGCCTTATTGCCGCGGATCTCGGTCCCGGTCACGGTCACCGTCGCGGCGCTCAGGTACATCGCGCCGCCGCGCCCCGCCGTGTTGCTCACGAAGGTGCAGTTTGCCACGACGTGCGGACCAGAGCCGCTGAAGTAGACGCCGCCGCCAAGGCTTGGGCCGATATCGTTCCCAGAGATCAGCGTGTTATGAAGCGACAGTTTGCCGGTAGTCGCGATTCCGCCCCCGGCATTGGCGGCCTGATTCCCCACAATCGCGCAGGAGTCTAATTGCACGTCCGTATTGGACCGTCCCTGCAGGCCGCCGCCATCGCCCCCAGTTTTCCCGCCAACCACCCGCACGCCGGACAGTGACAGGCTCTGGTTGTTGTTCACGACGACCGTTTGGCCAACACCGCCTCCGTCAAGAATCGTGTTCGTGACCGGGTCCTCTCCCGCGCCAGCGCCCACCAGCGTCGTTGCCGTGTTGACGGTAAATGTGCCGGCGTAGCGGCCGGGGCAGGCGACGATACGCCCGCCTGCGGCCAGCGCCGCGTTCAAGGTCACGCCGCACTCGGGAGCCGTGCCGCTGCAGAAGACGGTGCAGGCGGAGCAGGTTCCCGCGTTGCAGACCGATCCGGCAGCACAGCCGCAGGTCCCCCCGCAGCCATCCGCGCCTCCGCAGCTCACGCTATTGCACACGGGGACGCAGCACGCGCCGGGGGTAGCGCCCTGCTTCTTGAGCTTCTTCGCCTTCTTCCCGGACGCTTTGACCGTCTGCCCGTTCAGGCAGAGCGGCTTTTTCTTCGCTTTCTTCTTCTTCGCGCTGGTCAGCGCCGGGCCGAGGAGCGGCGTCAGCGACAGCCCGCTCAACGCGCCCACGACGCGGCGGCGGGTAGCACCGGCCGACACCCGGCGGGCAACCTGATCGAACTGCCCTGCATCCATAGCTTCACGCTCCCAGTGCGCGAGCACCGTACCCTGATCGCAGCGCCAAGGTCGGGCGCCACGCGTTCCGTGAACCACCGCGAGTATCCGCCTCGTGATCCATGGTGACATCCGTAGGAATACGCATTTCCTGTCGCGATGCAGTGTGGAGCGTGGGACAGACTACCGGGGAGACAGTTTTCCACGACAGCGACCGGCCATCGAAGCTGACGCTGCCCATCGTGCCGCGCTAACGCTACTAGCCGGGTTGTTCACCCTTGGGCAACCCGTCCAGGTTCACGTTTCCCAGAACGTTGGAAGGTGACAGGTGATGGTGTCGTGGGAAACTGCCTGGGGATCCGGCGGGAAGTCCTACAGGCATCCGTTTCCCATTCTCCGCCAAGTGCACACGAGAGACCAGCCTTGGACTTTCGAGGGTTTCGGCCTTCTCAATGCAATTGCCTTGTCTATCACCATCAAGCTTCCTGGCAAGGTGATTCACACGAGTTGGTGATCAGTGTCAACCAACAGCATTTCGATTAGACCAGGACCTCTCGACACCCCACAAATCATTGGCCATCAGAGGTTCAAGGCAATGTGGAGATTGTCTGACAGGAGGCCAACGGTCGCGACAAAGCCGGCACAACTCCGAATGCCGGCCGGGTCGTGTTGCCTGCTCCAGCCTGCCGCTCGGACAACTGATGTGATCCCGGCGTCGGACGCAGACAACGCATCCACAGGCGCCGCGTTCATGTGAGCGCGGCGCCAGCTTTTCGGCCCGTTTCTCCTGCGAGGTCAGCCCACCGGCGTTGACCGCTCCCAGGCGGTGTCGGCATCGAGCGGGTAAATGGGGCGGCGCAGGCGTTCGTAGGGCAGAGTGGCCAACTTCGGCGTGCTGATGCCCGGCGCATCGACCTCGATGACCTTACTGGCAATCGGCTCGAAGGCGGCGCGGAAATGGGCGGCGCTCTTCAGGACCAGCATGCGGCGCTGCGTGGGCTCAATGCCAAAGGCGCGAAAGTGGTTGAGATCGCTGGGGTGGCCGCGCAACTCTGTCAGTTGCAGTTCGATACCGCCACTCCCCCCGATCTCCAGGACGACCGTCCGCCCGCGCCCCGCGAACGTCCCCGCGCCCATCGGCCCGGCCAGCGGGAACGTGCCCTCATGGATGAGGCGCACGACCCCGGTGACCTCGACTGGCGCCCCATGCAGCCCGTCGTGCTGGCCTCCAACCTGCAGCGTGACGATGCTCCCCACCCCGGCGCTCACACAGGCGGCGACAGCGGTCGGGTCCATGATCTGGGCCACGGCGGCCGAGCGCGCTCCGGCGGCGATCAGGCCACGCAGAATGGCCGTGCCATCACCGGCCGTACCGCTGGCGCCGGAGTCCGCGATATCGGCCAGCACGTAGACGCTCCCCTCTGGGCCGGCCATCGCCTCCGCGATCGCCTCGGCGACCGGAACGGGGTGGATGGTGAACGCCTCCCGCTGCTGCCAGCAGATCTCCGCCAGATCGTCGGCAAAGCGTTGCGCCAGCGCCTCGTCGTTGTCCGTCACGACGACCACCGAAACGCCGGAAAACGGAAGATCGGCGAAGGGGAAACCACCGAAGATGCTGGCGGCCAGGACGGCCGGCTGCTCCTCAAGCACGCGCGTTTGGTCGATGGCGACTTTCAACGGGGATTGCCAGGTCGTGACCATCGATTGATTGGGGACGATCAACGGCAGGCGGGTAAACGCCATCGTTGGCGTGACCTCTCCCCGGACTGCGCGGACCAACAGGTTCAGCGCGCGTTCGCCCGCCTCAGGCATATCGGTATGGGGGTACTCGCGGTAGCCGACCAGGGCATCAGCATAGACCACCATTTCGTCCGAGAGGTTGGTGTGCAGGTCCAGCGGGGCCACGATAGGCACATCTGGCCCCACCAACTCCCGCACTCGCTGCAAGAGCAGCCCCTCGGCATCATCCCCGTCGGAGAGAGCCATGGCCCCGTGCAGGACCAGCAACACGCCATCCACCGGCAGGGCAGCCGCAATGCCGTTCACGATCTCCTGACCCACGGCCTCGAACGCCTCGCGGGCCACGCGGCCGCCCGGCATCACCGAGGCGTAGGTGGTGGGGATGAGTTCCACCCCCTGCGCCGCCGCCGCCGGGACCACGCCGCCGTAGACGGAGCCCGTTCCGGCAAGATCCAGAATCTCCTGCCCGCGCACCAGGGAGCCAAAGCCGGCGCGCTGGAAATCCTCCAGCGTTGTCGGCTGCCACTGGAAGGTATTGGTTTCCTGGGCGATCCCACCGGTAACGATCCTCAACGGGGATGGTCCTTTCACGCACGGGCAATGCAACCGGGGGCATCATATCGTGCGGAACCCACCGCTTGAACCAGACGCCGGACGAGGTGGCTCCCCCACAAACGTCAGTGGGTCCATCAATATGCAAAGCAAGCGAGACACGAAAATTCGGCGCTCCGTCAGCAGGGCCGTCTCTTCTGCACATCATTCCAGGATGATGATGGAGAGGCGGCCACGGTGGCCGCCCCCCTTGCCTACCCGACTGACCGGACTCAACGCGACCTAAGCGCAGATCACGCCTTGACACTGGTCCGGCGTGTTGCCAGAGATCTTCGCGAAGTTCTGGCTCAGCGTGTTGATGCCACCGGATGTTTCGCTGTAAATCCCGCCGCCGCCATTGGCCTGCCCGGCCGAGTTGCCGGTGATGCTCGTCGCCGCATCCAGCGTCAGGCTGGAGCCTCCGTAGAGATAGACGCCACCGCCCTGCATCGTGGCCGTGTTCGTCCGGATCGTCGTGCCCGTCACCGTCACCGGCGATCCAAACAAGTACAGTCCTCCGCCAATCGCTGCCGAGTTGGTCTCGATGATGCAGTCCGCCACGACATTCGGCCCGGGCGCCAAAAGAAACTGGATGGCCCCACCTCCGCTGGCCGTATTGCCCGAGAAGAGGCTGGTGCGCAACGCCATCTTCCCGCGGGCACTGATGGCGCCAGCGTCGCTCCCTTCGTTGCCCACGAAGGCGCAGGCGCTGATTCGCAGGTCAGTCCCGGGGTCTCCGAACAAACCGCCCCCCGGAAAACTGGACTTCCCCCCGACGACGCGCACCCCGGACATGGTGAAGCTCGGCGCGGGAACGGTGATCGTGCGGCCCAACTTCTCGCCGTCGAGGATGGTGCTCGTGGCCGGGTCGTCGCCCGACCCGGCGCCGATGAGGGTGGTGGCTGTGCTGACGGTGAAGCGCCCGGCGTAACGGCCCGGGCAGGCGATGATCGTGCCGCCGTCCGCCAAGGCCAGGGTCAGCGCTGCGCCGCAGGCGATTGGCGTGCCGGTGCAGGTGACGGTGCAGGCGGCGCAGGTTCCGGCGGCGCAGGCCGACCCGGCGTTGCAGCCGCAGGTTCCGCCGCAGCCATCGGCGCCGCCGCAGCTTGTGCCATTGCACGTAGGAACGCAGCAGGCTCCGGGCGTGGCGCCCTGCTTCTTCAGCTTCTTCGCCTTTTTGCCGGAGGCCTTGACGGTGCTCCCGTTCAGGCAGTACGGCTTCTTTTTCGCCTTCTTCTTTGCGCTGGCGCTGGCGCCGCCCAGCGCTGGCGCCAGCACGAGGCCGCCGAGCGCCGCGGCAACACGCCGGCGGCTCACGCCAGCGAAGACCCGGCGGGCAATGTGGTCAAACTGCACTGCGTCCATACACCATGCTCCCGTCGCGTGCCGTGATCCAGCCGAGCCGGCCCGGCGAGGGGCCTCGGCTGCATCGAACCATCGGGAGTATCGCGCTCAGCGACGCAACACACATCGGTAGAAATACGTGCTTTTGGCGCCTTACGTGCAACCGCCCCCGCAGTCGGCGGGCGGATTGGCCGAGAAATTGCCGCTGATGTTCGCGCCGTTGAGATTAAGAACGCCGCTGGTTCGCCACGCGCCGCCCCCGTAGGTCGAGGCGGTGTTGCCGGTGATCGTGGTGGCGCTGTCCAGATTCACCGTTCCGTCTTCCACCGCCAGCCCACCGCCGCGCGAGGCTGTATTGCCCCGGAACGTGCAGCCGGTGATGGTCACGTTCGTGTCATTCACCTTGAGCCCGCCGCCATACGCGACGGTGGAGTTGCCGGTGAACTCGCAATCGGTGATGAAGCTGGGCCCCGCGTCAAACACCAGCACGCCGCCGCCGTCCGTCGTCGTCGCGGTGTTGCGGTCGAACACGGTTCGGGTCAGGCGCAGCTTGCTGAACGAGGAGATGGCGCCGCCGCCAGTGCCGGAGTTCGCGACAAACGCGCAGTCTGAAACACGGATGTCGGCGTCTTCTCCAACGAACAACCCGCCACCGCCGGCCGAGTATTTCCCACGGGTGACGCGCACGCCGCGCATCGTCAGCGTCTTCTTGCTGGTGTTCAGCAGCACGATGCGCTGATCCTGCCCATCAAGAATCGTGCTGCTGGCGGGGTCGCTCCCGGACCCGGCGCCAATCAGCGTCGTGTCCTTCGTGATGTCGAAGCCGATGGCGCTCGTGGAATACGTGCCCGGGCAGAGCACGATCCGCCCGCCTCCGGTCAGCGCCTGCGTGAGCTCAGAGCCGCACCCGAGCGCCGTGCCGGTGCACTTCACCGTGCAGGCCGTGCAGGCGCCTTCGTCGCACACTGAGCCGGCGTTGCAACCGCAGGTTCCGCCGCAACTATCTGGGCCGCCGCAGCTCACCTTGTTGCACTGCGGGGTGCAGACGTCCGGGCAGGCGCCGGCTGTGGCGCCTTGCTTTTTCAGCTTCTTGACCTTCTTGCCAGTCGCCTGCACAGTGCTCCCGTTCAGGCAAAACGGCTTCCTCTTCGGTTTCTTTTTTGCGCTTCGCGGCGAATACTGCACTGCCGAGCAGTGGCGCCAGCGCGGCGCCCCCGAGCGCCCCCGCGACGCGGCGGCGGCTGGCGCCACCGGCGGCGCG
>JASGGF010000003.1:0-42666 GCA_047605145.1 Thermomicrobiales bacterium | reverse complement strand
CTGATCTGTCCCAGTGCAAAGTGCGCCGCGTTATCTTGCAAGAACCTGAACAGCGCGAACTCCCCGACCAACTTCCTACTCGCAGCGGCGCCAAGAATGTCCAAGGTCAATTCGTGCGTTGTTGAGGGTGACCCGAGCACGCCCAGCCTCTCGCTTGAATCAACAATTTGAGATACGGACTTCTCAGGCTTTTGCATCAGTTCAAGCTCCTGACTCACTGCGGTAGCCGTGCATTGCCAGAAAAACGTCGCCCAAGCTTCCAGAATAGCTAGATGCAAGCGTCTGAGACGAAATGTGTCGGAGAGCAGGCAACGAACGCGCTGCTGCTTTTACGGTTCTATCTGCGAGATACAACGGGTAGGGCTCCAACATGGCTGCTGTAGCGCACTGCGCTTTTACGCCCTGCACGACTGTTGAAAGCCGCGCCGCATTGTTGGCAATTGCTCCGGATACCTCAATGCGAAGAGCAGGCAGCCACGACTGCGGCCGGTAATAGAAAACGTGCAATTCGCTGAGCCCGTCCAGAATTCTCCCAACTGCCGTTCGAACCGACGCTTGGTTCTCCAAATTGGCAGTGGACAAATGCCACTGTTGGTCTGGTTGCGTGATTGGCATCGGCCTTGTGAGTTCGCCTCCTCCCAGCACCAGCGAAAGAAGCCCCCTGTCGTCATAGGGGCCCTGCCATCCAAGCAGATCACATATCTCTCGTCGAGTGGAATACTTCGGAAATCCAGCAAAGTAGTGATCGGACCTGGCCGACACCAATATGTCAGCGTAGGCCATCAAGTACTCATTGACATGACTGGAAAACTCGGTCGCGCATTTGGCAGAAGAATTCACGACTGCATTTATGGCTTGGTTGAAATAGATTATTGGAAGTGTGAGGGTCATGTCCAGCAACACTAAGTCGTGCGGAGCCTCGACCGCCAAACAAAGTTCTCGTCCTAACATAACTGCGCGTAGAATAGTGGCCGTATCCTCGGAATGCGCCTCTGCAGCAACGAAAATAGAGTGCCGAGGCTCAAGCCAATGTCGGGTTTCTCTTGGTGGCGCCAATCCTTCTACTGCTACCGTCGCAGCGATTACCAAATCGACCGTCAGCATTCGCTCTATCGCATACGATCCATCCGTGCCACACGTTGTCGGAATCAACGGAATGCCAAGATCCGACTCGCGCATTACCAACTTGTGTGCTTCCAGCGCTTCACGAAACGAAGCTCGCCGCGAGCTAAGTTGCTCAATATCTTCCAACAGCAACCTACTGACGTCCTCGGTGACGGTAAGCGCCTCTTCTAGGAGCGACGCAGGTAGACCCGAAAACAGGTTTTCCTCGGAGATCGACATCACCGCCTCCAGAGCGCGTACTCCGACGCTTTGAAGTCCCTGAAGCTTGAATCACGTTCGGATCTCGGCACAATCCACCGATCAATACAGAAAGTAGAAATCTCCTCAAGCGATTTGTCATTACTCTGGAGGTCCTGATCAAGCCCCTGCAAGAACCGTTGTGTGTTTACGGCAGTGGGCACCACAAACATTTCTCTCTGAACGCCGTGATAGATGAGATCGCGTGGTAGACCAAGAAGCGTCAATGCCTTTAGAACGACCTCGCGCTTGCTTCTAAATCCCGAACCCCAAGCTTGATTCTTGGCCGTTGGAAGCGAATGGTCTTGGACTAGCCGGAACAACTCAGGATAGAGATCGGTCGCAAATTGGAATTCGCCAGATCCCAGCGTGTAACCAACACTGATGAATGCTGTCTGATTGTCCAAGCGAAGGCGGTTGTAGAGAGATGATCGCCCAAGAGCCGATGTTGTGGTCACTAGACCAAGTCCGGCGCTATGTCTCACGCCTAGAATGACCGACTCACGGTTCCCGTACTTTGCTCTAAATGCCTGACTCACTTCTGCGCTTCTTAGAGACAGTGCAGCGAGTTTCCCTCCTAGAATCATGCTATACGGCGGTACCGCGCCAAGAACAAAAGCGTCCATAACGCTTCCAATTCTTCTGCGCTTCTGCTCGGAATTCCAACCAATCCATTGGTCGCGCGCTCGCATCGAGTACACGGGATCACCCAAACCGACAATTCCGATCAGTTTCGAGTTCCAAGTATCGACTAGGAGAAATCTAAGTCGACGCCCATAGCCAGCCGACACGGGGATGCTCCAATGCAGCCGCGCATACCTGAACAAGAGTTCATCAGCCGTATCCGGGTGCACCTCGATCAGAGCTGGGCTTATCTTGCTCGGTTCGATCTCCGAACCTGAAGCAATTCTTTCCAGCAGCGACGCCTCATGGCGCTCTAGACCAGCGCGTGATCGGGATATAGAGTGCGATACAGCCGCCCTATGGAGCTCGCGGAGTATCGGCTTGCTTCGTTCATCGTTGACTTTCTGCGGCAGTGGCTTTAGACACACTCCTTGAGATGCGAGTGACTCCATGACTCGCGCTCTAAGGTTGACGACATTCTCATCGATCGTCACTGGCTGTTCTCTCATCCTTGGCCGCTTTACTGATACTGTATCGAGAATAGCCAGGTGTTGCTTCCTCGTCCTGCAAGCAGATCGGGCGGATAACCGGTAACCCCTGCCATCAAACAGCGTCGATCCCAGTTTGAGCTACTCCTGCCCTCAATCCCCTATCATTCCCCACTGGCCCCGTGCCCTGTCCGCCGCCGTGCTGCGCCACGCATCGTCCCGCCACTAACAGGAAAGCCCCTCCCCATGACCCACACCGACCTCATCCGCCTGACGAGCCTTGCCAGCACCGCCGGCTGCGCCGCCAAGATGGGGCCGGCCGCGTTGGCGAGCGTGCTGGAGCCGCTCACGCGCGGCAGCCACCCGGATCTGCTCGTTGGGTTGCAGACTAGCGACGACGCGGCGGTCTACCGGCTCAGCGACGACCTCGCGCTGGTGCAGACCGTCGATTTCTTCACGCCCATCGTCGATGACCCGTACACCTTCGGGGCCATCGCGGCGGCGAACAGCATGAGCGATGTCTACGCCATGGGCGGTACGGTGCTGTTCGGGCTGAACGTCGCGGCGTTCCCGGAGGATCTACCCGCCGAGGTCATCGGCCAGATCCTCGCCGGGGCGGCGGCCAAGGTCGCCGAGGCGGACGCGCTCATCGCCGGCGGCCACACCGTCGTCGATCCGGAGCCGAAGTTCGGGCTGGTCGTCACCGGCGTCGTCCACCCGCAGGGGTTCTGGACGAAGGCTTCCGCCCGTCCCGGCGATGTGCTGTTCCTCACCAAGCGGCTCGGCACCGGCATCGTGGTCACCGCCGCCAAGCGCGGCAACGCCAGCGAGGACGACCTGCAGGCCGCCATCGACTCGATGCTGACGCTCAACCGCCGCGCCGCCGAGTTGCTGCGCGAGACGGGCGGGGTCCACGCCGCCACCGATGTCACCGGCTTCAGCCTGCTCGGCCACGGCAGCGAGATTGCCACCAAGAGCGGCGTGAACCTCGTCATCCGCGCCGGCGCCGTGCCACTGCTGCACGGCGTGCTGGACTACGCCGCCGGCGGCAACCTGCCCGGCGGCCTCGGGCGCAACCGCGACCACTACACCACGCACGCCGGCGGTGTCCGCTTCGCGCAAGAGGTCGATCCGTTTCGCCAGTCCGCCTTCTTCGATCCGCAGACCTCCGGCGGCCTGCTGCTCAGCATCTGCCCGAACCGCGCGGAGGATGTCCGCGCCGCCTTCGCCGCCGCCGATGCGCCGCTGTGGGAGATAGGCGAGGTGCGCGCCGGCGCCGGAATCGACGTGACAGCGTGAGCCCGGAGGTCGTCATCGTCACGCCGCCGGAGAATCCGGCGGGCCGCATCCCCACCTCGCGCCGCGACTGGTCCGCGCTGATGGCGGAACTGGGCATCCGCCCCAACAAGGGGCTCGGCCAGCACTTCCTTTTCGAGCGCGGCATCGTCGAGCGCATGGTGCGCATGGCCGGCGTCGGGCCGGGGGACAGCGTGCTGGAGGTCGGGCCGGGGCTCGGCATCCTCACCTCGGAACTGCTGCGGAAGGCAGGCCACGTCGTCGCCATCGAGTACGACCGGGGCCTCGCCGCGCATCTGGAGGTCGCCTTCGGCGATCTGCCGAACTTCGAGCTGATTCAGGGCAACGCGCTGCACCAGACGGCGGACGACCTCTTCGCGCCCGGCGTGCCCTTCGATGTCGTGGCGAACCTGCCCTACTCCACCGGCACCGCCATCCTGCGCCACTTGCTGGAGCAGCCGCGCAAACCGCGCGCGCTCACCGTCATGCTGCAGAAGGAAGTCGCCGAGCGCATCGTCGCCGCGCCGCCGGACATGACCATCCTCAGTGTCGCCACGCAGTATTTCGCCGAGCCGCGCATCCTGTTCGATGTCGCGCCCAGCGTCTTCATTCCGCCGCCGAAGGTCGAGTCGGCGGTGATCCACCTCACGGTGCGGCCGGAGTTCCCGCTGCCGCCGGAGGATGAGCCGCTCTTCTTCAAGATCGTCACAAGTGGGTTCCGCCAGAAGCGCAAGCAGGTCGCCAACGCCATCGCCGATGTCCTGCAGCTGCCGAAGCCGGAGATCGCTGCGTGGCTGCAAGGCAACGGCATCGACCCCATGCGCCGCGCCGAAACGCTCGCCGTCGCAGAGTGGGTGGCGCTGGCGCAGTCCGCGCCCGCCGCCGTCCGCGACGCCTGACGCGATGTCCCTCACGCCCGCTGTCGTCGTCCCCGCGCCCGCCAAGCTGAACCTCGGGCTGGAGGTGCTGAACCGCCGCGCGGATGGCTACCACAATCTCGCCACCATCTTCCTCACCGTCAGCCTGTTCGATGAGGTCGCCGTCGCCTCCGTGCCGGGCATCGCCGCCAGCAGCCCGGATGTCGGTGTGCCGCCGTGGGAAAACCTGACTATGCGCGCTGCGCAGGCGATGCAGGCTGCCTTCCCCGGTCGCGGCGCCGATATCACCCTGACCAAGCGCATCCCCGTTGCCGCCGGTCTCGGCGGCGCCAGCAGCGACGCCGCCGGCACCCTGCTTGCCCTGCGCGAGCTTTGGCAGACCTCGCAAACTTTGGCAGAGTTGGCAGCCTTGGCAGCCTTACTGGGCAGCGATGTCCCCTTCCTCGTCACCGGCGGCTGCGCGCTCGGCTCCGGCCGAGGCGAGGTGTTGGAGGCGTTGCCACTGCCGGGGGAGAGTGACCCTCACACCGAGAGGAACCCTCACCCCAACCCCTCTCCCTTTGCGAAGGGAGAGGGGCTCCCGCCCGGTGGCGACGCAGCTACTGGCCAAGACTCGCAAATCGAGCCACCGCCCACGTCTCCCCTCGCCCTTCGCAAAGGGAGAGGGGCTGGGGGTGAGGGTCTCTCCGAGGCCACCACCGCCGCAAGCGAAAGCCCCTCTCCCGCGCATCGGGAGAGGGGTTGGGGTGAGGGCTTCGCCGTCGGGAATGAGGCCGCTCTCACCATCCTCATCGTCGCCCCGCGCGTCGTCATCCCGCGCAAGACCCCGAGCCTCTTCGCCGCCCTCCAGCCCGGCGACTTCAGCGATGGCGCGAGCGTCGCGGCGCAGTCCGCGCGCCTGCGCGCCGGGCAGCCGCTCGATCCCACCCTGCTCGGCAACGCCTTCCAGCGCGCCCTGTATGACCTCCGGCCAGACGTGAAGGAGATCGCCGCCGCCATCAGCGAAGCGGGCGCCCAACACGTCGCGCTCTCCGGCGCCGGCCCCGCCCACTACGCGCTCTTCACCAACCCCGCCGAGGCGCGCGGCGTCGAGCGCCGCCTGACGGCGACACTGGGTGATCGCGCGGATTGCTTCGTCGTCGTTCCAGTCCCCGCCCGCCCGGAGTTCCCGCCCAGCGACGGCGTGACCCAGCCGTGATCCGCCCGCGCACGCTTATCAACAAGCGCTACCGCGTCGAGCGCAAGATCGGCGAAGGCGGCATGGCCATCGTCTACCTCGGGCACGACCTGTTGCTCGCGCGCGATGTCGCCATCAAGACGCCGCATCCGCAGTTCGCCTCCGATCCCGCGTTCCGCGCCCGTTTCTCCCGCGAGGCGCGCGCCGCTGCCGCCCTCACCCACCCCAACATCATCGATGTCTACGATGTCGGCGAGGAGGGCGGGCAACCCTTCATCGTGATGGAGCTGGTGCGCGGGCAAACGCTGAAGGAGATCATCGCCACCGAGGCGCCTTTCCACCCCGCCGATGTCGCCGAGCTCCTGCGACAGGTGGGCGGCGCGCTCGACTACGCCCACAAGCGCGGCACCGTCCACCGCGATGTCAAACCGGGCAACATCCTGATCGACGAGCATCGCCGTGCCCGCGTCGTGGATTTCGGCATCGCGCGCGGCTTGGCCGATGGCGACCTCACCGAGGCCGGCGGCCTCGGCACCGCCATGTACGTCTCGCCGGAGCAAGCCAGCGGCCTGATGGCGACCCCTGCCTCCGACATCTACTCCGCCGGGGTGATGGCCTTCGAGATGCTCACCGGCGAACCACCGTTCTCGGGCGATTCACCGCTGGCCGTCGCCATGCAGCAGATTCACGACGCGCCACCGGCCCCATCCACGATCACGCCGTCACTGACGCACCTCACCGACGCCGTCGTTCTGCGGGCGCTGGACAAGGACCCCACCCACCGCTGGCCGAGCGTCACGGCGCTGGCTGACGCGCTGGCCGGCAGCGGCAAGGTGATGCGTGCCCCAACCGTTGGCCGGGCGCCCGCGCCGCCGCCAACCAGCGGCGGCGGTTCTTCCGCGCCAACCTTCATCGTCGTCTTGCTGGTCATTGCCGCCATGGCCGGCCTGCTCTGGTTCGGCTTCCAGAATCTCGTCGGCACTAGCCCACAGGAGCCGCCGCCAACCACTATCAGCGACGCGCCGGTGATCACGCAGGAGACGGT
Organism: Thermomicrobiales bacterium; assembly: GCA_047605145.1. Lineage (GTDB taxonomy): Bacteria > Chloroflexota > Chloroflexia > Thermomicrobiales > UBA6265 > JACCXM01. The sequence continues at coordinate 35,796 of JASGGF010000003.1, read as the reverse complement.
TACCGCGCCGCTCGCCACTGTGACCCCGCTGCCGACCAGCGTGCCTACATCCACCGCCGTCCCCACCAGCGAGCCTACTCCCGCGCCCACCGCCGTCCCGACCGCCACCCGCGCGCCGGAGCCGCCACCCATCGTCGCCAGCGACGGGCCGCCAACCATCGCGCCGCAAACCGGCGGGACGGGGATGGTCACGGTGCCAGACTTGCGCGGGCAGCCAATTGGCGCGGTGACCTCGTTGCTCACTCCGCTGGGCCTCCGCATCGATCTGCAAATGCAGCCCTCGCGCAGCGCGCCGATGAACACCGTCATCAGCCAGAGCCCCGGGCCCGGCACGCTGGCGCCCCCCGGCACGACGATCCGGCTGACCGTCAGCATGGGGCCGATGCCGGGAGCGGGGAATCAGCCATGAGCGATCATCCTCCATCCAGCTGGCGGGGCGTCGTCCAGACGGTCGCGCTGGTTCTGGCAATCTCGCTGGTTGGCGTGGGGCTCATGGCCGCGCTCTGGTACCGGCACGTCCTGCAACCGCAAGTCGTCTTCCTCGGCTCCGGCGACCGCCTGTCCGTGCTCGTCACGGATGGCCCGGCCCGGCTGCTCATCGCCACCGGCGACGATCCCACCGACTTCGAGAACGCCTTCACCGCCGTGCAACCGCTCTTTGCCCGCCGCGTCGATGTGCTGCTCGTCGCGGGTGATCACGCCGACCTGCTGGCCCCGCTCGCTGCCAGCCAAAGCGAACAGGTGCGGCTGACCCGCTCCCTCGGCGGAATCCCTCTGTCAGTTGAAGCCGACGAGCTGGGCGACATCACCGCCCTCACGACCCCTGCCCGCGTCCGCCTCAGTCCGCAAACCACGCTGTCCATCGAGACCGCCCGCGCCCTGGACGCCGACCCGGACGACCCCGACGCGTGGCGCGTGCTCATCGAACGTGGGCAGACGCGGCTGGTGGTGCTCTCGGACGGCGAAGCGGCGGCCCTCTTCCCGCCGCCGCCGCCGGCAAGCATCATCGCGGTGACCGGCGGCGATCCCGTCGCGGGTTGGGACGCCTCTCCCGGCGCCGCGCTCGTCGCCGCCTCGGGCGAGCTCTCCGGCCCTGATCTGCGAGCGCGCTTTGCCAAACCCAACGCGCCGGAGTGGGGGTTCCGCGTTGCAGGCGGCGAGGCGCTGGTCTTCTACTTCACCGAGAAGGGGCTGGAAGTCTCCGGCGAATCGGCGCAGCAGCCGGCGCCACCCGCCGCCTCGCCGCAAGCCGGCGGGTGACGCAGCTATCTCCCGCCTCAGGCTCCGCGGTGCGAGCTTCCCGGTCTCAATGCCCTTGCCGGATGCCTGCCTGAATGACGTGGTGGGACGCGCAGCAGAGTGCCCGGCAATGAGGTCCTTCGACAAGCTCAGGACATCACCTTTGGGCCGTGGTGGCGCTGAGGCGCCTCGTCCCGAGTGGTAGACGGTTTGAACTCGTGGCTTCAGTATCGGGTGAGTTCGAAGTCGCCGCCACCTGTAAGTGATGTCCTGAGCGTGTCGAAGGACCTCGTTGCCGGCAGCGGCGTTTCGCATCTTGACGCAGTCTTCCCAGCCACCACGCACGGGGCGACGCCGTGGTGGCTGGAAAAGCCAGCGGGGCGTTACACCCGCGCCGCCAGCGCCTTCGCAAACTCGTCCTGAATGTCCGCCACCAGCTCCGGCTCAGCGATCAGGTCCACGCCGGTCAGCGCCATCGCGGTCGCCACGCTAATCGTGTTGCCCAGTCCCAAATCGGAGACCGAGGCGTCCACGACATCCTGCGAGTGCCACGTGCACACCCGGTCAATGATCGGGAAGCCCGTCTCCACCGACGGGACGACGTAGCTGACATTGCCCCAGTCGGTCGAGCCGCTGCCCGGCTCCGGCTTTGCCTGCGGCATCGTCAGGCCCACGTGGTCCAGATTCGCGCTCAGCCGCTGCGCCAGCGTGTAGTTCGTGACCATGTCGGAGTTCGGCTCCTCCGGCATCTCGATCTCCACCGTCGCGCCGGTGATCATCGCGGCGCCCTCGGCGATGCGGATCACCTGCTCCACCAGCCGCGTCATGCCGGCCAACGTCGCCGCGCGCACGAAGAATTCCGCCTGCGCGTAGTGCGGCACCACGTTCGGCACATCGCCGCCGTGGGTGATGATGCCGTGGATGCGCGCGTCGCTCGTGATGTGCTGGCGCAGCGCGTTGATGCCGTTGAACGTCTCGATCACTGCGTTCAGCGCGTTGACGCCATTGAAAGGGTCAGCGGCGGCGTGCGCCGCCTGCCCGTGGAAGGTCGTCCGCACCAGCACGCAGGCCAGCGCCTGCCCGCTCCCCTCCACCGTCGGGCAAACTGCCTCGCTGGTGCCGGGGTGCGCCCCCATCGCCGCCGCCACGCCTTCGAAGACGCCGGCGTTGGCCATGATCACCTTGCCACCGACTGCCTCTTCCGCCGGGGTGCCGAACACGCGTACCTGCCCGCGCCCGCCGAGGTGCGGCAGCGCCGCCGCTAGCCCGATCCCGGCCCCGATCCCGGCGATGGCGATCAGGTTGTGACCGCAGCCATGCCCCAGACCCGGCAGCGCGTCGTACTCGGAGAGGTAGGCGATGGTCGGTTCCGCCGTGCCCACGCGCGAGGCGAACGCGGTCGGGAGGCCGGCCACTCCGCGCTCGACTGCGAAGCCATGCTGCTCGAGGAAATCGGCGCAGGCCGCGCTGCACTTCACTTCTTCGAGAGCGATTTCCGGGTTGGCGTGGATGAAGCGCGAGAGCTCGATCAGCCCATCGCGCGCCGCCGCCACGGCCTCCGCAGCCGCCTTCCGCGCGGCCACAACATCAACATCGATACGCTCAGCTACGGCCATGGCGCCTGTGCTCCTGCTTCCTCTCCACCAGCGATTCATTGGCGGCGAATGTTACAGGGTCGCGCCGCACTCCGGGCAGAAGACATCGCGCGGGCCCACCCGCGCGTGGCAGACGGCGCAGCGCTCATCCGGCGTCACGCCGACCGCAGGGGCCACCGGCCACTCCGTGCGCGAACCCGCCGGCGCGCCAGCGCGGCCGCCCTGCGCCTCCCACGGCGACCACACCGTCTCATCACCAGAGCCCGGCGCGTCGTACGGGCCGGGCGCCAGCTGCGGCTCCCGGCCATTGCCGTTGCCGCCGCCATTCAGCGAGCGTCCGCCGGTCGCGGCCCACGGCGGCGCGCTGGCCGCCGGAATCGGCGTGGTGGCGTCCAGCCCCGGCGCAAATCGGCCGGAGCGCCCGGCGCCATCCACCGGCTCATACTTGCCGCTGTCCGCGGCCACCGGCGCGGCAGTGCGGGCGACCGGTGCGTACGCTTCGTCATGACGCGGCTGCCGCCGGGCGCGGAACAGGTTCACGACCCACGCCAGCACCGTCAAGACAACCAGCACCCCTGCCGCCGCCAGCAGCAGGTCGTTCGTGCGGCGCAGCAGCCACGGGCTGAGGATGCCTTCATCCAGCGCTCCACCCTGCCCCAGATCGCGCTCCACCCACGAGAGCAGGTACGACAGAATGAGCGCGGCGTTGAACGCCGCCAGCAGGCCGCCGACCAACCGCGAGAGCACGCCGAGCCGGGGCGTGCCCAGCGCGGCCCCTCCGCCGTAGCCAAGGACGAATGCGCCCGCCGCCAGCAGGGCCGCCGCCGCTACGAACGACGCCGTACCGGTGCTCAGGCCAAAGCGCTCAGTGAGCTCCAGACTCCAGCTCGGCGCGAACCGCTCCGCCAGTGTGGCGCCGAGAAAGATGCCAGCGGAAACCATCGCCTCCTTGGCGACTCCCCGCCGGATGCCAAACGGCACAAACAGGAGAATGACAAGTCCCAGCAGGACGTCCAGCAGCAGTGGTGTATCGACATTCGGCATGGAGTGGTCGCCCCGTTTTCCCCAGATCGTGCCGGCGCAGGACGCAGCGGCGCGGTGCAGCGTTGCTGCACTCCCTGACTGATATACGACTCGCGGGCGAAGTCGGGTTTCGGGCCGCCGCAGGCGCCCGGGACGATGCGGCCCGGGGCGAGTTTAGCACGCAAACTTGCCATTTCCGGCTCGCGGCGCGGTGTCTGGTTGTCAATAACAGGTAGCGCTATGCTATAGTTTCATAAGGTTCGGGCTGCGCGTGCCCTCGATCCTGACCATTCTCAAATTCGTCGCCCCCGGAAAGGAGCCCTCCATACCAGCCACGCGCCGGCGCCGTGAAACCGCGCCACTTCCCACCATGACTATCACACCACCCTCAACCAAGCGGGCTGAAAGTCCCGCGCCAGTCCCTGTTGCGCCGATAGCGTCAGGGGATCTGACCTGGAAGCGCATCGATCTGCATGTGCACACCCCTGCCTCCGTCGATTATCAGCAGCCGGAAACGCGCATCCTGGATATCCTGCGCCGGGCCGATGAACGCGGCCTGAACGGCATTGCCCTCACCGACCACAACTCGGTGCGCGGCTACGCCGACCTCTGGCGCGAGATCGAGGATCTGGAGCTGCTGGAGTATCTCGGGCGCATGGAGCCGGCGGAAGCTGAACGCCTGGCCGAGTACCGGGACCTGATGAGCCGCATCCTCGTGCTCCCCGGTTTCGAGTTCACTGCCCAGTTCGGTTTCCACATCCTGGCCATCTTCCCCGAGAGCACCAGCATCCGCCTGATGGAGCACCTGCTCCTGCTGTTGGGGGTGCCGGAAGACCGCTTCGGCAGCGGCGAGGTCGGCGCCACGACCGACGTGTTGCGCGCCTACGAGATTCTGGCCAGCCACGGCGCGCTGGTCATCGGCGCCCACGTCAACTCGACGCACGGCGTCGCCATGCAGGGCCTACGCTTCGGTGGCCAGACCAAGATCGCCTACACGCAGGACCCGAACCTGCACGCGATGGAAGTCACCGACCTCCTGCCGGCCTCGAACCGCCGCTCCACCGCGCGCTTCTTCAACGGCTCCAAGACCGAGTATCCGCGCCGCATGCACTGCATCCAGGGATCAGACTGCCACCGTCTGGAGCAGGACCCGCTGCGTGAGACAAATCTCGGCGTCGGCGACCGGCCCACCGAGGTGCTGGTGCCGGAGCTGAACTTCGCGGCGCTGAAGGCGCTCTTCGCCAGCAGCGATTTCGAGCACACTCGCCCGTTCACCCCGCCACCGAGCGACCCGGTCAAGGCCGCTCGCCTCGATGGCAATACCAGCGAGCAGGCGTTCCACGAGTCCGCCACCGCGAAGCGCGGGCAATCCGCGATCCTGCGCGACATGGTCGGGTTCGCCAACTATGGCGGCGGCGCCATCTACATCGGCATCTCCGCTGCGGAGAAGCGCCCCATCGCTGGCGTTGCGGACCCGCAGGCCCTCATCGCCGAGCTGAAAGCAGAAGCCGCCGCGCAGATTGCCCCGCCCATCGAGCTGGCCATGCGCGAGCACACCGCCGATGGCAAGAAGCTGGTGGTGATCGAGGTGGCGGGTGGCCGCCAGAAGCCGCACGCGCTGGAGCCCGGCGGCATCCTGATCCGGCGCGGCGCGGAAACCGCCGTCGCCACCCGTGACGAAATCGTGCAGATGGTGCGGCAGGACCTCGACCTGCCGCCAGCGCCGCGCGCGGTCGCCGCGCCGGTCATCTCTGCGCCAGTTGCGGTGGAAGTGGCGCCTGCGCCGAAGTCTGAACCTGTGCGGAAGGCAGAAAGCACGCCGCCTGCGCCCGCTGCGGTGAAGCCGGTGGACCCCAAGCCCCAATCCCAGAATGGCCGAGCGTCGCACGAGACGCCTCGCCGCTCCGAGGAGCCGCGCAAGGAGCCAACGCCGCTGGTGCGAGTGGCGCCCAGCGAGGACGTGTTGCACCTGGCGGCGCTGGTGGCGAACCAGCCCCTGGCGCTGCCGGACGCGGCGCCCGACGGTGAGGACGGCGGTTTGGCGACCTATGAAGAAGAGGTCGCGCCCGACCCACTGGCCCCTACTACCGGCATCGAGATCGTGGACTGGGTCGAGGCAGACGGCGAGCGCTACTACACGCTGCGCGATCTGCGCTACCACAAGCTGGTCTACAACGTGACGAAGGGCACCGACCGCCGCATGTGGCGCGCCGCCATCCAGCAGTGCGAAAAGGGCGAACTCGACGAGGAAAGCGTGCGCTGGAACGGCAATGTCGGGGTGTGGCGCTCATACCGCCAGCGCTCCGGCGACCGCCGCTACGATGTCGTCTACCGGGGGGACGGCGAGCCGCGCGTCTTCTTCGGCGTCAGCGAAGGCGGCATGAGCGGCGCCTGGCGCTCCCTGCTGCCCGCTGTGAAGTCCCCCGCGTGAGCAGCCCGCCGGCCCACGCCGTCCAGCCCGTGCAGATCGGGGCCGCGACGGTGTGGGTCGGCATCAGCTCCTGGAACAGCCTGCCGGGGTTTTACCCGACCCGCACCCGGCCCGATGACAAGCTGCCATGGTACGCGCGGCATTTCCCCATCGTGGAGGTAAACACCTCCTACTACCGCCCGGTGCCCGCCAGCACGTACGAGAAATGGATCGAACTTACGCCGGAGGGCTTTCGCTTCGACGTCAAGGCGTTCCGCGACTTGACGCACAATCCGGCCACGCCAACAGCTCGTGATTTCGCGCTGTTTCGCGAGTCGCTGGAGCCGCTGCGGGCAACGACTCGGCTGGGGGTGGCGCTCTTCCAGTTCCCGCCCAGCTTCGACAACACTGTAGCGAACCAGGACCTGCTCAGTCGCGTCGCCGCCGAGATGGCCTCGGACACCGTCGCCGTCGAATTCCGCAACGCCACCTGGCTCGACGTCGAACACGCCCCCGAGACGCTCGCTCTGCTGGCAGACCTCGGGCTGGCCTACGCCATCGCCGATGAGCCGCAGATCGCGTATGGCTCGGCGCCGCCCGTGGTCGCAGTCACGAACCCGGGACTCGCCTACCTGAGGCTGCACGGCCGCAATGTCGCCGGCTGGATGGGGCGCGGTGGCCGGTACGACTACGACTACTCCACGGAGGAACTGGTGGGATTCAGCGAGATCGTGGATCAACTCGCGGCCAGCGCCACGGAAGTCCACGTCATGTTTAACAATAACGAGCGCGGAGCGGGAACCCGCAACGCGCTCGTGCTAATCGGGATGTTGCGCGGCGAACCGCCGCAGGTGGCAGACTTGCCGCCAGTGCAGGCCTCGCTCTTCCCAGAGGAGTGACGCTCGCCCTACTGGGCGAGCACCACCACGTCCTTGTCGAACAGCGCCGGAAACCGGCCCGTCCACGGGCCTTGCCGCGTGCCACTGAGCCATGGCTTCTGGACGTACATCGGCACCCAGTTGCCAATCGGCACGTAGACCGCGTTCTCCAGCACCAGCGTTTCCGCCTGCTGGTACAGATCGTTGCGCGCTGTGTTGTCCAGCTCGACATCGGCCTTGCCGACCAAATCAGCGAACTGCGCCGCCGCAGCGCCGGGATCGCCACCGACCGCCTCGTTGTCCGGCGACCAGTTGAACACGCCCTGCATGTACGGCGAATTGGGCCGGAAGACATCGCTCATCAGGAACGGGGTATCCGTGACGGTCTGCCACCACATGATGGCGAATTGCAAGCCGCCCGTTTCCGCGATCAGGTCGTTCAACTCGGCTTGCGTGCGAGAGGAATCGAGCGTGATCGCCACCCCCAGGTTGTCCTGAAAGATCTGCAGCACCTGCTGTACCCGCGCCGCTTCGGCATCGCTCTCGCCGGAAGCCAGGTAGTAGATGATCTCCGGCAGGCCCTCGCCGTTCGGGTAGCCGGCTTCCTCCAGCAGCGCCAGCGCCTGATCCGGGTCGAAAACCAGCCCGGCCGGCGGCACGTAGCCGCTCAACTCGTTGACCACCGGCGGCGTGAACACCGTCGCCGGCGTCCAGGTGCCCTCGTAGATCTCGGCGTAGCGGTCGCGGTCGAACGCCATGCCGAAGGCGCGGCGCACCCGCACGTCATTGAACGGCGGCTGCTGGAAGTCCATCGCCAGCGAGCGCGTGTTCGCCTGCATCGTCGCCAACGCTTTCAGGTCAGCCTTCAGGGTGTCATCCGCCGCGACATCCGCCAGCAGGGAGAGCGGCACATCCGCCGAGGCGGCGTCCTGATTCACGTACAGATCGAGGCTGGCGCTGGCGGCGTCCGGGCCGTTCACCACTGGCCACGTGATCTTGACGATGGACGGGTTCTGCTCCCCGTAGTAGCTCGGGTTCGGCTCCATGATGAACTGGGTGTCTTGCTGATACCCCGTGAACTGCCACGGCCCGGCGCCCGCGCTGTTCAGCACGAAATTGGTGTCCCCGAAATCCGCGAGGGCCTGCGGCTCGACGACGGCCCAGACGTAGGAGGCGAAGAACGAAGGAAAGAAGGTGACCGGCGTCTCCAGCTCGATGACCACGGTCCGGTCATCCGTGACCGAGAAGGCCGGCAGCGGGTTGGTGTCGCCCCCGATGCGCGCCTCGAAGCCCTTGAGCGGCTCCATAAACGCGGCCATCGGCGAGAGGTTGGCCGGGTCCAGCGCCCGCTCCCAGGAAGCGACGAAGTGCTCCGCCAGCACCGGGTTGCCGCTGGCGTACAGCGCGCCCTCCTTGATGGTGCAGGTGTAGCGCAGGCCATCTGCCGAGCGGGAAATCTTGTCCGCCAGATCGAGCGCGATGCGGCCATTTTCGTCGTAGCGCAGGAAGCCTGCCCAGACATTCGGGTACATCACCCAGAACCCGCCGTAGTCACTTGAGCGGTGCGGGTCCAGGTTGATCGTCTGGCCGAACGCGTCGAACGGCACGGTGATCTCCGCGCCTTCGACAATCGCCGCGTCCTGGCGCAGCACCGGGCGTGGCGCCGCCGCTGTTAGCAGGCCACCGCGCGCGGTCGCCACGGCGCCCGCCGTGATGGCGGACCAGCGCAGCAGATCGCGCCGCGTTGGTTTCGCCGTCGTGCCGCGCAGAGCGTGCCAGAGCCGCTGCAAGTCTGACTGCTCGTCGGGAGCCAGACTGCGCCGCAGGTTGGGATCGAGAATCAATGCAATGCTCCTTCATGGGGGCCGCGCCAAAGCATAGCCGCGACCTGTCAGCCGTGGCGAGCAGCGGAAACTCTCGCTACTGCAACGAATGACGCCCGCCGCCGGTTACCCGGAATGACGCAGGAAACCCCTCTCCCCGCGTGCGGAGAGAGGGGTTCCATGATGCGCCATGCGCCGGTCAGTTGCCGGGATCGGCGATGTACAGGATCGCGCTGCCAGCCATCGTGGTGTCGCTGTCGGACGACGCCACGGCGCCGAACCCGAGCAGGTTCTCGATGCTGCCGGCATCCGCCGCGACCGGGGTGGCCTCGCCACCCTCACTGAAGCCGCCGGACATCATCGCCGCGAACGCGGTGATCGGGCGCGCATCCAGGTAGAAGACACTGGAGAAGTCGCTGGGCAGCGTGCCCATGATCTCCTGATACTGCGGATCATCCGCCAGCGCGTTCGCCGGGGTGGCCGAAAGCTGACTCAGACCCGTGCCGACACCCGCCACGGCCTGATTGCCCAGCACGCCAAAATCAACGCTCAGACTGCCTTCATCAGAACCCGGGTCACTGAGCGAGTAGATCGTGCCGTTGTCATCGTCGCGCGTGGTCAGCGACACGTCGTCGCCAGCCTCTTGCGTGATCAGGTCCGCCACCTTCTGCATCGTTGAAGTCAGCGTGGCCGGATCGCTGGTGCTCACCGCCAGGACAGCGTCAAACGAGAAGCCTTCCATGAAGGAGGGGAAGGAGCTGAAGAACAGGTAATCTGGGCCAAGGATGTTGAACAGGTCCGTTGCCGGGTTGAACCCCAGCGTTTCCGTGGCCTGATCGATCTCCGTCTGCACCTGCTCCGGCGACGGCATGGTTTCGGCAGGCGCCTCGCCACTTTCCATTGCGTTCACGGCCTGCGCCACGGAGTAGGCGCCGCCAGCGAAGGCATCCGGGGGCAGGACGCCTGCCGAGAAGACGAAGGTCCCGGCCGGAACGTGCGAGGCCGCCGCCACGGAGGCCGGGCTGTTCGGCACGATCAGCTTCGAGGCATCTGCGCCCTCGGCGATGGTCGCGATGGAGTCCATGCGGAACCCTTCATCGACCGCCGAAACCGTCACGCCCGCGTAGGACCCAAGGCTCTCAAGGTCCATGCCGGGCTGCATGGCTTCGAGGCTGGCAACCGTCTCGTCATCCAGCGCGTTCAGGATGGCCTCGCCATCGACATAGGTAAAGGCCAGCGCTGGCGAGGGCAGGTGCGGCCAGATCTCGGTCAGGTGCTCCGACTCGCTCAGCGAGGGCGCGTTGCCATCGATGACGTCGATGATGTGCTCGACATCCTCCACCGTGGCCGCGCCGATAATGAAGTCCCCGGCCCGGCCCGCCGCGAACTCCTTGCCGCCGTGGGCGCCGAGCAGCTCGCTGTACGGCGAACTGAGGTCGGCAGACGACTCATCCTCGCCGCCCACCGTCTCGATGATCTCGCCGCTGCCGTACGGGTTCGATTCAACGGTCAGGTCGTTCTGGTCCGCGAAGGCCGTGGTCTGGCGCTCTGCGTACTCCCACGCCGCGTCCGCATCGCTGGCGCGCAGGATCATGGCCACGCCCAGTGGCTCGCCTTCGGTCAGGGATACCGGCGTCGCGACCGGCGTGCCGGTCATTTCGGCGGCCATCTGCGCCTGCACCTGCATCAGCGTGGCAACCGCCTGATCAGAAACCACAAACGCGACTTCGCCTCCGGTGACGGCATCGAGGTCCGCCTCGGTGAAGCCGCCCTCCGCGCCGTGCTCGGCCACGATTTCGTCTCGCCATGTGTCCAGCGCGTCCGGGAAGCCCAGCCGCGCCAGCAGCGCATCGGTCTGCTGCCACTGGGCCCCGGCAAAGTTCAGATCGACCTGCTGGAAGAGCGCCGTATTGGCGGGCGCCGCGTCAATGATCGGCGGCAGCGCCTCCTGCGCCGTAACCGGGGAAGCCAGCAACGCGGCGCTTCCCATTGAAATCACCAACGCCGAGGCCGTAAGTGGCCGCCAGACCGTGGTGATCTTCCGCAAGGATTTCATGCTTCGCTCCTGAACGTGTGATGGACGTCACGTCCTGACATCCCGCGATGCGCAAGCAAACGGGGCCCGATACTCGCCCCGGCGGCAAAGGGCGCGCCCCTGCGGCGCTTGCCCGCTGGTAAAGGTAACGGCGCCGAACGCCAGAAGGTTCTCCCGGCGGTGCAGACACGCAAGACGCGGTCCCAATGCGCCAACCATACCCGGCTCGCGCGGCCGGAGACTGTCAAAGGGTTAACACCGAGCGTGTCGCATCGTTGTCTGCTACGACGGCGACTCCACGCCTGCCCGCACCCGGATGCGTCCGGGAAACGATGCCCCAAACGCAAAACAGGGCGTCCGTGTGGACGCCCCGCCTTGCGTTTCCGGCGCTCTTCGGGCCTTTCGTACCGCTACTCGCCGATCAGCAGGATGCCCGAGGCGTGCTGCAGGCCGTCTTCCTCGTGCCCAACCAGCGCGAAGGCCTGGATGTTCGAGTAGTCGGCATTGGCCAACGAATCCTCGACATCGCTGCTCGCCAGGTCGTCTTCGCTCTCGATTTCCTCGACGGAGTTCGATTCCGCGAAGTAGTCCTCGCAAACCTCGCCGTCAAAATCCTGATCCAGATCGAACGTGTTCGGCTCACCCGCGTCGTACGCCGACTGCGCGTCCTCCGCCGTGGCGTAATCCGCGCAGGCATCGCTGGCGTCCTGAATGCTGCCGCCGCTGTCCATGCCGAAGTCGTCGGCCATGTCAGAGGACGATTGCGCCAGCGGGATCGCCTGCGTCAGGTCGAGGTAGAAGATGCCGTTCGTGTCCGTGGGCAGATTGCTCATCACGCTCTGGTAGAGCGCGCCGCTCTCCAGCGAGTCCGACTGCGCGCCGGCAAAGCGCTCGACGGAATCGCCAAGGCCAAGCACGAACATGTCGTCGATCACGCCGAACTCGAGGGACGTGCCGTCACCCATATCCATGGAGTAGACGTTGCCGCCCCCGACCGCCTTGGTCGTGAACGTGTCGTCGTCGCTGCTGACCGTGCTCTGGATGAGCAGGGAAATCTGCATCAGCGCGTTGCTGACCGTCTCCGGGTCCTCGACCTTGCTGGCGAAGACGCCGGTGCCAGACTGGCCGGTCGCGTCAACCGTCAGCCAGCCGCCGTACTCGCCCACGAACTGCTGGAAGAGATCGGTCTGCAGGTTCACCCCAAGGATGCCAGCCGCCGCCTCGTACTGCGCGGCAATGGCGGCCTGCGGGTCGGCATCCGCCGCTGGAGTACCCTCGTCCGCCGGGGCGCCCATGCCAAACGCCAGCCCAATCGCCGCCGCGCCCAGCGCATCCAGCACCCCGGACTCGCCGAGATTCGGCGTGCTCAGGAACACGAGCGACGAGTCAGGCGCCACGGTGGCGAGCTGAGAATCGTAGGCTGCGGGGATGGGCGGAATCTCGTCCTCGCCCGGAATCGTCACCGACTCCAGCCGGAAACCCGGTTGATCCGCCGAAATCGTCACCCCAACGTAGGTGTCCTTGACCAACGTCGAGAGGGAGGACTCGAATGACCCGAAATCCACATCCTTGGCGACGCCGTTGTTGACGAACGTGAAGGACATGAACTCGTCGGGCAACGCATCAACCGCCGTCGAGAACTGCGGCAGACTGACGATGCTCTCGTTGGCGCCGTTGGCGGTGTCGATGATCGGGTGCAAATCCTCCGGCGTCGAGGCCAGCAGGATGTGATCATCCACGCGCGCGACCGCGATACCCGTATCATCCTCGTCATCGGTAGGATCCGGCGGCGCGTACGTGATGGTCACGCCTTCGTACTCGGATGTCTGGCCGTCCTTGGCCGCCGCCTGCACAATGACCCACGCCGTGTCTGGCGCGCGGGTGTCGAGGATCGCGGCAACGCCCTGCAAATCGTTCTGCGCAGTATCGCTGCTATCGCCCATGTCGCCGGTCATCATGCCGAGTTCGCCGGAGCTGAGCGAATCATCGGCCACCATGTCCAGCGTGCTGTCATCGACCACTACGCCGATCTCGCCGCCCATCAGGGCGTCGAGCGGCAGCGGCTTGCCGTTCTCGTCCGTCAACTCCTCGGAGATCATCTGGTCGAGGGCATCGCCGAAGCCAGCCCGCCGCAGCAACTCGTCCGAGAGCAGCCACTGGTCGGACTTGTTGTCCAGCGTCATTACGGAATACGCGTAGGCATCGACGGGGGCCAGCTCCGCCGTGCTGAAGTTGACCGGCCCGCTCTGGGCCGACGCGGGCATCGCCGCCATCAGGGTGGCGCCCCAGCTCCCGGTCACGAACAACGCGGCCGCGGCGAAGCGGGTCAAGCGGGAAGGACCCTGCGACGTAGCAGCTTCGGAATACGCCTTCATTGACACTCCTTCATCCGACATCATGCGGAACCGGGCGGGCCCGCGTTGGGATGCAAACGCACCAGAGGGCTCTCGTGTTCCCCGGGCGAGAGTAATGAGACGACGGGCAATCGTCAACGGGTGTTGGTTGTCTGTGCGTCCTGTTACCGCAGGATGAACACGGCGTCACGAGCCCCGGCCGCGAAAAATCAGGTTCAGCACGACCGTCAGCAGGATGCTGATGATGATCGAGGAAACGATGGGGATGAACACGGTGGTGTTGCCGCGCTGAATGAAGATATCGCCCGGCAGGCGGCCCAGCCGGTCCAGCCCCGGCACGCGCGGCGCGATGATGAGGAAAACACCGATGGCGGCGAGCACGAGGCCCGCCGCCACCAACATGCGCCCGATGCCGGCGAGGCCGTCAGGCATTGTGATGCCTAGTCCGTGATGCGGTCGTCAATGCCGGTGGCGATCCCGAAGATGATCATCATCAGCGCCGCCAGCGCCATGATAATCAGGATCAGCACGACAAACGTCGCCGCGCTCCCCAGCAATGCAGCCAACCAACCCGGCATCGTATCGACCTTTCCCTGTACTTCACGCCATTTTCGGCCAGTATAGGGCCATTGCGGCGCCCGGCTTGCCCGCCTACCGGCGTGCCCGCAGCGCGGTGTCCAGATCGCGCACGATCTCGCTAATCTTGCCGCCGCCAGCCGGCGCCGGCGGGTATCGGGCCAGCACGTCGATAACGACCGGCGACGCGCGCTGCCGGGCTTGCTCCAGCACCTTGGCTCCCGCTGCTAAATCACCACCGGCCGCAAGCTCGGCCGCCCGCGCCGCGTGCGCAGCGGACCCGAGAATGTGCTTCACCTGACTGGCCTTCGCCAGCGGGTGGAGGTAGGCAGAACCAGCCGCCGCCATCGCGGAACGCGCGGCCTCGCTGTTGGCAGGATCTGCGGCATCGGAGGCGCTGCGTAGCGCCGCCCACGCCGCACCGCGTAGCGCCTTGTCCCGCCGCCCGCCCCCGGCGAACACCCGCGCCGCATCAATTGCCGCGCGGGGGCGCGGGTCGCCGGGCTGTGCACTCTCGAAGATCGGCAGCGCGTCTGCCGCGCACGCCGCCGCGAAGCCGGCAATGGCGCGCAGGTCGTCCATGGTCAGGGCCACTATATCCGTCTCGGTCTCCATGCAGTGAAGTCTCCGCGCAGCGGGCCACAACGACAAACCGGGGCGCCGTTGGGGCGCCCCGGTTTGTCTACGTCTCACGTTGCTGGAAACGGCCCGACCTCAGCTGGCGGCGCCAACTGGCGTGCGCGCGGTGGTGAAGGTCAGGTCCTTGCCATCGGAGTCGATGGTCACCGCCTCGCCGTCGCGCAGCTCGCCGCCCAGCACCAGCTTCGCCAGCTTGTCCAGCACTTCGCGCTGGATCACCCGCTTCAGCGGGCGGGCGCCGAAGGCCGGGTCGTAGCCCTTGTCCGCCAGCCACTGTTCGGCGGCAGGGGTGATCTCCAGCCGCATCTGGCGGTCGGCCAGCCGGTTGTTCACCCCCTGCATCTGAATCTCCACGATCTCACCGATCTGATCCCGCGAGAGCGGGCGGAAGATCACGATCTCGTCGATGCGGTTCAGGAACTCTGGCCGGAAGTGGCTGCGCATCGCGTCCATGACGCGCTCGCGCATCTGCTCATCGCTTCCCTCGCCCACCGGCAGGATGTACGCGCTGCCGAGGTTCGAGGTCATGATGATGACCGCGTTCTTGAAATCGACCGTGCGCCCCTGCCCATCGGTGGCCCGGCCGTCATCGAGAATCTGCAGCAGGACGTTGAACACGTCCGGGTGCGCCTTCTCGATCTCGTCCAGCAGGATCACGCTGTACGGGCGGCGGCGCACCGCCTCCGTCAGTTGCCCGCCCTCTTCGTAGCCGACGTAGCCCGGAGGCGCCCCGATCAGGCGGCTCACGGAGTGCGGCTCCATGTACTCCGACATGTCGATGCGCACCATCGCCTGATCGTCGTCGAAGAGGTACTGCGCCAGCGCGCGCGCCAGCTCCGTCTTGCCGACGCCGGTGGGGCCGAGGAAGATGAAGCTGCCCAGCGGCCGGTTCGGATCGGAAAGCCCCGCCCGCGAGCGCCGGATGGCGTTCGAGATAGCGACAATCGCCTCGTCCTGCCCGATCACCCGCTCGTGCAGGCGATCCTCCATCTTCAGCAGCTTCTCGATCTCGCCCTCGACGAGGCGGCTGACCGGGATACCCGTCCAGCGGGAGACGACGTCGGCGATATCCTCACCATCGACCTCCTCCTTGACCATCGGGGAGTCCGCTGCGTCCTCGCGCTGCTCCGCCGCCCCCAGCTGCTGCTCCAGTTGCACCAGCGTGCCGTACTGCAGCTCGGCGGCGCGGTTCAGGTCGTAGGCGCGCTTCGCCTGCTCGATCTCGACCTTGGTCTGGTCGATCTTCTCGCGTAGCTCGGCGACGTTCTGGACCGCCTCGCGCTCGCTTTCCCAGCGGCTGCGCAGGGCGTCGCGCTTCTCCTGCAGGTCAGCGAGTTCCTTCTCGAGGGCGCCCAGCCGGTCGCGGGAGGCGGAGTCCTTCTCCTTCTTCAGCGCCTCGCGCTCGATCTCCAGCTGCATGATGCGCCGCTCGGCCTCGTCCAGTTCCACCGGCAGCGAGGTCATCTCCATGCGCAGCTTCGACGCCGCCTCGTCAACGAGGTCGATGGCCTTGTCAGGCAGGAAGCGGTCGGTGATGTAGCGGTTGGAAAGCACCGCCGCCGCCACCAGCGCGGAATCGAGGATGCGCACCTTGTGGTGCTGCTCGTAGCGGTCGCGCAGGCCGCGCAGGATGGAGATGGTGTCCTCCACCGTCGGCTCGCCGACGAAGACTGGCTGGAAGCGACGCTCCAGCGCGGCGTCCTTCTCGATGTACTTGCGGTACTCCTCCAGCGTGGTCGCGCCGATGGTGCGCAGCTCGCCGCGCGCCAGCATCGGCTTCAGCATGTTGGAGGCGTCCATCGACCCCTCCGCCGCTCCGGCGCCGACCACGGTGTGCAGCTCGTCGATGAACAGGATCACCTCGCCGGCGGCATCGGTCACTTCCTTGAGGACCGCCTTGAGGCGCTCCTCGAACTCGCCCCGGAACTTCGCGCCGGCCACCAGCGCGCCGAGGTCGAGCGAAATGACCCGCTTGTCCTTGAGGTCCTCCGGCACGTCGCCGCGCACGATGCGCTGCGCCAGCCCCTCGGCGATGGCCGTCTTGCCGACGCCCGGCTCGCCGATGAGCACCGGGTTGTTCTTGGTGCGGCGGGAGAGCACCTGCATCACGCGGCGAATCTCGTCGTCGCGGCCGATGACCGGATCGAGCTTGCCTTCCTGCGCCAGCTCGGTCAGATCACGCCCGTACTTCTCCAGCGCCTGATACTTGTCTTCCGGATTCGCGTCAGTCACGCGTTGCCCCCCTCGAATGCCGCTCAGGGCCTCGTACACCCGGTCCTTTGTCACGCCGTGCCGCGTCAGCAGCTTCGCCGCGCCACTCTGGGCGCCATCCAGCATCCCCAGCAGCAGGTGCTCGGCGCTGATGTACTCATCGCGCATCTGCTGCGCTTCGTCTTCCGCGTTCGTCAGCAGCTTGCGCATGGCGCTGCTCACTGCCGGCTGCGCCTCGTAGGCTAGCTTCGGCAGGCTGGTGAACTCGGTCTCGGCCTGCGTCCGCAGTTGCCCGAGATCAACCTGCAGCTTGCGCAAGATCTGCGGGACCAGCCCATCCGTCTGGTTCAGCAGCGCCAGCAGCAGCGCCACCGGCTCCAACTGCGAGATCTTGCGCGCCTCGGTCTCGCGTTGCGCGCTAACAACCGCTTCCTGCGCCTTCTCCGTAAACTTGGTGGTTCCAGACACGCGTTTCCCCTCGCTTCCCCCACGCGCGGACACGCCACGCGGTGTGTTCAATTATCCAATCATGCCGCTTTCACATCACATCACGTCGCTTCGCCGCGATACCGTCTAGGCGCCGCCCGCTCCAGAGTGCGGATTCCCGCCGCGTCCTGCCCCCGGCGCCCGCCGGCTGCTCGCGCCCAACGCGCGCAGCACCGCCGCCAGTTCGGCGCTGGCCCGCTCCAACGCAGCGTGCTCGCCGGCGTTCGCTTCGTCGGCCAGCCGCGCCTGCAGCACCTGCACGTGGCGGGTCATCTCCAGCACCATCTGCACGCCGGCCAGATTCAGCCCTCGCTCTTCCACGAGGTACTTCACCTGCCGCAACCGGTCGAGGTCTTCATCGGAGTAGAGCCGCAGGTTTCCCGAGGTGCGCGACGGCGCAATCAGGCCCACGCGCTCATACTTGCGCAGGGTCTGCGGGTGCATTTCCAGCAACCGCGCCGCCACGCTGATGATGAAAACCGGCTCGCAGCCGGGATCGTTCATGATGATGCCTCCTGCGCGAGCACGGGACCACGCATGAACGCCCGGCGCGCATTATGTTCGACCGAATGATAAACCTTGACACGCCGCGTGTCAACTGAGAGGCCCGTTTTTCGGCCTGTTCACGACGAGGAGGAGCAGCATGACGGCGGTTTACGCGCACCGGGGTGATTCGCAGGCGTACCCGGAGAACACGCTGCTGGCGTTCCAGCGCGCTATCGAATCGGGCGCCGTGGGCGTCGAGCTCGATCTGCACGCCACCAGCGACGGCGTCGTGGTCTGCATCCACGACCGCTCGCTGGAGCGCACCACGAACGGAACCGGCTACGTCGATGAGCACCCCTACGCCGCCGTGCGCGAACTGGATGCCGGGCAGGGCGAGCTCGTCCCCACCTTCGCTGAGGTTCTCGCGCTGGTTGGCGACCGCCTGCACTTCGACCTCGAGGTGAAGCAGCCCGGCATCGAGGCCGCCGTGCTGGCCGTATTGGCCGCCAGCCCGGCCACGCGCTGGGCCATTTCCTCCTTCGATTGGGAGATTCTGCGCCGCCTGCGCGCCCTCGACGCCGCCGCCGAACTCTGGCCGCTGGCCGAGCATGTGGATGACGCGCTACTGGAAGTGGCCCGGGAACTCGGCTCCCCCGCCGTCGCCATCGCCGCCGGCGCTTACACTTCCGCAAACGCACAGCGCCTCAAGGACGCGGGGTTGGCCGCAATGGTCTGGACCGTCAACGATCCGGATGAGGCATTGCGCGTGCGTGATCTCGGCGCCGCCGCCCTGTGCACCGATGTGCCGGGCGCCATCGTGGCGCTGTTTGCAGGCTAACCATCAGGCGCCGTGGGGTTCGGTGAGGAGGACGCGTGTTCGATTGGCTGGCGACGTGGGTAACGAGCATCATCGAGTCCCTGGGGTATCCGGGGCTGACCATCCTCGTCGCGCTGGAGAACCTGTTCCCCCCCATTCCGTCTGAAGTCATCCTGCCGCTGGCCGGGTTCCTGACGGGACAAGGCCGCTTCTCCTTTGCGTGGGTGCTGATCGCCTCCACGCTCGGCTCGCTGATCGGCGCGCTGCTCCTGTACGCCATCGGCGTGGCGCTGGGTAAGGGCGGCGTGCGCACGCTCTTCGAAAAGTTCGGGCACTGGGCGCTGCTCACCCCGGACGATCTCACTCGCGCCGAGCAGTGGTTCGACAGGTACGGCCCGGTGGCGGTCTTCATCGGCCGGCTCGTCCCGGTGGTGCGCTCGCTGGTCTCGATCCCGGCGGGCTACCGGCGTATGCCGCTGGTGCAGTTCGTGCCGCTGACCATCTTCGGCAGCCTGCTCTGGAACGGCGCCCTGATCAGCCTTGGCTGGGCCTTTGGCGACAACTGGCACGCCATCGAGGAGTATGTCGGCTGGCTGCAATACGTCGTCATCGTCGTCGTTGGCCTGCTGGTCCTCAAGTTCGTCTGGGGCCGGATGCGGCAGCGTAGCGCCGCCCGCGCCTGACGCACATCGTGTCTCGAGCTCGCCGAGAACGCTTGCTGTGAATTGGCTTTTGGGAGGCTGTTTTTACCTCGAAGAGCCCTCACCCCAACCCCTCTCCCGATGCGCGGCTGACTGGGGTAGGCAGACGGATTATGGGGTTTGATGACGCCGGTGAGCCCTCACCCCAACCCCTCTCCCGATGCCCGGGAGAGGGGCTCGCGACCCGGATGATCGCGCACCATTCGGCATGGTGACGCCACAACCCCGTCCTCCCGCCGTGGAACGGCTCCCCTCTCCCGCGCATCGGGAGAGGGGCTGGGGGTGAGGGCCGTCGCCTCGAGCGCAGCCTGTTTCCCAACACCTACCCCAGTCAGCCGCGCATCGGGAGAGGGGTTGGGGTAGGGCTTATGCGCGAGTACCTGAGGGTGGGGCGGCAGCGGCCCGGTGAAGCTGAGGTGCATGGGTTCTCCCACCTCATGTTCGGTGATCGGCCCGCCCCGGCGTCCGCTGCTCCCCGATCTGATCGTTTGTGCAGGCTCCACGGCGGCGCCATGCAGAAACGATTTGTGGCGGCCTAACGCCGAAAATTGGGCCTCTTCGTTCACGCATAAGCCCTAGGGGTTGGGGTGAGGGCTTCTCCGGCGCAAACCACCTCGCCGTAACCAATTCACCGCAAGCGTTCTCGACTAGCTCGAGCCACGATGTGGTTGCAGGCCGCGCTAACTCACTGCGGTGGGCGTCGTGCCCGGCTTGGTCAGCGGCTGACCGGCGGCGCAGAAGGGGCACTCCGCCGCCTCCCACGTTGCGATGTCCATCGTGGCCAGCGCCTCCAGCGGCACACCGAAATCGACCTTGCCGCCGCTGCGGTCCACCAGAATGCCGATACCCACGACATCGACCGGGTGCGCTTTCAACGCGTCCAGCGTCTCGCGCACCGAACCCCCGGTGGTCAGGATGTCATCCACCACCAATATCCGCGCCCCGGGCGTAAAGGTCGTGCCGCGCCGGAACTCGCGCTCGGCGCCCTCCCCCTTGCGCTCCGCGTAGGCGGCGGCTACCCCGAGTTGCCGGCCAACCTCGAAGGCGAGGATGATGCCCCCGGTTGTCGGGCCGGCAACCACGTCGATGCGCGCATCGCGGAAGGCGTCAGCGAAACCCTCGCAGACGCGGGAGGTCGCCACAGGTTGGCGCAGCAGGTCAAACTTCTCGACGTACTGCCCGCTGTGCCGCCCGGAGGAAAGTAGGAAATGCCCCTCCTTCAGCGCGCCCGATTCCCGCAGCAGCCCGAGCACCACGTCCTGACGATCCACGAAATTCCCCCTGTCAGGCGAAGAAGAAGGCGATGCCGAGCATCAGGTAGAGCCCGAGCAGTTGCGCGCCTTCCAGCCAGTTCGATTCCCCATCGACCGAGATGATGGCGGCAATCAGCGAGGCGCCGACCAGCGCCGCCAGCTCGTACTGGTTGAACACCAGCGTCATCGGCGTGCCGAGCAGGATGCTGACCCCGATCAGCACCGGGGTCACGAACAACGCGATCTGCAAGCCGGAGCCGACCGCGATGCCGAGGCTGAGGTCCATCTTGTTCTGGTAGGCCATCTGCACGGCCACGATGTGCTCGGCGATGTTGCCCACCAGCGGGATCAGCATCACGCCGATGAACAGCTCGGAGAGGCCCCAGGCCTCCGCCACCGGCTCGATGGAGCCAACCAGCAGCTCGCTCATGAACACCACACCGAGGGTGCTCACCGCCATTAGGCCGATGGCCACTGGCAGCTTCATGCCGGGTGTTGATGGATGCGCTTCAGCCGCGTCCTCGGCAGGCGTATCGCCGCCTCGCAGCGAGAAGATGATGTACAGGACGTAGATCACGATCAGCACGACGGCCATGCCATCGCTGATGAACTGGATGTGGTCCTGATCGGTGGCGGGGCCCGTTCCGCTACTGGGGTGCGCGAAGACCGCCGGGATGCTGAGCGCCACTACCGCGAGGATCATCATGGTGGCGTTGGCGCCGGCGGAGCGGGCGTCGAAGGTTTGCGTGCCGTGCTTGAGACCGCCGATCAGCAGCGACGCCCCCAGCACCACCAGCACGTTGCCGATGATCGAGCCGGCGATGGAGGCCTTCACCACGGTGAAGAGCCCTTGCCGCAGCGCCATGATGGTGATGATCAGCTCAGCGGCGTTGCCCAGCGTGGCGTTCAGCAGCGACCCGATCTTGGGGCCGGTGTAGTGCGCCGCCTCTTCCGTCGCCTTGCCGAGCAACCCGGCCAGCGGGATCAGCGCAAGCGACGACGCCAGGAACACGGCGGTCTCCCCGCCGGTGTGCGTCAGTTCCAGCGCGAACGCGATGGGCGCCAGCAGGAGCAGCGGCAGCAGGTACTTCACGGCGCGTCAGTGACCGGAGCCACGACGCCCGCGCGGAAGCCGGGGTTCGCAATGCCGACGACCTGCGCGATGGAGGGGAAGCCTTCGGCGTCCAGCCACGCCGCCAACTCGTCGATCAACCGGATCGGCAGGCCCGGATCGACGAAGACGGCGGTGCCAATCTGGATGGCGCTGGCCCCGGCCATGAAGAACTCCAGCGCGTCGTTCAGGCTCATGATGCCGCCCATCCCGATCACCGGAACCTCGACGGCGGCGGCGACCTGATAGACCATGCGCACCGCAATCGGCTTGACCGCCGGGCCGGACAGGCCACCAGTCTGGTTCGCCAGAATCGGCTTGCGGCGGCGCACATCGATGGCCATGCCCACCAGCGTATTGATGAGCGAAACGGCATCCGCGCCAGCGCTCTCGGCGGCTTGCGCCACGCTGACCACGTCCGTGGCGCCCGGGCTCAGCTTGACGATGATTGGCAATGTCGTCGCCGCACGCACCGCCCGGGTCACATCGGCGGTCATGTCCGGGTCCCAGCCGAAGCAGTAGCCGCCGCGCTGGATATTCGGGCAAGAGACGTTCACTTCCAGCGCGGCCACACCGGGAACCTCGTCCAGCGTGCGCGCCATCTCCGCGAAGTCCTCCACCGTTTCGGCGGAGATATTCACGATAGCGGGCACGTCCCACGTTTCCCACATCGGCGGGTACTTGCGGACAAACCCCCGGATGCCGGGGTTCTGCAGGCCGATGGCGTTCAGCATCCCGGCGGGCGTTTCCAGAATGCGCGGCATGGGATTGCCGGCCCGCTTCTCCGGGGTAATCCCCTTGCTGACGAACGCGCCAAGGCGCTGCACGTCGATGACGGAGGCGTACTCCTCGCCGTAGCCGAAGCACCCCGAAGCGGGGATGACCGGGTTGCGCAGGATCAGCTCGCGCGGGTTATGCGGCGCGAGATCGACGCGCAGATCAGCGGTGGTAGAGGTTGCAGCGCTCACAGGATCACCAACTCATCGAGATCGAACACCGGCCCTTTGACGCAGGAGGCGATCATGCCGTGCGTCGTTTCCACGACGCAGCCGAGGCAGGCGCCCAGCCCGCAGGCCATCCCCCGCTCCACCGAAACCTGCAGCGGCGGCTTGCGGTTCACCCGCAGCGGGTTCACCACCTCGCGCAGCGTGCGGTACATCGGCTCGGGGCCGCAGGCGAAGATCTGGTCTGCCCACGTCACGTAGTCGGCCACCACGTCGGTCGCCAGCCCGTGGTGGCCCCGGCTGCCATCGTCGGTCGCCGCCAGAAACTCGACGCCCGCTGCCAGCTCCGACGGCGCCAGCAGCTCCGCCTCGGTCGCGGCGCCCATGACGAACACGACATCGAGACCGCGCGCTGTGGCTTCGTCCGAGAGCATCACCAGCGGCGCCACGCCGACCCCGCCGGCCAGCATCAGCAGACGCTGGGCGCGATCGTTGATGGTGTAGCTGTTGCCCAGCGGCCCCAGCATTCCCACGGTTTCGCCCGGCTTGCGGTCGGCCAGCCACGCGCTGCCGCGCCCGAACGGGCGCACCAGAAAGGTCAACGTGGAGGCCGCCTGATCGACCCGGTAGACCGAGTAGGGCCGCCGCAGCAGCGGATCCAGCGAGGTGGGAAAGCGGCAGATGATGTTGAAGAACTGCCCCGGCAGCAACCGCTGCACCACCGGCGGCGGCGCCGTGGTGGTGACCAGCAGGGCATCCCCCATGATCGGTTCGATGGAGACGATCTCCCCATCGAACTCCCGGGATGTCCCCGTGCTGCGCGTTGCCGTTTGCTGTGCCACGAATCCGATACCCTCGCCGCTTCGTCTGATCAGTACCCGGAACCGGTTTGCCGGTACTCAGGATAGGGCAGCACGGTGTAGACCGCGTCCGATTTCGCCATGGCTGCAACAATCGTGCGCGCGGTGTCGATGGAGGTGATGCAGGGTATCCCCCGCTCCACCGCCGCCCGCCGGATTTCCAGCCCGTCCAGAATCTCCTTGTCCGCCGGGCCAGGCGTATTGATTACACAATCCACCGTGCGGTCGAGGATCACATCCAGCGTGTCCGGGTGCCCGCGCCCGATGCGCTTGGTCACCAGCTGCACCGGCATCCCGTAGCGCTCGATCAGCGCGGCGGTGCCTTCAGAGGCGTAGAGCTTGTGACCCATGCGCACCAGTTGCCGGATCATCTCGATGGAATCGGCCTTGTCCTCGTCCGCCAACGTGATCAGCACCGAACCGTGGTGCGGAATCGCCAGCCCGGCCGCCACTAGCGCCTTGTAGAACGCCGCCTCGAAGTTGCGGTCGATGCCCATGACCTCGCCGGTGGACTTCATCTCCGGCCCGAGGTGCGTATCGACGCCGCGCAACTTCGCCATCGAGAAGACCGGCGCCTTGACTGCCACCAGCGGCTGGCGCGGCCATAGCCCGCCTTCGAAGCCCTGCTCCTTGAGCGACTTGCCGAGCATAATGCCAGTGGAAAGATCGACCATCGGTACGCCGGTGGCCTTGCTCAGGAACGGCACCGTGCGTGAGGCGCGCGGGTTGACCTCCAGCACGTAGATGCGCCCGGCGTGGATGACGAACTGGATGTTGATGAGCCCCCGCGCGTTCAGCCCCAGCGCGATCTTCGTGGTGTAGTCCACGATGGTATCGACTTCAGCAGGGAACAGGTTGATCGCCGGGTAGACCGCGAACGAGTCGCCGGAGTGCACCCCGGCGCGCTCGATGTGCTCCATGATGCCGGGGATAAGCACCTGCTCCCCGTCACAGATGGCATCGACTTCGACCTCGCGGCCGACGAGGTACTTGTCGATCAGCACCGGATGATCGGGCCGCATGTCCACGGCGTTACGGATGTAGCGCGCCAGTTGGTCCTGCCCGTAGACCACCTCCATGGCCCGCCCGCCCAGCACGTAGCTGGGCCGCACCAGCACCGGGTACCCGATGCGGTTGGCAATGGCGCGGGCGTCGTTCAGCGAGGTGACCGCCGCGCCCGGCGGCTGCGGCACGCCGAGGCCGCGCAGGAAGCCCTCGAAGCGGTGGCGATCCTCTGCGAGGTCGATGGCGTCGAGCTGGCTGCCCAGAATTGGCACCCCGAGGTCGGTCAGCGGCTCGGCGAGGTTGATCGCCGTCTGGCCGCCGAACTGCACGATGACCGGCACGTCGCCGCCGATCTCGTCGGTGGCCGATTCGTGACGCAGGACCTCCGAGACGCTCTCGGCGTCCAGCGGCTCGAAATAGAGGCGGTCAGAGGCGTCGAAGTCGGTGGAGACCGTCTCCGGGTTGGAGTTGATCATGATCGAGGCCACGCCGCCGCGTTGCAGCGCGCGGGCGGCCTGCACCGCCGAGTAGTCGAACTCGATGCCCTGCCCGATGCGGATCGGCCCGGAGCCGATCACCACCGTGGAGGCCCTATCAATCGGCGGCGCCTCGTCTTCCAGCTCGTAGGTGCTGTAGAAGTACGGAGTGGCGGCCGCGAACTCGCCGGCGCAGGTATCCACCATCTTGTAGACCGGGAACATGCCCGCGTCTTCACGCAGGCCGCGCACGGCGGCGCCGTCACTGCCGGAGAGGCGGCCGATGGTCTCGTCGCTGAAGCCGGCCCGCTTGGCCTGCCAGAGTCGCTCCGGGGTCACCTCGTCGCTCTGGAGCGCCTTCTCCTGCGCCACGATGCCGCGCAGCTTGTACAAGAACCAGCGGTCGATTTTGCTCAGGTTGTGCAGCGTCTCGACATCCTCGCCGCGACGCAGGGCCGCCGTCACCGCCCACAGCCGCAGGTCGTTCGGGCGCTGCACCAGTTCGAGGATCGACTCCGGCGTCCACGTCGGGTCCTCCCACAGGAGGTCCTTCGCGCCCGACTCCAGCGATCGCACCGCCTTCTGCAACGCGCCCTCGAAGGAGCGGTCGATGGCCATCACCTCGCCGGTGGCCTTCATTTGGGTGCCGATGGTGCGCTCGGCGCGGCTGAACTTGTCGAACGGCCAGCGCGGGATCTTCACCACCGCGTAATCGAGCGCCGGCTCGAACGCCGCCGTCGTCTTCTGGGTGACCGGGTTAACCAGCTCATGCAGCCGCCGCCCGATAGCGATCTTGGCAGCCATGCGGGCGATGGGGTAGCCCGTCGCCTTGGAGGCCAGCGCGGAGGAGCGGCTGACGCGCGGGTTGACCTCGATGACCGCGTAGTTCATGGAGTGCGGGTCCAGCGCGAACTGCACGTTGCAGCCACCCTCGATGCCCAGCGCGTCGATGATACGCAGCGCCGAGGAGCGCAGCATCTGGTACTCGTCGTCCGTGAGCGTCTGCGACGGCGCGACCACGATGGAATCACCCGTGTGGACGCCCATCGGGTCGAAGTTCTCCATGTTGCAGATGGTGATGCAGGTGCCCGCGCCGTCGCGCATCACCTCGTACTCGATCTCTTTCCAGCCCGCCAGCGATCGCTCCAGCAGGATCTGGTGGATCGGGCTGGCGTTGAGGCCGCTGGAGACGATGCTCTCCAGCTCGGCGGGCGTGGTGGCCACGCCGCCGCCGGTGCCTCCCAGCGTGTAGGCCGGGCGGATGACCAGCGGCAGCGGCACGCGCTTCGCAAACTCGATGGCTTGCTCCAGCGACGTCACGATCTCGCTGTCCACCACCGGCTCGCCCAGTTCGAAGAGCAGATCGCGGAAGAGCGCCCGGTCTTCGGCCTGCTTGATGGCCGAGAGCGGCGTGCCGAGTAGCCGCACGTTGTAGCGGTCCAGCGTGCCACGTTCCGCCACCGCCACCGCGAGATTGAGGCCGGTCTGGCCGCCCAGCGTTGGCAGCAGACCCTCGGGACGCTCGCGCTGGATGACACGGCGCACGACCTCCGGGGTCAGCGGCTCGATGTAAACCGCGTCCGCCACGTCCTCATCAGTCATGATGGTGGCCGGGTTGGAGTTGACGAGGATGGTGCGGATGCCCTCTTCGCGCAGGGCGCGGCACGCCTGCGTGCCGGCGTAGTCGAACTCCGCCGCCTGCCCGATCACGATGGGGCCCGAGCCGAGCACCAGCACGCTTTCCGGTCGCTGCACAGCCGTCACGCGCCCACCTCCGCCCGGTTGGACGCAATCGTCTGCAGGAACTCATCGAACAGGCCGTCATTGTCGAGCGGGCCGGGCGACGATTCCGGGTGGAACTGGACGGTAAAGACCGGCTTCTCCCGGTGCGCCAGCCCCTCGACCGACCCGTCGTTCAGATTCACGAGGCGCACTTCCCAGCCCTTGTCCTGCGGCACGGTGCTCGCATCGACCTCGAACCCGTGGTTTTGCGAGGTAATGGTGACGCGGCCCGTCTTCAAATCCTGCACCGAGTGGTTGCCTCCCCGGTGCCCGAACTTGAGCTTGCGCGTATCGGCGCCGATGGAGCGCGCCAGCAACTGGTGGCCGAGGCAGATGCCGAAGTAGGGCACCCCCTGCTCCACAATGCCCGCAACCACCGCCTGCCCCGCATCGAGACTGGCCGGGTCGCCGGGGCCGGGCGAGACGACCACCCCGTCCGGCTGCAGCGCGCTGATCTCCTCCAGCGGCGTGCCGAAGGGCACGATGGTCACCCGCGCGCCACGCTTGACCAGCGAGCGCACGATGTTGCGCTTCACCCCGCAATCGACGACAACCACGTGCGGCCCGTCCGCCGTCAGTTCCTCACGCTCGGGGTTGGCGACCTCGCCGACAGCGTCAAACTCGCCCGGCAGCGGCGCTCCCTGCGCCCGCGCGACCAACACGTCATCAGAGAGCCCAGCGGCGTTGTGCACCAGCACGGCGCGCATATCGCCCGCCTGCCGAATGTTCAGGGTAAGAGCACGGGTGTCGATACCCGCAATGCCCGGGATGCCGTAGCTCGCGAGGTAGTCGGAAATCGTGCCGGTCTGGCCCTCATGGCTGGGCAGGTCGCACGCTTCGCGCACCACCAGCGCCGAGATCCACGGCTGACGCGATTCATCCTGATCGGGCAGGATGCCGTAGTTGCCGATCAGCGGGTACGTCATGCACACGATCTGCCCCCGGAACGAGGGATCGGTGGCGACCTCCTGATAGCCGACCATGGTGGTGGTGAACACCACTTCGCCGGCGGCGTCCGCCGGCGCGCCAAAGGCCATACCCCGGTACACCCGGCCGTCCGCCAGCGCCAGCGCGGCGTCCGCCGGCGGGGCGTAGCGAGCTCGTTGCGACGTTGACGCGTTACCAGTCACGATGCCGTACATCTCCTTGCACAAACGTCAACTTCGCTTTTCCTTGCAACTCCATCCCGAGCAACGGGCTGTTGAGGCTGCGCGAGACGAGGTTCCCGGCGTCCGGGGTCCACCGTTCGCGCGGATCGAACACCGTCACGTCGGCCACGCTGCCCGGCCGCAGCGTGCCGCCCGGCAGGCCCCACAACGCGGCGGGGCGCGTGCTGAGCCCGGCCACAATCTCCGGCAGGGTCAGCAACCCGGCGGCCCACAGCGCCATCAGGCTGGGTAGCGCAAATTCGCTGCCACTTAAACCGAACGCGGCGGTCTGGAGCGTTTTACCCTGCTTCTCGGCGGCGGCGTGCGGCGCATGATCGGTGGAGATCACCTCGAACTCGCCGGTCTTCAACGCCGCCAGCAGCGCGGCGGCGTCCGCCGGTGGCCGCAGCGGCGGATTCACCTTCGTGTCGGGGTGGCCCGGCGCGGCGGAAAGGCCGCGCGTATCGCCAACCAGCTCCAGCGCGCGGCTTCCCCCAACCCACTCGTCGCTCATCACCAGATGGTGCGGCATCACCTCTGCGGTCACCCACACCCCGGCGCGCCGGGCGCGTGCGATGTCGGCGATGCCCTGCCCCGTGGAAACATGGCAGACGTGGAGCCAGCCCCCCGTATCCGCCGCCAGCGCCAGATCGCGCCGGATGAAGATTTCCTCGGCGGCAGCGGCGATGCCGCGCGCGCCGATGCGCCGGGAGACGTCCCCCTCGTGCATCGCGCCGCCAACAAGCGCCGGGTCCTCGCAATGCACCATCACCGGGATGCCAAGCCGCTTCGAGGCCAGCAGCGCCTCAGACATGATGGCGGAGTCTTCAGTCGATTCGCCATCGTCCGAGAAACCCACGGCTCCCGCCGCCGCCAGCGCGTCGTAGTCGGCCGGCCGTCGCCCGCGCCGCCCCTCGCTGATGGTGGCGATGGGGTGCACCCGCACAGCGCTATCGCGAGCGGCGCGGCGGCGCAACTCTTCCAGCACCGCCACGGAATCAAGCGCTGGCTGGGTGTTGGGCATGCAGAAGATGGTCGTGAACCCGCCAGCGGCTGCAGCCTGACTGCCGGTGCCGATGGTTTCCTTCCACTCCTGCCCCGGCTCGCGCAGGTGGACATGCACGTCGATCAAGCCCGGCGTCACCACAAGGCCGTCGATGTCGATGACCTCTTCGCCAGCCTCCGGGGTCAGGGAGCCTAACGCGGCCACCCGGCCACCGGCCAGCCGCACGTCGGCCCGGCCGTCGAGGCCAAGCGCGGGATCGACGACGTGGCCACCGCGCAATAGCGTCGTGTGGCTCATGCCGCCCTCCTGCGCACAGAAAAAAACCGTCTCCCGGCACCTTGCGGTCCGTGAGACGGCGTTGCCGCCGAATCTGTTTTGATCGTTTGCGCCACCAGGTCCCTCTTCACAGGCGTTCGCGCAAGTCTACCGTTCCTCTCGCACATCGTCAACGCTGGGCGATCTGGCACAATCGTCGCGGCGTCGATGCCTGGAGGAGGAGTGAGCGTGGGTCTGGATATCACGATCCTTGGCGGTAGCGCCGCCGGAGTTTCCCCGGGGCAAGGGTGCAGCGGGTACCTGGTGGAGCACGCCGGCACGTGCATCGTGCTCGATCTCGGGCCCGGCACGCTGCCGGAGCTGCGCCGGCACACGGATTTCCGCACCCTCGATGCCGTGGTGCTCTCCCACCTCCACCTCGATCACATGCTGGACGTCTTTGCGCTCCGCTACGCGTTGGCGTACAACCCGGTGGCGGCGCCGGCGCCGGTCCCGCTTTGGGTTCCGCCTGGCGGAAAGGCCTTTCTGGAGGGCGCTGCCCTGGCCTTCGCCGGCGAGGATGATGCGCGTCATTTCTACGCGGTCTTCCACATCCAGGAGTACGACCCGGACGCGCCTCTTTCCATCGGCACACTGACGTTGCGCTTCCGCCCCACCGTCCACTACGTGCCCTGCTGGGCCATGCGGGTGAGCCCAGATGACGGCGCTGGTGACCTCTTCTTCACGGCCGACACCGGCCCCTCCGCTGATCTGCTGCCACTCGCGGCAGGCGCCAGCCTCGTCATCGCGGAGGGGACCGCTCGTCCGGATGAGACAGAGAATTATGGTATGCGCGGGCACCTGACCCCGGCGGAGGCAGCAGCGCTCGCCTGCGAGGCAGGCGCTGGCACGCTGGTCCTGACGCACCTGTGGGCCGAACATGACCCGGAACGCGCCGTGGCAGAGGCTGCCGCAGT
The DNA here is from genome assembly GCA_047605145.1 of Thermomicrobiales bacterium. Lineage (GTDB taxonomy): Bacteria > Chloroflexota > Chloroflexia > Thermomicrobiales > UBA6265 > JACCXM01. The sequence goes on along the minus strand of JASGGF010000003.1, from coordinate 5,706 downwards.
CTTTGGCGGCGAGGTGATCCTCGCCACGCCCGGCCTGCACCTGACGACCAGCGGGGGCCGTTGAGCGGCAGTTCGGGCGGTGCTAGACTGGGCTCCTCATTCGGCCGCTTCGCTGTTCTACGCCGCCGGCTGATCGCCCCGGGAAACGGTAGCCATGTCCCGCCGCCTCCCCACTCCTCTTGTCACCGTCGCCTACTCGACGCGCGGATCCCTCATGCCTGCCTGGATGTACCAGCACGTCGCTGCTGAGGCCGGGCTTGGCTCGCTCGACATTGACGCGACCTCCGCCGGCGGAATCTGGTTGGCGAGGCAGGGGGGCCACGACGGCGCGTACATCCCGGCGGCAACGATCTGGACCTCAGCCGAGCAATTGAGCAACCCCCGGGTCGTCGCGCTCCAGAAGTCGCTCGCCGATCAGCAGTTTGGCGCCCTGCCGGCAACCGTGATCGTGGCCGGATCACTGCAGCACCGGGACCTGAGCCGCATGGCGCAGCCTGTGCTTCTGAACCCGAAGGCGTCGCCGATGATCGGGTTGACCGCAGCGCATCTGCGTGGCGGCCGGCCGCACCTGGTGCAGCTCGGCGCGTTGCGGCGGTTCGCCGAAGAATGGGATCTCGGGCTGGCGCTCGATCTCACCGGCCGCCTCGACCCCACGTGGGAGGCAGAGGCGGCAGTGACCCGGCTCGGCCCCCGGCTGCGCCTGATCCGTGTGCGGGACAGCGCCCCCTCCCGTGCGGCGGTCGGGTTGGATCGTGTCGCGTGCCGGGCGCTCCACGCCGCCCTCGACCGCGAGCACCCACTCGTCGTCGCCATTGCGTCGTCGCGCATGACGCCGTTCCCCACGACACCGCGGGCCGCCGCCATCGGCGCGATTCGGGCCAGCGACTACGTCTATGAGCGCTGCCGCGGCCACCTGAGCGCGCTGCGCGAAGGGATCGGGCGATACGAACAAAGCCGGACGTCGCGCGGCGCCTGATTTCTGCTCACCGCAGGCGGCTCCTGTTGGAGTCTCGATTCCGAGGCAATTCACGCATTCCGGGGTGTCACCGTGCACCCCCAGCCGGGATGTCGCAATAGCCCCGGCACTTCACGGCCGGCAACGAGGTCCTTCGACAAGCTCAGGGCATCACGCGTAGGTTGCAGGTGCACCGTTGCAGCCTGCTCCCCTGCACCAACCGACCGGAATGGCGGCGACAACGAATCAGCGAGATCCCGGCGGCGCCACCCAAAGATGATTTCCTGAGCTTGTCGAAGGGCCTTGTCGCCAGTCAACCGCCATCGCGATAGCCTCGACCGCGCCCGGAAGGAATGCGCAGGCTCTCCAGGCAGCGAGGCATTGCCACACAGCGCCGGAAATGAAACGGGGTGACGCATTTCGCGCCACCCCGCTCTGGTTTCGAGACTCCGAACCGCTGAAATTAGCGCTTCGTGTACTGAGGCGCCTTGCGGGCCCGCTTGAGACCGACCTTCTTGCGCTCCTTGACCCGCGCATCGCGCGTCAGCAGCTTGGCGCGCTTCAACGCCGGGCGAAGATCGCCGTCGAACTTGATCAGCGCGCGCGCAATGCCGTGGCGAATGGCGCCGGCCTGGCCGGTCACGCCGCCGCCCACCACGCGCACCGTGATGTCGAAGCGCTCCTGCGTGCCCGTCAGGTTCAGCGCTTCACGCAGCGACTGCTGGTGAATGAGGCGGCCGCCAAAGTAGTCCAGGGCCGGCTTGCCGTTGACCGTGATCTTGCCCGACCCCGGGTAGAGCCGGACGCGGGCAACAGCAGTCTTGCGCCGCCCCACGCTCCAGATGTATCCCGCGTCCGTCATGTGCTGTTCTCTCCTGCGCCTGCGTCGTCTGGTGAATGCTAAACCGTCAGCGATTCCGGCTTCTGCTGCGCGTGCGGGTGCTCCGAGCCAACATAGACCTTGAGCTTGCGCAACTGCTGCTCGCCCAGCACGTTCTTGGGGAGCATGCCGCGCACTGCGCCGTGGATGATGCGCTCCGGGTGCGCGCCCCGCAGCTGCTTCAGGTTCTGCCGGTGCAGCCCGCCCGGGTACCCGGAGTGCCGGAAGTATTCCTTCTGGATCTCCTTCTTCCCGGTCACGGCGATCTTTTCCGCGTTGATCACGATAACGTAATCGCCCATATCCATGTGGGGGCTGAACGTCGGCTTCGTCTTGCCACGCAGCGTGGAGGCAATCACCGAGGCCAGCCGGCCGAGAGTCTGCCCCTCGGCGTCAACGATGTACCACCGCTTCCCAGTTTGTGTATCCGCCAGCTTTGGCGACCACGTGCGCCGTTCCATGTTCGAACTCCTCAAGATCCCTGCCGGGCGGCCCGCCCGGGACGCCACTACTCGTCGTTCAAGGCGTCGCCGGCATACCCGACCCGCCAGAGTGTCAAACCATGCGCCGGCGCCACGGGCGAACCCTGCCGCCGGTCCCGGGCCGCCAGGATCTCACGGATCCAGCCCGGCTCCTGTCGCTCCTGGCCGATTTCGACCAGTGCGCCAGTGATGTTCCGCACCATCCGCGGCAGAAATCCATCCGCCGCGATCCGCACCTCGATCGCCTCAGCGGCGACATCCCGGCCCGGTCCTGCGTCCGCCGCCATCCGCCGCACCTGGCAGCGGTACAACGTCCGCACCGTCCCGCGAGGCCGCGCCGCCCGGTCCGACCACGGAACGCCTTCCCCGCCTCCGGCGAAGGAGGCGAAATCGTGCGTCCCCAGCAACGCCTGCGCGGCGGCGTCCATCCGGACGACATCCACGTCATCCCGTAGGAGCCAGGCGTATCGGCCCCAAAAGGGACTGCGTACCCCCGGCGCGATCCAGTAGCGGTATTCCCGCCACTGTGCATCGAAGCGCGGGTTGAACGCTTCCCCGCATGCTTCGACGTGCCGTGCCGCCAGGTCACCCGGCAACCGGGCCGCCAACGCGTTCTCCAGCGCCTGCGTGCCGGCTCGCCACTCCGGGAAGCGAACCGCGACCACTTGCCCGGCGGCGTGAACTCCCCGATCCGTCCGCCCCGCGAAGACCGTGGAGACCGCATCTCCACCCAGCCGCCGCAGCGTCGCTTCCAGATCCCCCTGGACCGTACGCTGGCCCGGTTGCACCTGCGAACCGGCAAAGTCCGTGCCGTCGTAGGCGAGCGTCAACCGGAAGCTGGACATTGCGCCAGTGCGACTACGCCTCGATGAACTCGATGAGCGCCAGCGGCGCCGCATCGCCGTGCCGCACGCCCAGCTTGGCGATCCGGGTGTAGCCGCCGGGCTGCTCCTCGAACCGGGGAGCAATGACCTCGAACAGCTTGACCGTCGCCTTCTCGTTGTCGATCTTCGACATCACCAGCTTGCGGTGGTGGAGCGAATCCTCGCGCGCGATGGTGACCAGCTTCTCCACGATGGGGCGCAGGGTCTTCGCCTTCGCCTCCGTGGTGGTCACGCGCTCGTCGTTGATCATCGAAATCGTCAACTGGCGCAGCAGCGCCCGCCGCTGGGCCGGGTTGCGGCCGAACTTGCGGCCCGCCTTGCGGTGCCTCATGTCAGTTCTCCTCGGTCGCGCCCAGGCCCCGTAGCGACGCTACTGCCTCGGCCATATCCTCATCAGTGCCGGAGAGCACATCTCCGTCAAACTCGTCTGTGCTGTCGTCGTCCAGATTCAGCCCATCCAGATAGCCGGTGCTGGCGATGCCAACATCGCCCTCTGGCAGGTAGCCGAACTCAGCCAGCTTCTCGCGCAACTCGGTCAGCGAACGCGGGCCGAAGTTGCGGATAGAAAGCAGCTGATCGGGCTCGATGGTCAGCACCTGGCCAACGCGCTCGATCTGGCGGCTGCGCAGCGCGTTCAGCACGCGCGGCGACAGGTTCAGGTCCGCCAGCGGCTTGTTCAGGACCTCGTCCGGAATCTCCAGGCCGCCACTGCTTTCCTCGGCCACCTGCTTCTGGTCCAGGCCGGCGAACACCGTCGCCTGCTTCGCCAGAATGCGAGCCGCCTCGGCCAGGGCATCGTCGGGCTCGATGGTGCCGTCGGTCAGCACCTCGATGATCAGCCGGTCGAAGTCTGTGGCGCCGCCCACCCGAGTGTGCTCCACCACGAAGTTGACACGCTCGATCGGGGTGTAGATGGCATCGATTGGAATCTCGCCAATGGCGTAAGACTCCTGCAACTCCGCCGACTTGTACCCGCGATCCTGCGTGACCCAGATGTCCATGTCGATCACGCCGTCAGACGAATCGATGGTGGCGATGACCTGCTCCGGGTTGATCACTTCAACCTCGGCCGGCCAGACGACGTCACCCGCCGTCACCACTCGCTCGCCCGCCGAATCCCCGCGCACATACAGGTGCGCGCGGGCATCACTGGCGATGTCCATGGATCGCTTCAACCGGATCCGCTTCAGGTTCAGCACAATCTCGGTCACGTCCTCGCGGACGCCCGGGATCGTGGAGAACTCGTGCCAGACGTTGTCGAGTCGCACCCGCGAGATCGCCGCGCCTTCGAGAGAACGAAGCAGGATCCGGCGCAGCGCATTGCCGAGCGTGGTGCCGTAGCCCGGCTCCATCGGCTCAGCCTTGTAGCGGCCATAATTCAGGCCCGTCTCGACCGTCTCAATGTGAAACTGTGGTCGCTCCAACAAGATGCCTTGCCTCCATGCCTGCGGTGTGGCGCCCTGTCCTCGTCACGACCACGACGATTGCATACCCAGGGACGGGCGCGTTGAACGATGCGCCGGGTTGCGCCCGGCGCGGAACTGCCGCTGCGGTGTTAGACGCGGCGGCGCTTCGGCGGGCGGCACCCGTTGAACGGGATCGGCGTCGTGTCGGTGATCGAGATCACCTGCACGCCGCTGGACTGGAGCGAGCGGATCGCCATCTCGCGCCCCGAGCCGGGACCCTTCACGAACACATCGACCTGGCGCAGGCCGTGCTCCATTGCCTTGCGGGCCGCCGCCTCGGCGGTCACCTGCGCCGCGTAGGGCGTGCTCTTGCGGCTGCCCTTGAAGCCATTTGCGCCCGCGCTGGACCAGGAGATGACGTTGCCAGCCGGGTCGGTCATGGTGATGATGGTGTTGTTGAAGGTCGCCTGCACGTAGGCCTTGCCGCGAGGAATATTCTTCCGGTCTCGGCGCCGTACGCGCGTCTTGCCCTTTCCACCGCCTCGTCGCTTGTCCGCCATTGTCCTGTACGTCCTCCATTGGCGCGCGCGGAGCAATCACCAGCTCCGCGCCCGGTTGCGTTCGCTATGGTTACTTCTTCTTGCGTCCACCCACCGCGCGCCGGGGGCCACGCCGCGTCCGCGCGTTCGTGCGGGTGCGCTGGCCGCGCGTCGGCAGACCGCGCCGGTGGCGCAGGCCGCGGTAGCACCCGATATCCATCAGGCGCTTGATGTTCATCGCCACTTCGCGGCGCAGATCACCCTCGACCCGCATTTCCTTATCGACGATTTCGCGCAAGCGATTTACTTCATCGTCAGTAAGATCACGCACACGGGTATCCGGATTCACCCCGGTCCGCTGCAGCAGCACCTGGCTGGTGTGCAGGCCGATGCCATAGATGTAGGGAAGCGCCGCCTCTACCCGCTTGTCGCGAGGAAGATCGACTCCCGCGATTCTCGCCACGTCTTGTCCCCTCTTGGTCGCGCTGGGGCGTTTAGCCCTGCCGCTGCTTGTGCCGCGGGTTGACGCAAATCACGCGAATCACCCCGTGACGCCGAAT
>JASGGF010000002.1:0-44442 GCA_047605145.1 Thermomicrobiales bacterium | reverse complement strand
TGTTGACGAGCGTGAACGCGGTGGATGCCGTTGGCAGCCGGGCGCACGCGTTGGGCCTTGCGGTCGCTGACCTGCAAGCGGTGCGGGTCGCTGCTGTGGGCGCCGCCACTGCGCAGGCCGCGCGGGAAGCAGGTTTCGCGGTCGAGATCAGGCCAGCGCAGGCAACCGCGCAGGCGCTGGCGGCGGCGTTGCTGCCCCGGTTGACACCCGACGATCGCGTGCTGTTTCCCCGCTCGGCAACCGGGCGCGAAGATTTCCCGGCTGCGCTGCGCGGATGCGGCGTGCCACTCCACGTGGTCGATGCCTACCGCACGCTACCCGAGACCCACAGTGACCCAGTTATTCACGACCTCGTGCGCAACCGGCAGGTTGATGCGCTGCTCTTCTCCTCGCCGTCCGCCATCAGCGGATTGCGCACGCTGCTGGGGGATGGGTGGAGCGCCGCAGCCGCAATCCCGGCTGTCTGCGCGGGAACGGTGACTGCCGAAGCTGCCCGCACTGCCGGGTTTGCCGTCGCGGCGGTCAGCCGGGACCCCGGCGCCGAGGCGATAGCCGATGCAGTGGCGGAGTTCTGGACCCAGCGACGAGTTCTGGCCGAACCCGTTGCCTTGAGCGATTCCATGTATTCGAGTGAAAGGATGGCAGGGCGATGACCGACACGAGAGGCGTCGTACCGGGAAGCATGAACAGCGTGCGCCGAACGCGGCGCTTGCGGGGCAGCGAGTCGCTGCGCACCATGGTGCGTGAGACGCGCCTGGTGCCGGAAGACTTTGTGCTCCCGCTGTTTGTGTCACACGGGTTCAACGTGCGCCACGAAATCCTGTCGATGCCCGGGCAGTTTCAGCTCTCGCTGGATCAACTGCCGCGCGAACTGGAAGAGCTGTCAGAGCTTGGCATCGGGGGTGTCCTGCTGTTCGGCATCCCCGAAGAGAAAGATAGTCAGGCCAGCGGCGCCTACGACCCCGAGGGCATCATTCAGCAGGCGCTGCGGGTGATCAAGAGCGAGAACCCGGAGCTGGTGACCATCGGCGACGTGTGCGCGTGCGAGTACACCGACCACGGCCACTGCGGCATCCTCGATGGCTGCGAGGTGGACAACGACCGCACGGTCGAGCTCCTGACGCGCGTGGCAGTCAGTCAGGCGCAGGCGGGAGCGGACGTCATCGCGCCATCGGACATGATGGACGGCCGCGTGGGCGCCATCCGGGCAGCGTTGGACGAGGCAGGCTTCATCAACCTGCCGATCATGTCCTACGCGGTGAAATATGCCTCGGCGTTCTACGGGCCGTTCCGCGAGGCCGCCGGCAGCATGCCGGCTTTCGGTGATCGGCGCTCCCACCAGATGGACCCCGCCAACGCGCGCGAGGCCATGCGCGAGATCGACATCGATTTGGACGAAGGCGCCGATATGGTGATCGTCAAGCCGGCGCTGGCGTACCTCGATGTCATCCGGATGGCGCGGGATACCTTCAACGTGCCGATCTTCGCGTACAACGTCTCCGGCGAGTACGCCATGATCAAGGCGGCGGCGCAGCTTGGCTGGCTTGACGAGCGCCGGACTACGCTCGAAACGCTGACCTCGATCAAGCGGGCAGGCGCTGACCGCATCATCACCTACCACGCCAAGGATGCCGTGCGCTGGCTGCGGGAGGGCCGCCTGGGCGCCTCCCGGCGCATCGACGTGCGCAGTGAATGGGGAGACTAGACCTGACCCAGTCTGAGACTACGGCGACGGCCCAGGCAGCCATGACCGGCCGCCAACGATTTCTGGCGGCGGCGGCTGGTGAGGTGACCGACTGCACGCCGGTCTGGTTTATGCGCCAGGCCGGCCGTTGCCTCCCCGAGTACCGGGCGATGCGGCTACGGCACTCGTTCATGGAGATGGCCACCACGCCGGAACTGGCGGCGGCGGCGACAATGCTGCCTGTTGACCTACTGGGCGTCGATGCCGCCGTGTTGTTCGCCGACATCATGTTGCCGTTGGCGTGTCTTGGGGTTCCGTTCGAGATCAAACCGGGCGTCGGGCCGGTCATCGCGGCGCCGATCAGGACGGCGGAGGATATTGCGCGGCTGGAGTTGCGGCCCGCAATCGAGAGCGTGCCATACGTGATGGAGGCTTTGCGCCTGCTGCGCGGCGAGTTGGGCGAACGAGCCGCGCTGCTTGGGTTCGCCGGGGCGCCGTTCACCCTGGCGTGCTATCTCGTCGAGGGCAAGCCCTCGCGGGAGTTCCCGCGCGCCAAGGCGATGCTCTACGGCGCGCCCGAGCTTTGGCACGCGCTCATGCAGCGGTTGACCGCAGTGACCGTAGACTACCTGACCGAGCAGGCGCGGGCCGGCGCCGACGCCGTGCAACTGTTCGACTCATGGCTGGGCCTTCTAGACCGCGAGACCTTCAGGCAGTCGGTGTTGCCGTACACGCGGGAAATCTTCGCCGCCGTCAGCCCGTTAGCGCCGGCCATTCACTTCAGCACCGGCACGGACACGTTGCTCGGTGACATCGGCCGCAGTGGCTGCCAGGTCGTGAGCCTGGATTGGCGGACGTCTATTGCTGACGCACGGAATCGGCTGCCTGCGAACGTTGCGGTCCAGGGGAACCTCGATCCGGCGCTGATGCTGGCGCCGTGGCCGGTCGTGGAGGCGGCGTCCCGGGGGATTCTGGAGGAGGCCGCCGAAGCGCCGGGCCACATTTTTAACCTGGGTCACGGCATTCTGCCGGAGACGGACCCGGCCAACCTCGCGCGGACGGTGGAGCTCGTTCACTCAGCAAGCTGACGGGGTATCATCGACAGCACGAGACCAGCCGTTCGCCAGCTGACAGGAAACGACTGATTCCCCCATGGTGCTTCCTCTTCTCTACGGCCTCAGCGCCAAGGACTACATGGAGCCGCGCGGCTTCCTGCTGCTGACGTGCCAGAAATGCAAGGCGACCGGGCCGTTCGTCGCGTTCGATGCGAAACGCAAGGTGACGGTCTACTCCATTCCAACGGTGGCGTTCCGCGACCAGATGGTGTTGGAATGCCGGACCTGCATGCAGCGATTTGCGGTGCCCGCAGAATCGCGGCAAGAGTTCGCCAACCAGTTGATGACGGAAGAGGAGCTGCTGGCGCGTCTGCGACGGCTGGGAGCCGCCCTCGGTCCAACAACGGGGCCGAACAAGCGGACCTACTACCAGGTGCTGCAGGTTGATCCGGCGGCCGACCCGGAAGTGATTGACGCTGCCTTCCGTCGCCTCGCCCGAAAGTACCACCCTGATACCTCAACCGAGCCGGACGCGGCGGCACGCATGCGTGACATTCTTGAGGCGAAGGACGAGCTCTCCGATCCTGAGCGGCGGTTGCGCTATGACCGCTCCATCGGGATCGCGCGGCGGCCGTCCGGCCTGCGGCCAGAGGATATATGACGTCAGAGCCGGGCGGCGATTAGCCTTCCGGCCGGTCACGGCCCCCGAACATGCTGCCAGGCAACGATGTGGCTCCGGCGCACCCCTGAGCTTCGATGCAGGCGAGCTGATCTTCCATCATCCCAACCGCCCCGCGCAACGACACGCCCGGATTGCTCTGCACATCCAACATGGCCACGATACCCCCGGAGCGCGTCAGGATGCGGTACCCCTCGAACTGCTCACCGCTGTCCGTTGTGGTGGAGGCGGCCAGCACTGCGGCCTGATCGGCGAGCGCGGGCGCATCGGTGAGCGGGGTGTACTGCGTGATGCCCGGCGGCGCGGCAGCGAGTCGCTGTCGCTCGTTTGCCAACCATGAGGATGCCTCGTCCTCCGAGGCAAAAGCATAGAGTGCGGTCTGCACCATGACCGACGTCGTCGCGCTGGCGTCGTCGCCAGCAGCGATGGCTGTACCGGCAGCTACTTCTGGCAACGGTGTGGCGCTGGGTACTGTCCGCCGGCCGAGCCGCGAATCCTCATCGCGCGTGAACGTCCCGCTGGTGGTCGTGCTGAAGGCATCGGTAGTGGCGCTGAGCAGTTCGGCACGCGCGGCGCGTGTGGTCTCCTCTTCGCCGAAGATCGCCGTCAGCGCCCCGGCCCGGTTTTCATAGAGCGCTTCGACCGCCGGGTCGGCTATTGCCGTTTCAAGATCCAGGCGCAACGCCATGCTGCCCAGCGGCGTCACTTGCCGGTCCGCAACCAGGCCTCCCCGGGCGGCTACGGCGCTGCCGATGTTGCCCAGCAGGGTCAGATCAGGCGGCTGGTTCTGCAAATCCGCGTAGACGATGACGCAGAGCAGGGGACCGACCCGAAACACCAGGCGTGCCGCCTGATACGCCCCGCCAGTGTCGGGCGTCTCGCCTGCCAGCAGCGTGAGTTGCGACTCATCGCCGACGGTCTCGAACTCCACCTCACCCGGCGAGTCCAGCGAGTCAAACGCCGTTCGGGCATCGGCTCCTGAGGCGTACTCCACCACGAAGGAAGAGATCTGGACGTCGAACCGGCGCGGCTGGTCAGCGTTGGGGACGGCCAGCCGGCTCTCGTAGCGTTGCAGCCAGCCCGCCATAGCCAACTGGCGTTCGATCTCCCGGGCCGCTGGTCCGTTCGGATTACGCGCAGCCACCCGAGCGGCTTCGTCGGCGAGCGAGTAGAAGCGTCCATCAAGGAATGCCAGCGCCGGCAGCGACTCAGCGGCGTCGGCGGGATACGGCGTCACGCGGGCGATATCGAGCAAGGCTCCCGGCCGGCGATCGCCAGATACACCTCCGCTGATCGTAAACGTCCCCGCCTGCACATCATTTACCGCAAGCGTGTATTCGCCGTCTGGCAGCTCTTGCGGCGGCGTGGCGCGAAAGCGGCCGCCGGTGCTGATCGGCGCCGCGAAGCGAGTTTCCTCAGCGTTGGAGATGCTCAACGTGATGCTGGTCACTGTGCCATCGGCACGGCCGGAAACCTCCGGCGTCGAGGAGTCGGTGACCGGGCTCGTGAGCGAGTTGATCGACTGGCCGTCCACTTCCAGCGCAAGGATGCCTGGCGGCAAGCTGGCTTCGCTCTGGGCCCACGCTGGGCCTCCGGCAATGGCGATGGTGAACAGGACAAGGACGACAGCCAGGAGGCGCCGTGAATAGAGCATCTCAGCCTCCAGCTGTCGTTGGGATCGGCGGATTCAGGCTGGCCACGAGAAGCCGGGAGCTCCTGGTCATCAAGCGTGTCAATGGGAGGCCGTCAGCTCAAGCGCGGAGGATGAAGCCGGGGATGCCGGTGACCGGATCGCGATCGAGTTCCATATCCGGCCCGTGGCGCAGGATCGACTCCGTTACGGCGTCGGAGACGGAGACACAGGCTTCATCGACAGCCGTCGCCCACTCGCGGGTCAGGCGCTCGGTGGCAACCTCAGCAGCAAACTCGTCCCGGTCCAGCTCGGTCGAGGTGCCATCCGGCTCGATCCAGAGATCGAGTTCGAGGTCCAGATCCCGGTAGTAATTGGCGCGCAGTTCGGCCAGCGGCCGGGAGAAGTTGACGTAATAACCAACCGTGCGATCATCGGAAGTGATGAACCGCAACAGGGAGAACCAGCGGTCCGGGAAGAACCATTGCTCGGCCCCGGTGCGGTGCATGCGTTCGATGCCGGCCGGCGTCCGCACCTCGACCTCGCGCGCGCGGTAGAACGCGAACCGGTGGTGCAGGAGGTCTCGCGCGCCCTCGGGCGTCTCGACGGTCATCCAACCGCCGGAAACCTGATATTCCCAGCAGGCGCCGCGCAGTTTTTCCTTGCGGTAGAAGATGCGTGGCGTGCAAACCCGGGGCGCGGCGGTCACGACGCGCCCCCTAACGGCGTTTGCGACGGGATGCCAGTCGCGCGTGGATAGGCCCGGGGAGTTAGGGTGGTCTTTTCGACGATGACCAGCCGCGACTCTTCTCCCGGCATTAGCACTGACGAGGCAAACCGGCAGCCAAGAACCCTGGCGGCGTGCGCACTGTGCTTGAGTTCGGCATCCAGATCGAGGCTTTTGGGGAACAGCCCGACACCGCCAACATCGAGAAACGGCGTGGTCAGCTCAAGCAGCACCGGCAAGCTGGCAACTGCCCGCGCAGTGGTGAGGTGGAACCGCTCCCGGTACGACGGATCACGCGCCAATTCTTCGGCGCGGCCGTGCACAGCCGAAATGCCGCGCAACCCCGTGGCCTCAATGACCTCCTGAAGGAAGCGAACTTTCTTTCCCGTGGCGTCGATCAGCACCACGTCCAGATCGGGCCGGGCGATTTTTAGCACGAGTCCGGGGAAACCAGCGCCGCTGCCAACGTCAATTGCGCGGGGCGATCTGCCCTCGGCTGCCGGCAGCCACGCGTCGAGCGCGGGGATCATCGAAAGCGCATCGAGCATCAGCCGGCGCTCGATGCCCTCCGGGTCTCGAATCGCCGTGAGGTTGAACTGCAGGCTGCGCTCGGCGAGGAGATCCCGATAGGTGATCAGTTGAGCGAGCGCATCCGTCCCAACGAGGACGCCGCGTGCGGCTGCAGCCGCGGCGAGCCCCGGCCACGGCGCCTCTGCGTTGTGTTGCGCCGGCACGACCGAAAGGGGTGGCGCGTCCGGCGGCGAGAGGGATGAGCTGGTCACACGTGGCCTCGCCCGGATGCTTGGGCGCCCCGCGAGGGGCGCGCTCGAATGGATTCGTGCCTCGAGTCTACCTGACACTCCCGGCGGCGGCGACTGGAGGCAACGCCTGAATTGCAGCGCGTTCCTTCAGGACGTCCCGGGCGGCGGCGGCGATCCCGGCGGCATCGAGCCCCGCCAGCTCACGCAAGCGCCCCTGTGACGCGTGCTCAAAGACGCGGTCAGGCACGCCCAGCACCCGCACCGGCGCCGCGTGACCGGAGGCCGAGAGCAACTCAAGCACCCCGGACCCGAAGCCACCGGCGGCCGCGCTTTCTTCCACCGTCACGATGGCGCCGATTTCGTCTGCGAGGCGCCGGAACAGCCGAGCGTCGAGCGGCTTCACGAAACGGGCGTTGACGACGGTGGCCTGAATGCCCTCCGCCTGCAACTGGTCGGCGGCGCGGTCGGCGGCAAGGACCATGGAGCCAACCGCAAGGATGGCGACATCCCCGCCTTCGCGCAGTATTTCGGCCCGGCCCACCGGCAGCGGGTGCAGCGTGTCGGTCATCGCGACGCCAACCCCGGCGCCGCGCGGGTAGCGAATGGCGACCGGGCCGTCAATCTCCTGAATGGCGGTGGTCAGCATCATCCGCAGTTCGTTTTCGTCCTTCGGCGCCATAACCGTCATGTTCGGGAGGCACCGCAAGTACGAGAGGTCGAAGATGCCGTGGTGGGTGCGCCCGTCATCACCCGCGAAACCAGCGCGGTCGAGGGCGAACGTAACTGGAAGGCGCTGCAGGCAGACATCGTGCACGATCTGGTCGTACGCCCGCTGGAGAAACGTCGAATAGATGCCGACGACCGGGCGCATGCCTTCAGCGGCCAACCCGGCAGCGAAGGTGACGGCGTGCTGTTCCGCGATGCCGACGTCGAAGAAGCGCTCCGGGTGCTTCGCCTGAAACTTCGCCAGCGAGGTGCCGGTCGGCATCGCCGCTGTGATCGCGACCACGCGCGGGTCACTGTTAGCGAGCTCGATCACCGTCTCGGCGAAGACGTCCTGATACTTGGGCGGCGACGCTGGCGCGCCCTTCGGCGCCGGCGCCGACACGGCATGGCCGCGCTCGCGGTCCGTCTTCGCGGCGGCGAAGCCCCGGCCCTTTTCGGTGACGACGTGCAGGAAGACCGGGCCGTTGACCAGCTTCGCCTGACGCAGCGCCTCTACCAATCCCCGGGTGTCGTGGCCGTCCACCGGGCCCATGTAGGTGAAGCCGAGCTCCTCCCAGATCATCGAGTGGTACAGGAACTCCTTGACGGAGTCCTTCCACCGCTTGCCCAGCTCCACGAGGAGATCGCCTTGCGGCAGCCGGTCGGCGATGCGCGCAATCTCGTCCTTGGCGCGGTTGTACCGGGGATCGGTGCGCACGCGGTCAAGGTACTGGGAGAGCGCGCCCACGTTGGGCGCAATCGACATCTCGTTGTCGTTCAGGATCACGAGGAAGGGCAGATCAAGGATGCCGGCGTTGTTGAGCGCCTCGAACGCCATCCCGCCGGTTAGCGCGCCGTCCCCGATGACGGCGACCACGCGCCGGTCGGGATCGGGGCCTTGCGAGAAGGCTACGGCCATTCCCAGCGCCGCCGAGATCGAGGTGGAGGCGTGGCCGGCTCCGAAGGCATCGTGCTCGCTCTCGTCGCGGGAGAGGAAGCCAGAGATGCCGCCCTCTTGCCGAAGGGTCGTGAAGCGCTCCCGGCGGCCGGTCAGCAGTTTGTGCGTGTAGGCCTGGTGCCCGACGTCCCAGACAATGCGGTCTCGCGGCGACGAAAAGACCCAGTGCAGCGCAATCGTCAGTTCCACCGCCCCGAGCGAGGCGCCGAGGTGACCGCCATTGCGGCTGACAATCGTGATGAGCTCACTGCGGATCTCGTCAGCCAGCGCGGGAAGATTGGAAAGGGGGATGCGCTTGAGATCGTCCGGTGAGGCAATGCGGTCGAGCAGCGGCGTCTGCGACTCCGCGTGATTGGCCCGCTCGTGCGCGCGGCTCGTCATGGTGTTGGCTCCTTGTTGGCCGCGGGGCGGTGCGTTCTGTGCCCGGGCGCCGGCCGCGAGCATGTATAGCACAGCGTTTCCGGGCCACCCCCGGCCCGCGTCACCCATTTGTCACCGTTGGAACGTCGTAGACGGCGCTGTTGTTCACCCCGCCAGTGGGCGATAGACTGCCAGGTCTGGGGTGACGACATACGAGGGAGACAACCATCCATGTTGGCGTTGACACGAAATCAGGTGCGGGCGCTAGTCTCGATGCCCGATGCCATCGCACTCATGAAGCAGGCGTTCGGCGAACTCTCCGCCGGGCGCACGGTTTCGCCCTTGCGCACGGTCATTCCGCTGCCGGACCGGGAGGCGGACGCGCTTTTCATGCCGGCCTACGTGCCAGCAATGGACGCGCTCGGCCTGAAATCGGTCAACGTGTTCCGCAACAATCCGGCGCAGGGGCTGCCAGCCATCCACGCGCTGGTCATGCTGGTGGACACGACGACCGGGCAGCCGATGGCGATCATGGATGGCGCCTACCTGACGGCGCTGCGCACCGGCGCCGTGTCTGGCGCCGCCGCGGATCTGCTGGCGCGCCCTGACAGCCGCGTGCTGACGGTGATTGGCGCCGGGGCACAGGGCGTGACCCAAATTGCCGCTATCTGCGCGGTACGGCCTATCGAGCGCGTCATCGCGGTGGACGTGAACGACGCAGCGCTGGAGCGGTTGAAGGCCGGCATTGCGCAGGACTGGCCGGATCTGGTGGGGTTGGTCGAGACGTCGACGGACAGCGCCGGCGCGGTCCGTGTGTCTGACATCGTGTGCACGGCGACGACGTCTCGCAAGCCGGTGTTCAGCGATGCTGACTTGAAGCCGGGAACGCATGTCAGCGGGGTGGGCGCCTACACGCCGCAGATGCAGGAGGTGCCCGCGGAGACGGTGGCGCGGGCCACGGTCGTGGTGGACGCCATCGACGCAGCGCTGGAAGAGGGTGGCGACCTCATCATCCCGCTGAACAACGGGCTGGTGGACCGCGCGCATTTCGCGAAAGAACTGGGGATGCTGGTAAACGGCGACGCCACCGGCCGCACGTCCGCTGAGGAGATCACGTTCTTCAAGTCAGTCGGGAACGCGGTGCAGGATATGGTGGTGGCAAAGCGCGCGGTTGAGCGCGCTCGCGAGCAGGGATTGGGGATCGAGATTGACCTCGCGCAGTAGCGCGAGGTCATTCCCGACGTCGGAACCGGCCTAGTCTGCGACGGCGGCGAGCTGCGGCACGCCGCCCATCTCACATACCCCGGCGGTACAGGTGTGCGTGGTGATGTGCTCGCGGAACGACTCGGGGTACATCTTGAGCATGCCGAGCAGGGGCATGGGAGCCACCTGACCGAGGCCGCACAATGACAGCTCGATGATGTGCTTCGAGGTGCGCTCCATCAGGGGCAGGTCGTTGATGTTGCCGGCCCCGAGGCGGATCCGGTCGAGCATCTCGACCAGCGCCGGGTTGCCGAGACGGCAGGGCACGCACTTCGAGCAGGACTCGACGCGATTGAAGGCCATCAGGTACCGGGCGAAGTCGACCGGGCAGACGGTCTGGTCGAAGACCACGAAGCCGCCAGAGCCCAGCATGCCGCCGATGCTGGTCAGGGAGTCGAAATCGACCGGGTTGTCCAACAGTTCGGCGGTTAGCGGGCCGGCGGAAACGCCGCCGGTCTGGATGCCGACAAACTCGTGGCCCGGGCGCATGCCGCCCCAGATTTCCTCGACGAGAACCTTGAGATTGACCCCCATCGGCACTTCGACGAGGCCAACGTAGTTGAGCGCGCCCTGCACGGTCATCAGCTTGGTGCCGGTACTCTTCTCCGTGCCGATGCCGGCGAACCACGCGCCGCCCTTGTTGATGATGGCGGGGACGTTCGCGAGGGTTTCGGTGTTGTTCAGGATGGTGGGACGCTTCCAGAGGCCCTCTTCGACGGAGCGCGGCGGCTTGGTACGCGGCTGCCCGCGCACACCCATCACCGAGTACATCAGCGCCGAGCCTTCGCCGCAGACATAGGCGCCACCGCCGGTGCGCACGCGTACTTCCACGCTGTGGCCCGTGCCGAGAATATTGTCGCCAATCAGGCCGAGCCGTTCCGCGTCGGCAACCGCCTTGCGGAAGCGCTTGATGGCTAACGGGTACTCGCCGCCGATGTAGTTGTAGGCGCGCTCCGCGCCGTTCGTGACGCTGGAGATGATCATGCCTTCGAGGATCTTGTGGGGATCGCACTCGTGGATGCGGCGGTCCTTGTAGACGTTCGGCTCACCCTCGTGGGAGTTGACCACCACGAACTTGGGCTTCACGCGCGCCTTGCGCCCGCTCTCCCACTTGATGCCCGCCGGGAAGCCGGCGCCGCCCCGGCCGCGCAGGCCGGAGGCCGTCACCTCGGCGATGACCTCTTCCGGGGTCATCTCGAACAGCACCTTCATCAGGCCGCTGTACGCTCCGAGCGCAATGGCTTCCTCGATGGAATCGGGATCCATGATGCCCGCGTTGTCGAGGACAATGCGCTGCTGATGTTTGAAGAAGGGGTGGTCGTTCAGGGGCGGGATGCCATCGAACGCGACATCGCCGCGCACGCCGACCGCGTGCTCCTGTAACTCGCCGGCCAGCAGCGCGCCCACGTTGTCTGTGGTGACATTGCGGTAG
The DNA here is from genome assembly GCA_047605145.1 of Thermomicrobiales bacterium. Classification (GTDB taxonomy): domain Bacteria; phylum Chloroflexota; class Chloroflexia; order Thermomicrobiales; family UBA6265; genus JACCXM01. Next base: position 33,188 of record JASGGF010000002.1, on the reverse strand, counting down.
AGAATCGGCGGCTTGCCCGGGTGCTTGATTTCGACGGCGACATCGGCCCACATGGCGCCCGTGCCGCTGACCTGCCGCACCACGGCGTCGGTCTCACCGAGGATGCCCCGCAGCATTCCCAGAATGCGTTCGGCGCCCTTGGGAATGGAGCCGCTGTCCACGTTGACACTTACGACCAGCTTGTCATTGTGCCAGAGGTCGTCCCAGTTTGCCTGCGCCGACGCCAGATACGCGTCGAAATCCGCGCGGGACGCGAGTTTCTCAACCATGGCTGCTCCCGTTCGCTGCCGGATGCGGGTGAGCATCGCGCCAGGTTCCGTCGCCCGCGATTGCGTCGCGGATGACAGCGTTGAGCTTCTCCACGGTCAGCTCGCCGTGGAAGTCAGCATCCAGCTTGCAGAGGGGGGCGATGTCGCAGGCGCCAAGACAGCCGTTGACCACCTGCACGGTCAGTTCGCCATCGGCGGTCGTGCCGCCGTCGCGAATGCCGTAGGTGTCTTCGAGATCCTGCACGAGGCGCTGCGAGCCCAGCACGTAGCACGCCATGCCGTGGCAGAGCAGCATGAAGTGGCGACCGCGGGGCTGCGTGCGAAAGTCAGCGTAGAACGTCAGTAACCCGTAGATGCGGCTGGCCGAAGTCCCGAAGTGCTCGGCGACGACATCTGCCGCCGGGAGGGACACCCACCCGAAGTGCTCGTTGATCTCCTGCAGCGCCGAGAGGATGAGCTCCTGGGCTTCCTGGTGATCACGGTAGGGGAAATGCGTCAGCATCTCGCGCACGACATCGAGATCGATCACACCATTGAGGATCTCATCGTCGTGCGTGCGCTGCGCCGGACTTCCAGACTGGCCGGTAATGACCGGCGCCACCTCTTCCAATTTCAGCTCCCGCTGAACGCACGAAAAGTCCAACAATGATGGACCGAAACTTCACGTTCGGTGGCGAGTATATGTCCGTCCCCGAAGTGGGTCAACGAATTGGACTGGGCGGCTAACGCCCCTGGCTCCGGCGAAACAGGGACTGGAAATCACCATCGAACGCGTCCAGAAACGAGTGCATCTCCAGCACGTCGTCCACCGAAACAGGCTCGCCTTCTGGCTCCTCGTCCTCGTCCGTCTCAAAGTCCAGGCCAGACCGGACGTGCTCTTCGCCCAGCCGCCGCAGCGCGAGCTGGGCCTCTTCGGCGTCGCCATCGCCGAGGACGGCGGCCACGAAGTTGCGCGCGTGGCACTCGCCGCAGGAGACCATCAGCATCCACATGTCGGACTTGCGGGAGAGGATGTGCACGTCCTCGGTCTCGAAGCCACGATGGCAGACGCTGCAGCGCTCCATGCGGTCCAGAACGATTCGCTTGATCTGCTTCTCAGAGGTATCCATGGGTATCGCTTTCGTAGGAGGCAGCAGCCTCAGTTGCCGGACTTGCGATCAAAATCATCGAGATCCAGCGTGTTGATGAAATCGCGGAAGACCGAGAGTCTCTCTTCATCAACGTCGCCGGCGCGCTCGAGTTCCGGGGTGGCTGGCTCGCTGATGGGTTCGATGTCAGTGTCGTCGTCGCCGCTAAGGACGACGCCCGCCTTGGTCATGACGGACACATAGACGAGGATGGGCACACGCGACCGAACCGCCAGCGCGATGGCGTCGCTGGGCCGGGAATCTACCTCGATCTCGCGACCATCCTTACGCAGGATGATGCGGGCGTAGAACACGTCGTCAGAGAGATCAGTGACGGTGATGCGTTCCACACTGCCGCCCAGATCATCGATGATCGTCCGCATGAGATCGTAGGGGAGCGGCCGCGACGCGGTCACGCCCTGCAACTCCATGGCGATCGCTTCGGCCTCGTACGACCCGATCCAGATGGGAAGGTGCCGTTCGCCGTCGACTTCCTTGAGGATGACGACGCGGTGTTGTGTGACCAGGCTAACCCTGATGCTTTCCACCACGGTCTCGATCATGCGAAACCCTCCGACCGCGGCACTCCGAATCCGGGAAGCGTCATTGCTCTCCTGGGCGATGCGGCTCATATGCCCATCTGAGCCGGATGCAAGTTTACAACCCGGTTCGGCGCTGAAACCACTGTCGCCGCATGGATTTACACCTCGCGCTACGGCGTGGGTGATGCGGCTACCGGCTCCGGAATGTCATCGTAGCTTTCGTGCGGAACAAACCCGATGTCGTTGGCAGGCCAGTAGGAGAACCAGGCCTTGCCGATAATGTTCTCCATTGGCACTTCGCCGAAGACCCGGGAATCGCTTGAGTTGGTGCGGTGGTCACCCAGCACGAAGACGTGATCGGGCTGAACCACCACGTCACAGTAGTCGTCATTCCGGGGCCGGCAATTGGTCTGGTAGGCGATGTAGTCCTCTTCCAGCGGCTCCCCGTTGACGAGAACCCGGTTGTTCCGGTTGTCGAACGTGATCTCGTCGCCAGGGAGGCCGATGATTCGCTTGATGTACGGCTTGTCCGAGTTGGTCGGCGGATTGAAGACCACGATGTCGCCGCGCTCCGGCGGATCGAAGGGGTACAGCCGCTGCCCCTGCCAGTCGAGGAACTCGTAGGCGTTGCGGTTGACCAGCAGCATCTGACCGTCATCGAGGTTCGGCAGCATGCTCTCGCCATCGACGCGGAAGTTGAGCACCACCAGCCGCACCAGGAAGAAGATCAGGGCGGCGAGCAGGAGCGTTTCAACGATCTCGCGGACAACGCGGAAAGACCCACTCCCGGCGGCGGCCGGAGCGGGAGCGGCGGAACTGGGGACGGCGACGGCCGCCTCGGCCGGCGATTCATGAGGCGCGGTCATGTACTTGCCTTGTCATTGCGAGCAGCGCAGGCGGCTGGCAACACGACGAGCGGGGCGAAGAGGCCCCGCTCATCTGCGAAATCGTTGGACATCGTGTGCCGGAAGATGACTAGATCTCGTCCGCGCGAACCCTGGTGCGGTCCGCGGCCGGAGCCAGCGGATCGTAGGTGGCGCCCGGCGCCGACGCAGCGAGGCTGTCAGACGGGGCATTTGCTTCGGCCTTGAACTCCTTGACGCCCTGGCCGAGGCCCTTGACGACGTCAGGCAGCTTGCCGGCCCCGAAGATGATCATGATGATGACGAGCACAATAACGAGTTCTTGCCAACCCAGGCCCAACATGAAGGTACCTCCTGCGAAATTGCCCAAACTGGAAATGCGAGTTCAGGTTGTGCGGCGGCAAGTATAAGACTGCGATGCCCCTGCCACAACCAAAACCCGGGGGGCGTCAGGCCACAAGCGTGCTGGCGATCGCCAACGCGACGTACACAACTGCCACCACGATGGTCAACTGAAAGAGCGTTTTCTCGACGCCCCGGCGGGTGCGGTTGATGGAACCGGCGTCTGAGCCGAACGCGCTGCTGAACGACGAGCCCTTGGTTTGCAAGAGGATCAGCGCCATCAGCACCACGGAGACAATGATCATGACGATGTTCAGCGCGAAGTGCATCGGTAGGATCAACCCTTCTGAGCCAGTGAATCCCGGGAACGGGGAGAAGACCGTCTGCTAAGCGTAACACTGTATTGAGCGCCAACGGACCTTCAGGCGTCCGGAATTGCGGCGATTCCTGGCAGCGTGCGGCCTTCGAGCAGTTCGAGCGAGGCCCCGCCGCCGGTCGAGACGTGGTCGATTTCCGCCGCGACCCCTGCCGCTTCGATGGCCGCGATGGAATCGCCCCCTCCGACGACGGTGAAGGCGTTGGCCTCGGCGACTGAGCGGGCGATGCCCATCGTGCCTTCTGCGAATGCCGATTTCTCGAACACGCCCATGGGGCCGTTCCAGAACACGGTGCGGGCATTGGCGATCCGCTCGCCGTAGTCCGCCACCGTCTCGGGTCCGATATCGAAGATGGCCTGGCCGGCCGGGACCGCGTTCCGCGCGACCGTCGAGGTCTCCGTGCTGTCGATGCTATCCGCGACGACGACGTCTCGCGGGAGAACAATCTCGACGCCTGTCTCGCTCGCTGTTCGCAGCAACTCGCTGGCGCGCTCGACGAGGTCCGGCTCGGCGAGCGAGTCGCCAATCTCTTCACCGTCCGCCAGCAGCAGCGTGTTCGCCATCCCGCCACCAAGCAGCAGGGCGTCAACGCGTTCGAGCAGGTGTCCGATCACGGCCAGCTTGTCGGATACCTTGGCGCCGCCGAGGATGGCGATGAACGGCCGCTCGGGTTCGTCCAGCAGGCGAGAGAGCACGCGCTCTTCTTCCTGTAGCAGCAATCCGGCGTATGCGGGCAGATGCTCTGCTACTCCGACCGTAGTGGCGTGCGCGCGGTGAGCGGCGCCGAACGCATCGTTGACGTAGAGATCGGCCAGCTCAGCCAGGGCTGCAGCCAATGCCGGGTCGTTCTTCTCCTCGCCGGGCTCGAAGCGGGAGTTTTCCAGCAGCAGGATGTCTCCGGGCTGCAGCGACGTACTCGCCGTTCTGGCCGATTCGCCCGTGACGTCGTCCGCCGTTGCGACCGGCTTGCCAAGGAGTTCAGCCAGACGAGCAGCGACCGGCGCCACGGAATACTTCGGGTCCTGCTTGCCTTTGGGCCGCCCGAGGTGCGAGACCAGAATCAGCGCCGCGCCGTTGTCGAGGAGCAACTCGATGGTCGGCAGCGCGGCCCGGATGCGCGTGTCATCCGTCACCGCGCCGTCTTTCAACGGCACGTTGAAATCAACCCGGACCAGGACCCGCTTGCCGTCCACGGGCGCGTCCGCTACTGACCTCATGGGCATGAAGGGGCTCCTGGTTCCGGGGTGGATGAGGCGTGACTACTCTTGCGGGATGCCGTGCTCGCAGACCAAAGCCACGAGGTCGGCCAGGCGGCAGGAGTATCCCCACTCGTTGTCGTACCAGGCCAGAACCTTGACCAGCCGGTCTTCCATCACCATCGTGGACTGCCCGTCCACAATGGACGAGCGGTCGTCCTCGCGGAAGTCGCTGGAGACCAGCGGTTCCTCGGTGTAGCCAAGGATGCCCGCCATGCGGTCGCTGGCGGCGGCGGCCTTGAAGGCTTCGTTGATTGCCTCGACCGTGGCGTCCTTCTCCGTCTCTATCACAAAGTCGATGATGGAGACCGTCGGCGTCGGCACGCGCAGCGAGGTGCCGTCGAACTTGCCCTTCAGCTCGGGAATGACCAGCGAGACGGCCTTCGCGGCGCCCGTGCTGGTCGGGATGATGTTCAAACCGGCGGCGCGCGCCCGGCGCAGGTCCTTATGGGGGCCGTCCAGCACCACCTGATCATTGGTGTAGGAGTGCACCGTGGTCATCATGCCGCGCTTGATGCCGAACGTATCCAGCATCACCTTGGCGACCGGGGCGAGGCAGTTCGTCGTGCAGGACGCGTTGGAGATGATGTGGTGCTCTTCCGGCTTGTAGGCGTCCTCATTCACGCCCAGCACCAGCGTGATGTCCTCGTCCTTCGCCGGGGCGGAGATGATGACCTTCTTCGCGCCCGCCTTGAGGTGGCCCTGCGCCTGATCGGCCTTCGTAAACAGACCCGTCGATTCGATCACGATATCGACGCCGTGCTTGCGCCACGGGAGCTTGCGCGGCTCCTTCTCGGCGGAAATGGCGATGGTCTTGCCATTCACGACGAGCGCGTCGGCGGTGGCGGAAACCTCGCCCTCGAAGCGGCCGTACGTGGAGTCGTACTTCAACAGGGTGGCGAGGGAGTCCGGCGGGGCCAGATCGTTGATGGCGACGACTTCGAACAAATCCTCGTAGCCGCCCCGGCTGATGGCCTTGAACGCCTGTCGCCCGATGCGGCCAAAGCCATTGATGCCGACCTTGTAGACCATAAACCTAGTCTCCCGTACCACTCACTGCGAGCTTGCGATCCGTTGGCACGTCAGCAGAAGGGGCGTGCCACCCCTCATCGGCCTGATCACGCCAGTTTCCCTGCGCCAGTTCCAGTAGAACGGCGGCCAGTTTCTCCGGATCGTGACGCAGCGGATTCTGATTGTTGACGACATCGCGCGCCACCACCTTGATGCGCGGGTCGAGACTCTCCAGCGAATCCGGGAAGACCGGATCGATCGAGAGGTCGCGGCCGATGGCGCGGGCCGATGCCCGGTTGGTGTTCACCAGCACGGCGTCGAGGACGCCTGGCCCAAGGTGCTGATCGACGACTGCGACGTGATCCAGTGCGGAGAAATTGTCGGTTTCGCCGGACTGCGTCGCGACGTTGATGACGTAGACCTTTGGCGCGTTGGACGCCCGGATGGCGCGTACGATCTCTGGCACCAGCAGGTTCGGCAGGATGCTCGTGTAGAGGCTTCCGGGACCAAGCACGATCAGATCGGCGTTGAGAATGGCGAGGACGGCAGGCCGGTAGCCCTCAGGCTGCGGCGGGGTCAGGAACACGTCGCGAATCGGAACCTCGCGATTCGGGATGTTTGATTCGCCCTCGACGATTGCGCCGTCGACTAGCTCAGCGTCGAGGCGCACGTTCTCCAGCGTCGCTGGCAGCACCCGGCCGCGAATGTTGAGAACGTTGGCGGATTCAATCACCGCCTGCTCGAAGCTGCCGGTCACCTTGGTCAGACCGGTGATGAAGATGTTGCCCAGTGTGTGGCCATCGAGTTCAGAGCCGGCCTGACTGAAGCGGTACTGGAACAGGCGGGATACCAGCGACTCATCGTCGGCGAGCGCGACAAGGCAGTTTCGGATATCTCCCGGCGCCGGAATGTCGTACGCCGAGCGAATCTTGCCAGTGCTGCCGCCATCGTCCGCCACGGTCACGATGGCGGTGATGCCGAGGTCGTGCCGCTTGAGGCCGCGCAATAGCGTCGAAAGGCCGGTGCCTCCGCCGATAGCCGCAACCTTGGCCGCTGGCACGTGCAACCCGAAGCGATGCTCGGCCACGATCTTGACCAGCTGCTTGTCCGCCTTGGCGTGCGCCATCACTGGCAGCAGGATCGCTCGCGCCAGCCGGTTGAGCCCGTAGGCCATGCACGTCAGGCCGAAGAGCAGAACCAGCAGAAACCGGAGCTCACGCGGCAGAAACTGCAAGGTGAGGAACTGCACGGCGCTCGTGAACGGCTCCGGCACCGGGACATACCGATAGGAGTAGACGATGGCCATGGCAACGGAGAGGCCGGAGAGGATGGTTCCGAAGAGGAACAGCGCAGCCCAGCGCTTGACGTGCATCCCCGGGCGCACCCACAAACGCCAGTCGCGAAGTAATGTCACGCTCACCCTCGCGCAGAGATGCGCCCCACGGGGATCGATGCAAGGATCGGGGGCCTGTCCGCCAACCCGGACAGCGCGCGCACTATAGCACGTGTGCCAGCGTGTCGATGGGTGTTGCGACTGGCAGGGCGAGATGCAGGGAGGCCGCGTGGTGTAACCAGAGGCCCGCGCTCCTCGTTATGAACGTGATACAGCCAACGTCTTTGGGGATGCAACGCAAGGGGGACACCGGTGGACAGCTCGACTTTTGACCGCTTGGCGCGAGTAGCCGGCAAGGAGCCTTCGCGGCGGAGGGTGCTGGCGGCAGCGCTGGCCGCTGCTGGCGCAGCCCTTTTGGGTGGCCGCTCGACGATGGCTCAACAGCGCAGCGTGGGAGAAATGTGCGGAGGCGTCGCCGGCTTCCAGTGCCAGCCGGGACTGTCGTGCATCGATGTGCAGGGGGATGGGTGTGATCCTGCCGCCGGCGGCGCCGATTGCGCCGGGGTCTGCGTTGCCGGCGACCAGAACCCGTGCGCGGCCATGCTGTGTATGGAGGGGACAACCTGCTGCCCGAATTGTGGCGGTCTGTGCGTTCCGGCGGATGTCCCATGCTCGGACGATCTGTGCGTGACGGAGCAGTGCAACGAGGCCATTTGCGGGCCGGGAGAATACTGCTGCAACGAGAGTTGCAGCCGCTGCATTCCGCTGGGGCAGGGGTGCACGCGCGAGTTCTGCGGCGGTCGCCGGCCCGGTGGGCGCGATGTCGAAGGCGAAGCGTGCGGCGGCGTTACGTGCGGTCCGGATGAGTATTGCTGCAACGAGAGCTGCGGGATCTGCGCGCCAATCGGCGGCTTCTGCACCGAGCAATTCTGCGGCGATGAGCCGGCTGGCGTGCCCTGCGGCCGGACGGTCTGCCCAGCCGGTCAGGTGTGCTGCAATGAGAGTTGCGGCATCTGCACGCCGCCCGATGGCGCGTGCATCGCGCTCTTCTGTATGGATTAGGAAACCCACCGCGTCCAGCAGCGAGTAAAACGGGGGGTGGCTCACATTGAGCCGTCCCCCGCTCTTTTTCGGCTTCGCGCGCTTCCGGTCAGGAGGCGGGCTGGCCCGGATCCCCGAGGACGCGGCTTGCCTCGGCAATCGCCTGCTCGGTGTCCATGTCTTCCAGCACCACGGAGCGGACGATGCCATCGCGGTCGATGAAGATGTGCGTTGGGAAGTTCAGGACGGGGTATGCGGCGCCGGTGTCTCGTTCGTCAGGATCGCTCAGCACCAGAAATGTGGCGCCGTTGCGCCCGGCGTAGGCGGCGGCGTCGATGGGGGACTCGCGCAGGCTCACGCCCAGCATCCGCAAGCCTTTGGGCTCGAGTTGCGAGTACGCGGCTTGAATATCCGGGAACTCCGCGCGGCAGGGCGGGCACCACGAGCCCCAGAACATCAGCCAGACCGGCTGGCCCTTGAACTGGGACAAGGAGACCGGGTTGCCGAAGACGTCTTCGGTGGTGAAATCCGGCGCGGGCTCGCCGACCTTGGGCAGCAGCGTGCGGTTGATTCCACCACGACCAATCGTGTCCCAGCCCGACGACGCGCCGACAGCAAGCGCCGCGAGCACGATGATGCCAGCCACCACGCCAGCCACGATCAGCTGCACCCGCCGGTTCGCCTGCGGCGCCGGGGTGAGCGCCGGACCAGCCAAGGGTTCGCCAGGCAGGACCGCGTGATCAGACGCCGCCATAGGCGTGCAGACCCCCGAAGATGTAGTTGCCGAAGTACGTGAAGATCACCGCGCCGAATGCCCCCACCAGAATCCACGCGCTCCGCCGCCCGCGCCAGCCGCGAAGCGTGCGGGTGTGCAGATAGACGGCGTACACCAGCCACGTGAACAGCGCCGCTGTTTCCTTCGGGTCCCACTGCCAGTAGGTGCCCCAGGCGCGGTACGCCCAGACGGAGCCCAGCACCAGCACGAGCGACATGCAGGGGAACCCGACCGTGACGGCGCGGAAGCCGAGGTCATCCAGAAGATCGGGGCTGGGCAGCCACGAGACGTGCCACCGCTCGGCGATGAGGTACAGCACAGCGGCCGCGAACGCCACTGCAAAGGTGGCGTAGGCCAGAATCGCCAGCGAGACGTGCGCGGTCATCAGCGGCTTGTTTTGCAGCGCCGGGATCAGGTCATCGACCTCGCGCAGACCGGTCGGCAGGTACCAGACGTACGCGGCCATACCTACGATCAGCGGCAGGACAATGGCTCCGAGCTGGCGCACCCCGTACCAGCGCTCGAACAAGAGATAAACCAGTCCGGCCAGAAAGATAAAGGTGCTGGAGAACTCGTACATGTTCGAGAGCGGCACGCGGCCGGCGGCAATGGTGCGCAGCAGAATGGAAAGCCCCTGGAACACGACACCGAACCAGGCCAACAGGGTCGCCACGTTGCCGACTCCGAGCGAAGGCGGCTCCAGCGTGGCGCCGGTCGCGGTCAGCGTCGGGCCGCCTGGGGTCGCCAACGTGGTGCGCCGGAGCCGCACGCGTCCGATGGCGTAGGCGATGTAGCACAGCGCTGATGCCGCGAACGCGAAGCTCCCGGCGGCGAAGCAGTAAAAGGAGAGGCGGACGAGTGATTCCATGCGGTGATTCCCTGCCTGCGCGGGCGTGCTGACGGCTTAGGCCGTCGGCGCCTCGCGACGTGTCATGACCGGCGACAGACCTGTGACTCCATTGATCCGGGTGACGAGCTGCTCGAAAACGCGCTGCGCGCTCCAATCGCGGCGGGCCATGGGAGCCAGCCGCGCCACGCTTCCCTGCGGCGTGGCGTGAATGATGCCGCGAAGCCGGCGGTGGGGAAAGTAGAACGTCACCATCGATCCGCCAATCAGCAAAATGGAGGCGACGAAAAAGATGGGAATACCCGGGTTCCGCGCGACCTGCAGGACGGAGAAGCGGCGCTCGCGTTCGAACGTGAGCGTGAATTCGCCCAGTTTGGCGGAATCGCCTTGCGCGATGGTGACCGGGACCGGCTGGGTCAGGGTGCTGTTCGGTCCGAGGGGCCGGATCATGAAGAACATCTCGCCCGGACGCAAGTTGAGGGTATCCATTTCGGGCGCGTTCGCGGGGTTGATGTCTGGGCCAACGGCGCTCAGCGCGATGCCTGCCTGCGGCAGGTCGAGGCGGCCTGCCGGCGCATCCGGGTTCAGCTTCGACTGGAATGGGCCGAGCGGGACCGAGTCGTCCAACACCACGTTGCCCTTGCCATCGACGATCTTCAGCTGCACCGCCTGTCCGAAGCCGGACTGGTAGAAGACGATATCCCCAAGCGTGAACGGATTGTTGACCGTCATCTCGCCATCGGCCACATCGTCGCCGCCACGCAGCACCGAGATGTCGCTGCGGTAGATGGACGGCGAGCCATCTTCCCTGTACACCTCGGAGAAATCGTTCAGGCGCACACTCAGGCCCGTGCCGTGACCGAGCTCCCGCACTGAGCCTTCCGGAATGATCAGCTCGTTTTCGCGGAAGCCCCACGCGGCGCCCACGATCCCGCCGAAGAGGATCATGATGAGCGCCAGGTGGAAGGGAAACGTGGCGAGCCGGGACATACGCCAGCGGTCGGCGTAGAGGTGAATTTCGCCGTTGTGCTCGGCGGTGAGCACCCGATAGTGGCTCGTCTTCAGGACGTCGCCAATCTCAGCGACGAACTCCGCTGGAGGGAGGGCGGACTCATACGTTGCGGACGTCTCAGCATTGCGAATGAACCCGTGGGTCGTGGTGATCGTGGGATGGGCAATAGCTTGCCAAATGCCGGGCGCGCGGTTGATGGTGCAGATGGAGATGGCGACGGCCAGTAGTGTCAGGATTGCCGCGAATGGCAGCGACCGGAACACATCCCAGGCGTACCAGGCGTCAACAAGCGGAGTCGTGGCGGGGATGGCGTCTGCCAAGCTCCGGGGCACCGAACTGCCGCGCAGGGTGCCAATAAGCACTAGCAGCGCCAGAATGGTGATCTCGACAATGGCCGCCCGGACTGAGCAGAAGAACCGCCAGACCCGGTCTACAGCGATCTCGGGCAGGCTGCGCCGGGCGGGCTGGGGCCGGGAAAGCGTTGCCTCAGACATGGGGCGCCACGTTCAGCATCACAGCGTCGGCTCCCAGGGAATCCAGGGCGCCATGGCCACGATGCGGGCGAAGAGCTGCTGGTACACCCCGAGGACCATGATGGCCCCCATGGCGACCATGACGCCGCCGCTCACGCCGGTCAGGACCGGCAGCCGCGCGTTCAACCGGCGGACGATGCCGGGCGCCGAGCCGATGGCGACGGCCGCAGCCAGAAATGGAATCGACAAACCGGCGGAATATACTGCCAACAGGAGCGCTGCCTGCTCGATGCTGCCCTGTCCGGCCGCCATCGTGAGGATGGCGCCGAGAATCGGGCCGACGCAGGGAGACCACCCGGCCGCAAACGTCACGCCAATCAGGAACGATGACGCAACGTGGCCGGATGGCGCGTGCCGGGGCAGCAGCCGGCGGTCCCGGCTCAGGCCGGGCACTTGCACGATACCGAGTTGGTGCAGGCCGAGCACGATGAGCACGAGGCCGCCGATGCGCACCAACCAGCCCCGGTTCTCGGCGACGATGGCTGCAGTAGAGGCGAAGCTGCCGGCCGCGCCGAGCGCGACCCCGAGCGCAACGAAGACGACGGAGAAGCCGAGGCAGTAGGCGACCGCATTCGGCAGAACCCGGCGCCGGTCAATCCCGGCGTCGCCATTAACCGACGCTCCGGCCAGATTCGAAAGGAAAATGGGCAGCAGCGGCAGCACGCACGGCGATGACACTGACAGAACGCCAGCCAGGAACGCAGCAATGAACGAGACCTCAACACCCATACGGCAACCGTACCATTCTGCCGGGCACGCTTCAATTTCTGAAACGCCCGGCGCATACGCGTTGGCTTTCGGTTCTCAATCTGCGAGTGGCCGCAGTGAGTGACGTAGCGCCAGCCGGGACATCGGAACGTGACGCGAAACGCCTGTATCGATGCGAGGTCATCGTGTTGGCGCGGTCAGATTTTGGCGAGGCGGATCGCCTGCTGACCGTGTTTTCCCGGCAGCATGGCAAATTGCGCGTGGTTGCGAAGGGCGCCCGCCGTCCATTGAGCCGGCTGGGGCCGCACCTCGAGTACTTCTGCCGCTCCCGCCTGATGATGGCGCGGGGTCGCGAGCTGGATGTCGTGACTGGCGCCGAGACGGTGGAGGCGTTTCTGCCACTGCGCGCAGACCTCGATGCGTATGGTCACGCGTCGCACATGGTCGAGGTGCTGGCCCGCCTGACGCAGGACCGGCAGGAAAACGCTGCGGTGTTCGAGCTACTGGCGGGTTCGCTGCAGCTGCTGGCCGAAGGCGTAGACCCGTTTCACGCCACCCGACACTACGAACTGGTGCTCCTCGCGGAGCTTGGCTTCCGGCCCGAGTTGTTCCAGTGTGTCGAATGCCGGCAACCGCTCACGCAAGGTCCACACCCGTTCATGCCGGAACTGGGCGGCTTTCTGTGCGACCTCTGCGCCCCGCGCGGCGCGCGCATGCGCGTGGCGTCGGTCGATGCGCAGAAGTACCTGCGTGTGCTGGCACGCGGCGGCCTTGGCGCGGTCATCAATCTGGAACTCGGCCCACAATTGCGCGGCGAACTGGAGCAAATCATCGGCGACTACTTGCGGCACGTGGGCGAGCGTGATCTGGGCAGCCTGCGGGTCTGGCGGGAACTTGGCGGCGGCGCTCAGTCCTGACCTGCGCTGCCTGTCGTCTCCGCCGCGAGTGCGGCCTCAGCGGCCGTCAGCGACGCGCGCGCCAGCAGGTCCGGCCGAAGCAGGGCCGTGCGCCGGATCGCCTGATCGCGCCGCCAGCGATTGATGGCGGCGTGGTTGCCGTTGAGCAACACCTCTGGTACCTCAAGCCCCCGGAACTCGCGTGGCCGGGTGTAGTGGGGATACTCCAGCAGAGGCTCCTGAAAGGACTCGTCGGCAATGGACGCGGCCTCGATGACGCCCGGCGCCAGACGCGCGACCGCGTCGATCACGACGGCAGCCGCCAGTTCCCCGCCGGTCAGCACGTAATCGCCGATGGAAACCTCCTCGGCGCCGAGCACCTCGATGGCGCGAACGTCGATGCCCTCGTAGCGGCCGCAAATCAGCGCAATCCGGCCAGCCTGCGAGAGTTCGTGCGCCAGCGCCTGCGTAAACGGTCGCCCGCCGGCTGCCATCACGACGATACGAGTGGCTGGCAGATCTTCACCAAGAATCTCTTCGACTCCGGTCACGATAGGCGGCGCGGTCATCACCATGCCGGCGCCACCCCCGTAGGGCGTATCGTCCGCTGTCCGGTGCCGGTCCGTGGTCCAGTTGCGAAGGTCATGCAGATCGACCTGCACGATGCCCCGGTCCTGCGCCCGCCGCACGATGCTCTCGTCGAGCGGCCCCCGGAAGATGCCCGGGAACAGGGTGAAGACGTCAAACCGGAGGAACGGCGGGCCGTCGTTCCTCTGCGCCTCGTCGCTCACGCGTTGTCCGCCTGCGTGTTCCGCGCGGCCAGCAGTTCGAGAATGGCTGGCGATGAGCCGGTCAACGTTTGCACTGTCAGGTCCGGCAGGAAATCGGAGCCGTCCCCGGGCTTGTGCGGGTCCTGCAACCAGACGGTCCCCATGCCGGCGCGGCTGGCCCCGCCCACGTCGTAGCGCAATGAGTCGCCGACGTGGACCATGCGAGCCGGCGTTGCGCCGAGCAGCTCCGCTGCGTGCAGGTAAATCTCCGGCCGCGATTTGTAGAAGCCGGCGCTGGCGGAGGTGACAATCGTGGTGAATGCCGGCTTGATCCCGAATTCTTCCAGCGTCCACTCCAGAAACGGGTGGTAGACCGCGCTGGAAACGACGCCCAGCGGCGTGCCGCTGGCGTGGATCGCCTGCACAGTCTCGATCGCGCCGGGGATTGGGGTGGCGAGCGCGGCGGCTTCGCGCATCAGGGCGGCGACACCTTCGGCGATCTCGTCATCGCCGGCAGCGATCTGCATCTCGTCGAACACGAGGCGCAGGCTCTGCTCCGCCGTCAGCTCGTTGCCGTGCTCCATGATCTCGCGGCGTAGCGTGCGGTAGCGCTCATCGGCGGCCATGCGCACGGTTTCGGACAACGGCGTATCGAACTGGGCGGCCTGCCAGACCAGAAACGCGGACGGCAGATGCCGCACTTCCAGTTCGAACCACTCCGGGCAGTCTGCCAACGTGTTGTGAAAATCGAAGGTCACGGCTGCGGCGTTCATGGCGCTCCGATAGCGATGGTCGCCGGGCGCAACGCTGGCGTCTGGCGGCGCGAACATGCAGATTCTGCAACAACGGCAACCGGAAAGGCGGCAACGTCGTCTAAACTGCCCAGCGAATTGCATGCCGGGGGCGCGGCCAGCCTCTGCGTGCGGGCGCACGGCTCGCGCGGTCGCAGAGAGAGCGGCTCCCGGTTGGGAAGAAACGATAGAGGGCAGTACAGCTATGGACCCAGCGCCAATCCCGGTTACTCCTGATCCGTTTGGAGCGCGCGCCACGCTTTCGACGCCGTTTGGCGAAACGGTGACCTACTACAACCTGCAGGAGTTGCAGAATCAGGGGTTGGCGGATCTCGCGTCGCTGCCGTTCACGGTTCGCATCTTTCTGGAGAACGTGTTGCGCCACGCTGGCGGCGAGTTCGTCTCGAACGAGCTGGTGCAGCAGCTCGCCGCGTGGAAGCCGAGGAAGGCAGGCGAGTCGTCAGGCATGGAGCTGCCATTCCTGCCGGGCCGGGTCATCTTGCAGGACTTCACGGGCGTGCCGGCGGTCGTCGATCTCGCTGCGATGCGGGACGCCGTGGCGCGCGCTGGCGGTGATGTCACCCGGATCAACCCGCTGGTGCCGGTCGATCTGGTGATTGACCACTCGGTGCAGGTGGATCGGTTCGGGACGACCGCCGCGTTCGGTCAGAACGTTGAAATGGAGTATCAGCGCAATCAGGAGCGCTACGAATTGCTGCGCTGGGCACAGCAATCGTTCCAGAACTTCCGCGTGGTGCCACCGGGCACTGGCATCGTGCATCAGGTGAACATCGAGTATCTGGCGCCGGTGATCATGACGAAGAGCGTGGGCGCGGAGACGGTCGCGTTCCCGGACACGCTGGTCGGCACTGACTCGCACACCACGATGGTGAACGCGCTGGGCGTACTCGGCTGGGGCGTCGGCGGCATCGAGGCCGAGGCGGTCATGCTGGGGCAGCCGCTCTACCTGCTGGAGCCGGAGGTGGTTGGCGTGCGCCTCGTTGGCGCCCTGCCGGAGGGATCCACCGCCACGGACCTCGTGCTGGCGGTGACCGAGATGCTGCGCAAGCTGGGCGTGGTGGGTCGCTTCGTGGAGTTCTGCGGCGCCGGGCTGAGCAATCTGCCGCTGCCGGACCGCGCCACGATCTCCAACATGGCGCCCGAGTACGGCGCCACGGCGGCGATCTTCCCGGTCGATGAGGTGACGCTCGACTACTTGCGGCTGACTGGCCGCTCAGCGGAGCGGATCGCGCTGGTGGAGGCGTACTGCAAGGCGCAGGGGCTCTTCCGAACGGACGAGACGCCGGAGCCGATGTTCAACGAGTTGGTTGAGCTGGACCTTGGCAAGATCGTGCCGAGCGTGGCTGGCCCGCGCCGCCCGCAGGACCGCCTGCCGCTGGGCACCGTGCAGGACGCGCTGCGCACGACATATCCCCACGCATTTGGCGCGAACGGCAGCAACGGGAACGGGCACGAGGCGGTTGAGATCGCCGTTGACGGGGTCAACGCCACCATCGATAACGGCGCGGTCGTGATCGCGGCGATCACCTCCTGCACGAACACGTCGAACCCGTCGGTGATGCTCGGGGCCGGTCTTGTGGCGCGCAAGGCGGTCGAGCTGGGGCTCGATGTCCCGCACCACGTCAAGACCAGCCTCGCGCCCGGCTCGCAGGTCGTGACCCGATACCTGACCAAGGCAGGGCTGCTGCCGTATCTGGAAGCGTTGGGCTTCCACGTCGTTGGCTACGGCTGCACCACCTGCATTGGCAACTCCGGCCCGCTCCCGGAGCCGGTCGCCAAGGCGATCGACGAGAACGAACTGGTGGTCTCGGCCGTGCTCTCAGGCAACCGCAACTTCGAGGGCCGTATCCACGCGCAGGTGCGGGCCGCGTTCCTCGCTTCGCCGCCGCTGGTGGTGGCGTACGCGCTGGCCGGAACCGTCGATCTCGACCTCGCCAATGACCCCATCGGCAAGGATCCCAACGGCTCGCCGATCTTCCTGCGCGACATTTGGCCGACACTGGAAGAGGTCCAGAACGCCATCGCCGAGGGCGTGGACCCGGCTATGTTCCGTGAGGAGTACGCGGTGGTCTTCGCCGGCGACGAGCGCTGGCAGCAACTGGACGTGCCCACGGGCAGCGTCTATGACTGGAAGTCCGATTCCACCTACGTGCAGGAACCGCCCTTCTTTCAGGGCGCCGGCCTTGATGCGCCGCTGCCCACCGACATCACGGGCGCACGCGTGCTGGCGCTGCTCGGTGATTCCGTGACCACCGACCACATCTCGCCTGCCGGCAACATCGCGAAGAGCAGCCCGGCGGGGGGGTATCTGGTTGAGAACGGTGTGACGCCGCTCGATTTCAACTCGTACGGAGCGCGGCGCGGTAACCATGAGGTCATGATTCGCGGCACCTTCGCGAACATCCGCCTGCGCAACCAACTCACGCCGGGCAAGGAAGGCAACCACACGCGGTACCTGCCGATGGGTGAGGAGATGAGCATCTACGATGCCTCGCTGCGGTATCAGGCGGACCACACGCCGCTGATCGTAATCGGCGGCAAGGAGTACGGCACCGGCTCATCGCGCGACTGGGCCGCGAAGGGCACCTTGCTGCTGGGCGTCAAGGCGGTGCTGGTGGAGAGCTTCGAGCGCATCCACCGCTCAAATCTCGTGGGCATGGGCGTGCTGCCGCTGCAGTTCCTGCCGGGGCAGAACGCGGCATCACTGGGGCTGACCGGGGAGGAGACGTTCGACATCCTCGGCGTGGAGACCGTTACCCCACGGCAGGCGCTGCAGGTGCGGGCCACCGGGGCGAATGGCGCGGTCACGGAGTTCGAGGCCATCGCGCGCATCGACAGCCCGGTGGAAATCGAATACTTCCGCAACGGCGGCATCCTGCAAACCGTCCTGAAGAGGCTGGCCCAGCCCTCCGCCTAGCGTGGCGAGCGTCGATTGCGTTTCAGCAGCGAAATCCGGAGGCGTGAACATGGCGATTCCGCGCTCGGCGGACACGGTGATCGTGGGCGGGGGCACATCGGGCGCGGTGGTGGCCGGGCTGCTGGCGCGCGAAAGCGACGAGACGGTGGTGGTGCTGGAGGCCGGACCGGACTTCGGGCCGTTCGCGGAAGGCCAGTGGCCTGCCGACCTGCTGGATGCCCGGGCGCTCGGTTACACCCACGACTGGAAGTACACCTCCCGCGACACCTATCCGGACCGGGAAGTCAACTTCGAGCGCGCCATGGTGATCGGCGGGTGCTCCTCGCACAACGGCTGCGCTGCCATCTGGGGCAGCCGCGTCGATTACGACGCGTGGGCCGCTGCCGGCCTCGATGGTTGGGCGACCAGCGAGCTGGAGCCGCTCTTCGCGCGGGCAACCGAGCGGATGCGCGTGATGGACTACGGGGAGGCGCAGGTCACCCCGTTTCACGCGGCGGTGCTGGCGGCGGCGGAAACGGCCGGCATCCCGCGCACCACGAACCTGAACGACCTCGATGAGGACGAGGGGATCTCGCCCAGCCCGGTCAATATCGCGGACGGCGTACGCTGGAACTCGGCGTTCGCCTACCTCGATGATGCGCGAAACCGCGCAAACCTGACCGTGATTGGCAATGCGCTGGTAGACCGCGTCGAAATCGCGGAGGGCCGCGCCACCCGCGTGCACTTCATCGGGCCGGATGGCCCGGCGAGCATCGACGCGGGGCGCGTGGTGATCGCAGGCGGCACATACGGTAGCCCGGCGGTGCTGCTGCGATCCGGGATCGGCGATCCCGCTGAGTTGCGCGAGCTGGGCATTGCGCCGGTGCATGAGCTGCCGGGCGTCGGCCGCAACCTGCACGATCACCCGGCGGTCGAGGTGGCATTCTCCGGGTCGCAAGATCTGATCGACGCGATGACGGCCTTCGCTGAGACGCAGTGGATGCCCGAGGAGCAGTCCATCGCCAAGATCCGCTCGTCGCTCTACCCGGAGGATGAGGCCGGGTTCGACTTGCACATCTACCCGGTGGGCGGGCCATCCGCAGCGCGCGAGAGCGGGTGGCGTTGGGTATTTCCCATTGCCTGCATGACGCCGCAATCGCGCGGCGAACTGACGTTGCGCTCGGCTGATCCGGCTGAGTCTCCCCGGTTGGAGCACCGCTACCTGAGCGACGCCGCCGGTCACGACCGCGCCGTGCTGATCGACGGGGTGCGGAAGGCGCGCGCCATCGCGGCGCAGGCGCCCCTTTCCGGGCTGCTCGGGAGCGAAACGGCGCCCGGCCCGGCGGCTCAAAGCGACGAAGAGATCGGCGCGTGGATCGACAGCGCCGTATTCCACTACTACCACCCGGTCGGCACGTGCGCGATGGGCGTGGCCTCCGATCCGATGGCGGTGACGGACGCGCGGGGCAAGGTCCACGGGCTGGAGAACGTCTTCGTGGCGGACTGTTCGATCATCCCGGTTGTGCCCCGCGCCAATACGAACATCCCGGCAGTGGTGATCGGCGAGCGGATCGCGGGCTGGTTGCTACAGGGCGCGTAGACGCTATCACTTCGACTATTGACGACCGGTCTGACAAGGGAGTCTCGGTGGCTGACAGGAGCATTGGGTTCGGTGTCATCGGGTTGGGCCGCATCGGGGCCTTTCACGCGGAGTCGCTGCGCAGCCGCATTGCCGGCGCTCACCTCGTGGCGGCGGCAGTCGATGCGGAGCACCGGGCGCGGCTGGAGGTGGAGGGCACGGCGCCCTGTCCGCTGGAGGACTCCGTGCCGGCGCTGCTGGCGCGTGCTGACGTCGAGGCAGTGGTTGTCGCCTCGCCGGCAGTGGTGCATGACGAACACATCGCCTTGGCGGCGGCAGCAGGCAAGCCGGTCTTTTCCGAGAAGCCACTGGCGGACACCGTCGCCAAGGCCGAGGCCGCCGCTCGCGCCGTCGAGGACGCCGGTGTCCCGTTCCAGATCGGGTTTCAGCGCCGGTACGACCGCAGCTACGCGCGGGCGCACGAGTTGATTTCGGCTGGCGCTATCGGTGATGTGGAAATGTTCCGGGGGATGAGCTGTGACCGGCTTGGACCCATCGAGTTTCTGCGCACCAGTGGCGGGCTGTTCATGGATCTGGCAAGCCACGATTTCGACGCCGCTCGCTTCCTGACCGGGCAAGAAGTGACCGAGGTGCTGGCCATTGGGGCCGTGTTGGTGGAGCCGGAACTGGCGACGTTCGACGACGTGGACTACGGCATCGTGCTGATGCGCTTCGAAAACGGCGCGCTCGGCGTCGTGCAGGAGGCGTGGCGCGCGCCCTACGGCTACGACATCCGGGCTGAGGTCCACGGCAGCAAGGGCAAGGTCGTGGCCGAGGTGGACGAGAAGTTCCCGGCGGCGCTCTACGACGAGCGTGGCAAGGTCTCGGCGCGGCATGACCAGTTCGTCGAGCGCTTCAGCGATGCCTACCGCGACGAGGTGCAGGCCTTCGTCAACGCCCTGCACGCCGGCAGCATCCCGACACCCGGCATTCACGATGCGCTACAGACCATGCGCATCGCGGCGGCGGCCACGCAAAGCCGCAAGAGCGGCGCGTGGGTGCGCATCGACGAGGTGTAGCGCTCCGGCGCGTACAATCGACGCTGGCGTGAGCCCGCAGAACTCGCATCGCAGCGAAGGAGCAAGTATGGCGGCATCCCCCGCACAGGTTGAATCCGGAGTCTTCGGGAACTTCATCAACGGCGAATGGCGGGCGGCATCCGGCGGACGGACGCTCGAAAACCGCAATCCGGCCAATCGCGACGAGGTCGTGGCGCAGCACGCGTCGTCTGAGGTCGAGGATGTGACGGCGGCGCTGGACGCCGCCAGCGAGGCGTACCGGTCGTGGCGCTTTAGCTCGCCCATCGCCCGCGCCAACATTCTGCACAAGGCGGCCAATATCCTCGAATCGCGCATTCCGGACGTCGGCCGGGAGCTGACGCGCGAGGAGGGGAAGACCCTCAAGGAGGGGATCGGCGAAACGACCCGCGCGGTGCAGATTTTGCGCTATTTCGCGGGCGAGGCGCAGCAGCCGAGTGGCGAGCATTACCCCTCTATGAGCCCGCTGACGCTGCTCTACACCACGCGCGAGCCGCTAGGTGTGACGGCCGTTGTCACGCCGTGGAACTTCCCCATCGCCATCCCGGCGTGGAAGATCGCGCCGGCGCTGGCGTTCGGCAACACGGTGGTGTTCAAGCCGGCCAGCCTGACGCCGCTGAGCGCGGTGCGACTGGTCGAGGCGCTGGCCGACGCCGGGCTGCCGCCGGGCGTGCTGAACCTCGTCACTGGCTCGGCGTCGGTGATCGGCGATCCGCTGCTGCGCGATCCGCGCGTCGTGGCGATCAGCTTCACCGGCTCGAACGAGACCGGCTCGGAACTGCGCAAGATCGCGGCGGAGCAGGGCGCCAAGCTGCAACTGGAGCTTGGCGGCAAGAACCCGGCCATCGTGCTGGCGGACGCCGATCTGGAGCACGCCCTGACCCACGTGGTCAACGGCGCCATGATGAGCACCGGCCAGAAGTGCACCGCCACGTCGCGGGCGATTGTGGACCGCCGCATTGCCGATCAGTTCACCGACCTGCTCAGCGCGCGCATCGGCTCGCTGAAGGTGGGCGACCCGCTGGCGGCGGATACGCAGATTGGCCCACTGATTGACGACGCGTCGGCGAAGCGCGTCGCCAGCGAAGTGGCGGCTGGCCGAGAGGCCGGCGCGCAATTGCTTGTCGGCGGCGACACCCCCGGCGGCGATCTGGCCAACGGCGCGTTCATCGCGCCCGCGCTGTTCGCCGGCGTCACGCCGGATTCGCGGCTCGGGCAGGATGAGCTGTTCGGCCCGGTGCTCGGCGTGATCTCGGTGGATGGCATCGAAGAGGCGCTCTCTGTTGCCAATCAGGTGCGGTTCGGCCTCTCTGCCTCCCTGTTCACTCGCGATCTGGAGCGCGCGCTCACGTTCGCCCGGGAGATCGAGGCGGGCATCGTCCACATCAACAGCGAGACCGCCGGCGCCGAGCCACAAGTGCCGTTTGGCGGCATGAAGGGCTCCTCGTCCTACTCGCGCGAGCAGGGCAAGTCGTCGCGTGAGTTCTTCACCCAGATCAAGACCGTCTACATGGACCCGCCGCCGCGGGCGTAGCGGAACGACCGCACGCCAGGCGATTGGGAACACATGAAACGACGCCGCGCGGTGGGCGCGGCCGATACGCAACGAAGGAGTAAGAAACCATGGCCCGGCACGCACAAGCAGTTCACGAGGCTTCCGCGCACTGGAGTGGCACCCTGACCGAGGGCTCCGGCGCTGTGACCGGCAGCACGTCCGGCCTGCTGAAGGATCTGGCGGTTTCGTGGCAATCGCGCACGGGTGGCGATGATTCCCAGACCACGCCGGAAGAGTTGCTGGCGGCGGCGCACGCCTCCTGCTTCGCCATGGCGTTGTCCTACGAGCTGCAGGGCCGCGAGACGCCGGCAGAGAGCCTCGACGTGACCGCTGCGGTCGGGTTCGACCCGAAGGTCGGCGGCGGCTTCGAGGTCAGCTTCTCCGAGCTGACGGTCACCGGTAAGGTTCCGGGCATCAGCGCGGAGGACTTCGCCGCTGCGGTCGCGGCGGCCTCACAGGGGTGCCCGCTGTCGCAGGCGCTGAAGGGCAATGTCGAGGTTGTCGCGACCGGGGAACTGGTCTAGCGCGACCTGCGGGGCGGGCGACATATCCCCGCTCTTTTAGTTCTTCGCTTCCGTCGAAGACACCGGGTTGAGGGGTTGGCAGGCTGGGCAGTACGCGGTGCCCCGGCCGCCAACCACCAGCCGGAGCAGCGGCGTGCCACATTCCGGGCACGCCGCGCGCCCGCCCCGGCCATACACCTGCAGCTTCTCCCCGTACCCACCAGCGAGTCCGTCCGCATCTTCGAACGACGAAAACGTGGTGCCCTTGCGGTCGAGCGCGGCCAACAGGACCCGCTGGATCGCGTGCTGGAGCCGGGTAAGCTCATCCTGATCGAGCGAATTGGCCGCGCGTTCAGGGTGGATGCGCGCCGCGAATAGCGCCTCGTCCGCGTAAATGTTGCCCAGTCCGCCGATGAGGTGTTGATCGAGGATCACGGCCTTGATCTTACCGCTGCGGCGGCGCAGCTTCTCCTGTAACCACCCGGGCGTGAACGCGTCGCTGAGCGGCTCGATGCCGATTCGGGCGTCCAGCCGGGCGACATCGTCCGGGTGGAGGTGGAGGACGCGGCCGAACTTGCGCTGATCGGAGAAGCGCAGGTCGTGGCCGTTGCCCAGCGTAAACGCCGCGCGCTGATGACGCAGTTCGGCGCGACCGGTGGGAACCAGCGAGAGCCTGCCAGTCATTCGCAGGTGGATCATGATGGCCGTGTCGTCATCGAGGTCGAAGAACAGGTACTTCGCCCGGCGCCGGATATCCTGAAACCTCCTGCCCCTGACGCGCTGCAGCACATCCTCCGGCGAGTCCGTGCCGAGGACGCCGGGGAAGTCGCCGACTCGCATGTCAGCGATCTGCTGACCAACAACGCGGCCCAGCAGCGACTGGCGAACTGTTTCGACCTCGGGAAGTTCTGGCATACTCGATGATCGCAATCTGGTGCAGCCGCACAATGCGGCCTGCGAGCGTACCACGCACCCGGAAAGGACCCGGTAACCGCCATCATGACCGAGGACTGCGTTTTCTGCCGGATCGTTCGCGGCGATCTTGGCACGGAGTTTGTTGCCGAGAGCGAGCACAATGTGGCGTTTCGCGATCTTGCGCCGCAGGCCCCGGTCCACGTCCTCGTTGTGCCGCGCCAGCACTTCGCGTCGTTGCAGGCGACCGTGCCGGCCCACCCGGAGATCGCTGCTGACGCGCTGGCGCTGGCGACGCAGGTTGCGCGGCAGGAAGGGCTGCTGGAATCCGGCTACCGGGTCATCACGAACGACGGGCCCGACGCCGGGCAAACGGTGTTCCATCTGCATTTCCACGTGCTGGGCGGGGCGGTGCTGAAAGCTGGTCTTGGATAGACGTGTCAGACAGGGTTACTAAGATGAGCGAACTTCCCATTCGGCAACGGTTGGAAGAGGACATCAAAACTGCGATGCGTGCGGGTGACGCGACCACGCGTGACGCGCTGCGCTACCTGCTGGCGGCGGTGAAAAACGCCGAAATCGACGCGCGGGGCACGGGCAAGGAGGCTGACCCGGAAGCCGCGCTGCGCAAGGTGGGGAAGCAGCTTGCCGACGCGATCGACCAGTACCGCGCGGCGGGTCGCAACGATCTGGCCGAGAAGGAAGAAACGCAGCTTGTTGTCCTGAAGCGGTATCTGCCCACGGAATTGAGCGACTTCGAGCTGGCCGCCATCATCGCGGAGGCGGTGGCGGAGACCGGCGCGACGAGTCCGAAGGAAATGGGCAAGGTCATGCCCGTCGCGATGGCGAAGGTGGATGGCCGCGCCGACGGACGGCGGATCAGCGCGGCGGTGAAGGCGGCGCTGGCGGGGTCGTGACCTGCGGTCCGGGCGTTGCCCTCGAGTTCACGCTGCTGGCCGGCCCGGAGCCCGGGCCGAGTCACGACGATGATGGACGAGCGGCCACGCTGAGCCTGTCCGGGCTGTCCGAAGCAACGGCGCCGGTGATCGAAGCGGAGTTAGCCAGTCTCGCGCAGTTCGTCCTCGCTGCGGAGGGCGCCACTGGCCCGTGGGAGATTGTGACGGCGCTGGTCTCCGACGCGGAGTTGCAAGCGCTGCACGCCCGCTTCATGGATGTCGATGAACCCACGGACATCATGACGTTTCCGTACGGCGACGACCTGCAGGGTGGGGACCTCGCGATCTCGATCGATCACGCTATCTCGCGCGCGGCGGAGTGGAATCACGCGCCAGACGAGGAACTTCGCTTCCTCGTGGTCCACGGCGTCCTGCACCTGCTGGGCTGGCGCGATGAAACCCCGGAGCAGCGCGCGGCGATGCTTGAGCGTCAGACCGCGCTCATTCAGGCGTGGCGAGGCAGGGTGTCTGCCAGCTAGTCGAGGGCGCGGCGCAGCACATCGGCGGCGTGCATCGCCGACCGGCGCTGAATCTCGATGAACGCCGCCCGGATGGGAAAGGTCGCGGAACGCTCGGCGGCGCCGGCGACGCAGATGTCCAGCACGCCCTCGAAGAGCCCGTTATCAACGGGGCTGGCCGTCAGCGTGACGCCAACACCGACATCAGCGTGGTCACGTTCGCACGCGAGCTGCGCCAGCGACAGGGCCGAAGGCGGCTCGGCGGTCAGCGCCGCCGAGGACGCGCCGAGCACCACGCCGCTGGCGGCTGGCTCGGCCAGCAGGAACGACCCGAAGCGGGCCGCAGTGCCGCTCTCCGCAACGCTGATTGTCCACCCGCGACTCGTGAGCTTGTCGAGCAACACCTGCGCCAGCGACCGCTCGTCGTCGGCGTAGACGAACTCCGCCAGACGGCGCCGGATCTCCGCAACAGTCTCCTCGAGTTCGGCGGACGCTTCGGCGTCGGTCGCAGCGGAGGCCGTCACGCGCACATGGACTCCGTCGTTTTTGGCGTAGGTGCCGACATAGGGCTGGGGCCGGCGGGTGAGTTCGTCCAGCACCTCGGAGACGGCGGATTCACCGATGCCCAACGTGCGCAAGTTCGTCGAGCGGAAGACCGCATCGCCAAACTGCTCACCAAGCCGGGGCGCAACCTGCTCTCGCCACATGCGCGTCATCTCGCGTGGAACGCCCGGCATGGCCACAACAATGGCGTCGTTGATCCGCGCGAACCACCCGGGCGCCGTTCCCACCGGATTCTGCAGCACTTCCGCTGACGGGATGATCCACGCTTGCTTGGCGTTGCGCGCTGGCATCTCCATGCCGCGCCGGGCGAAGAAATCGCGGATCGCTTCGACAGCCTGTTCATCGACGACGGGTGTTTCGCCAGCGAGCGCAGCGATGGCTTCGCGGGTCAGGTCATCGTCTGTCGGCCCGATACCGCCGGTGCAGATCACCAGATCGGCGTCCGCCGTGGCGGTCGCCAGCACGTTGGTCAGGCGCGGCAGATCGTCGCCGACCTGCACGACGTGGAGGAGTTCGATGCCCTTGGCGACGAGCT
Source organism: Thermomicrobiales bacterium (assembly GCA_047605145.1). Taxonomy (GTDB): domain Bacteria; phylum Chloroflexota; class Chloroflexia; order Thermomicrobiales; family UBA6265; genus JACCXM01. The sequence goes on along the minus strand of JASGGF010000002.1, from coordinate 7,619 downwards.
CTTGCGCGAGGAATGTCGCGTTCGTATCGGTAAGGTGACCGCCGATGAGTTCGCTGCCGATAGAAACGATGTAGGCCCGCATGTGCCCTCCGGCCTGCCGCAATCCACGCGCAAATACTGTACCCGAGCCACCGCACGGGCGCGGACGAAATGCCTCTGGGTGAGTGGTGGAAACTGAATGCATGAAGATAGCGCGAGGCGCCGTTGGTACCCTCGGAGGGAATCGAACCCCCAACCTTCTGGTTCGAAGCCAGACACTCTATCCGTTGAGCTACGAGGGCGTGTCTTCCGGCAACCGAGTATAGCCGCTGGGATGCGTTGACGGCATGGCTGACCGGCGGCTAGGGTAGCCAGAGGAGGTGTTCGCCGTGGCATTGGCAGTGGGTAGGACAGGATCGGGTCTTCGTCGGTGGCAGATAGGCGGCATTGGGCTGGTGGTGGCCGGCCTGATCGTGGCGCTCGCCATTGTTCTGGGCGGCAGCGCAGCGCGGGCGCTGAACGGGGTCGGCGCCATCGTGTGGATCGGGTCTGGCGTGCTGCTGGCGCTTTCGCTGCCCCGGCCCCAGCGGCCTGCGCTGGCGTGGGGAGTGGCGCTTATCGCCGGCGGGCTGCTCGGAGCCGTAGTTCGGCCGGGCGAGTTCCCAATAGCCATTGCCAGCTTCGCGTTGGCGGGCGCGCTGATCGTGGGGTTGGGTGGCGACCGCACGGGAGGCTGGGCACTGATGGCGCCGGCGATCTACCTGCCGGTTCACCTCATCGTGGGCATTGGCCGCGCGATCATGCGCGGGAGCGAGATGCGCGTGGCGCCGCCGCCGACAGCTGCGCTATTGCCGCTTTCGATGGTGCTGGCCGCCGGAATTGCCGGCCTGATCGTGGCGGCAATCCTGCGCAGCAACCGCTGACCGGCTGACGTCTTGCCTACACGTTGAAGTCAAAGACCAGCACGCTGGCGGCGAGCGCCTTGATTGAGCTGGCGACTTCAGCGTGCTCGGGGTCGGCGTGATACGTGGCGAGCGCCTGTCGGTCCGGGAAATCCATGGTGAACCCGAAGAGGTACCCCTGAGCGAGCGGCTCCTCGGTGGTGTTGGGGCCGATGACATAGGCGCCATCGCCGCACATCCTGCCGGCCAACCGCTCGATCTGCTCCCCCAGCGACTGGAGCGCATCGTCAGTGGCCTGTGAGTTCGGCTGGATCAGCACCACGTGCCGGATCATGCGTCTGCTTTCTACCCGCGATCTCGCAGGGCGCGGTCCATGTCCCGGCGAGACTGGCGGTCAGCCTCGCTGGCGCGCTTGTCGAACAGCTTCTTGCCGCGCGCCACGCCGATATCCAGTTTGGCGCGGCCCTCTTTCAGGTGAAGGCGCAGCGGCACAAGGGTGAGACCCTTTTGCTCAATGGCCTCGCGCAGTTCGCGGATCTGGCGGCGGTGCACCAGAAGCTTGCGGGGGCGATCCGGCTGGTGATTAGCGCGGTTGCCGTGCGAGTAAGGCGTGACGTTCGAGCCGATCAGCCACAACTCGTCGTTCTCGATTCGCGCGTACGCTTCACCGATGGTGGCGCGGCCCTCGCGAATCGATTTGATTTCGGTGCCGGTGAGCACGATCCCGGCCTCGATCTGCTCCAGAATGTGAAAATCATGGAAGGCGCGACGATTGCTCGTGACGACGCGATTCCCACGTCGCGTTGCGCCGGGTTGGGTTGGAGAAGTGTTCTTCGCTGCCATCATGGCACTATAGGAATTGGCGATGTGCGCGTCAATCGCGCGCGCGAAATGAAGCGCTACGCCCGTTCGGCCGAGGAGGTTCGGTGGACCCATACGAATCCATTGCCGCGCTGTATGACCTTGAGCATGACGAGTTCTCGGATGACCTTGACTGGTATGCGCAGCTCGTTTCGCTGGCTGGCCCTCGCGTGCTCGAACTGGGCTGCGGGAGCGGCCGCGTGCTGGCGCCGCTGATCGAGGCTGGCGCCACAGTAACGGGTGTCGACCTGTCCGCCGCGATGCTGGATCGGGCGCGACTCCGGCTCGCCGCGCCAATTCGCGCCGGGCGCGCGCGCCTGATCGAGGGGGCGATGACCGACCTGACAGACCTCACACCGGGGCCCTTCGATCTGGCGATCGTCTCGCTCAATGGCCTGCTGCACGTGGAAACGGCGGCTGAACAACGGGAGGTGCTGCAGCAAGTCCACGATGTGCTGCGGCCGGGCGGGCTGCTTGCCGTCGACGTTCTCCACGCGGTGCCGGATGCGCTCGACGCGTTTGACGGCCGGGTGATGCACGAGTGGTCGGTGGAACGCGACGACCGCTCATCAGTCGCCAAGTTCTCGGCACGCGGCGTGGACTGGACCTCGCAGGTGATCGAGACCGACCTCTGGTACGACCAAACGGGGGTCGATGGCAGCCTCCGCCGGGAGCGCAGCGCGTTCACGATGCGCTGGCTCACCGCCTCTGAAACTGAGCTGATGCTGGAGCTGGCGGGGTTTGCGGACTGGGATCTCGCTGGATCCTACGACGGGTCACCGCTCTCCGATCTGAGCGACCGGCTGCTGGTTGTCGCGCGCAAGGGTGACCGCCACTGACTTCATGCCGCGCAGGACTCGCCGTGGGACGCCCGCGGCGAGTCTTGTGCGTTGAGCGTCAAATGCGGGCGGCGCGGTTCTGGAGCAGCAGGTCCGCCAGCACGATGGCCATCATGGCCTCCACGACTGGCACCGCCCGGGGCACTACCGAAGGGTCGTGCCGGCCCTCCACCAGAATGGTGCGCGGTTCGAGGTTGATGTCCACCGTCTGCTGCTCGCGCGCGACCGATGAGGTCGGCTTGATGGCGACGCGGGCCACGATATCCTCGCCGGACGAGATGCCGCCCAGCGTGCCGCCGGCGTGGTTGGTGCTGGTGCGCACGCGACCATTTTCAGCGTAGAACGCGTCGTTGTTGGCGGACCCGCGCGAGCGGGTGGTGGCGAAGCCCTCGCCAATTTCGACGCCCTTGGTGGCCGGAATGGAGAGCATTGCCTGCGCGATCAGCGCGTCCAACCGGTCGAAGGTCGGTTCGCCGAGCCCGGGCGGGACATTGACCGCCCGCACTTCGACCACGCCGCCGAGGCTGTCAAACTCCGCCTTCGCCGACATGATCGCATCGACCATGGCGGCGGCGGCCACGGGGTCCGGACAACGCACGATGTTCTGCTCTATTTCGTTGCGGTCGAACGTCTGCATCGTGATGCCGCCGATTTCGCGGGCGTAACCATAGACTTCGGCGCCCACCGAGGCGAGGATCTGCTTGGCGATGGCGCCCGCAGCGACCCGGCCCCACGTTTCGCGGGCCGAAGATCGGCCGCCGCCCCGGTGATCGCGGTGGCCGTATTTCACCCAGTAGGTGTAGTCAGCGTGCCCGGGCCGGAACACGTCTCGCAAGTTGTCGTACTTCGAGGAATCGGCGTCCTTGTTGTACGTGATGATGGAGATGGGGGCGCCGGTCGTCACGCCCTCGAACACGCCGGAGAGGATTTCCGCCTGATCTTTCTCACCGCGCGGCGTAGTGACCTTGCTCTGACCCACCCGGCGGCGGTCCAGTTCGGCCTGAATCATAGCGACATCGATGGCGAGGCCCGCCGGAGCCCCCTCGATGACCACGCCCAGCGCCGGCCCGTGTGACTCGCCCCACGTCGTCAGGCGAAAGATCTTGCCAAATGAACTGCCCATGTCGCGAAAACGATCCTTCCCGGATTGCGGGGTCAGCGCGTCGCCGGCAGCGTGGCAGTCCACGCGCCATACAGGTAGTAGTCGAGGTCGGGGGTGCGCTCAAAGCCCATGCGCTCGTACAGCCGCTGCGAGCGAACGTTGGTGCGCTGCGTGCTGAGTCCCACCCGTCGCGCGCCGGAGCGGCGCAGTAACTCCAGACCATTCAGGACGGCGGCGGCGCCGTACCCGTGGCCCTGTAGTTCCGGCGAGACCGCGACGCGGTCCACGTGGCCCCAGCCGTCGAAGGCCGTCACCCCGATGTAGGCGAGGAGCTGACCGCTGTCATGCAGCGCCAGCAGGGAGACGCCCGGCGTGGTGAGGTATTCGAGAAACTCGGCGCGGGTGTTGCGCCACAGCCACGGAAACGCTGCGTTATCCAACCGGATCAGCGATGGCATCCAGTGCAGGTCTTCGGCGTAAACGTGCTCAACGCTGACCATTCGGGCCGGAGTGCGGAGGACGCGTCCCGGCTCGATCTCGTACGTAATGACCTCTTCCAGCGGAGCGAGGCCGGCGCGCTCGAAACGGGACTTGCCCCGATGAGACTCCAGCTCCAGCGCGACGAGCAGATCGTCACCACAGTCATGGCATTGCGCAATGGCGCGCTGAACCAGCGGCTCGAGGTGGCGCACTGCGTTGACGTCCTCGATGCTCGAAATCTCCGGCCGATTCCGCCAGCTGCCGATGAGCAAGTATTCGAGGGTGCCAGGCATCCACGTTGAGCGGCCCGGGTGGTCGCGCAGCGTGTCGCGCATCACCTCGTTGTTGCGGCGGCCGGGCAAGCGTAACGTCGGAACATCCGCCTCGGTGAGTTTGGTGGCTGTTGCGGCCGGCCTGCGAACCGGAGCGCTCGTACTCGCCACCTAGTGCTCCAGCCACGCATTGTCGAGGTAAATCAGGCCCAGCGGGGTCACGGTGAGGCCATGCACCGCTGGCTTGGTCAGGGTGAACCGGATGTCGTGGGCAATTGGGATCACCGCGTTGTCCTGCAGCAGGATCGCCTCGGCGGCTTCGTAAAGCGCCGCGCGGTCATCGGTGTCGAGGGTGTCGGCGGCCTGCGCCAGCAGAGCGTCGTACTCGGGGTTACTGTAGTCCGAGTAATTGTCCGGGGAGTCGGTCGCAAACAGGTTCCAGAGAAACGTCTCCGGATCGGGGAAATCGGCTACCCACGTCAGCTCAAAGGCCGGAAACGCCCGCGAGGCCAGCCCCGCGTTGAATTGCGGCCAATGGACATCCAGCACCTCGATATCGAGGCCGAGCTCGCCATGGAGGACATCGCGCAGCGCCTCGGACGCAAAGGGCGTCGCGCCGTAGATGCGGAGCGTGGGCACGTTCTCGGCGCTGCCGTAGCTGGAGCGGGCAATTGCCTCTCGCGCCGCATCGAGGTCCGGCTCCGGCGCGCTGGCCGGCCAGTCGCGGCCAAGCATGCCGGGCGGCGTCATCCCGTGGGCAACCGCCTGCTGCCCGTTGAGCATGATCTCGGCGACCTTCCAGCGGGGGAACGCCAGATCCACGGCTCGCCTGATCTCGGGATCGTCCATCGGCGCCACGTCGGTGCGGAAGGCGATGTACTGCGTTGAGAATATCGGCGTCGAAGAAAGTTCCGTCAACAGAGGACTGCTGGGATCAGAGACGCGTTCAATGGCGGAAAATGGCACGGTAGTCGTGTCGATCTCATCCGCTTGATACAGGTTGAACGGGTTTGCGCTACTGGGTCCCAGACGGAAGGAGACGGTTTCGAGATCGGGTGGCCCCTCGACGAAGTTCTCGTTACGGCCCATGCGAAGTTCTACGCCGGGTTCCCAAGATCCGATGATGAACGGCCCGGACGCGTTGGGATTCCGCCACCACTCACCGCCCTTGGCTACGTCATTGGGATCGACCACCGAACCGGGCGCGGACGCCAGCTTCATGAGAAAGGTGGCTCGGGGCTCGTCCAACTCGATCTCGATGGTCTGGTCATCAATAGCGCGCAGTCCCGGAACGGAATCGGCTTCCCCGGCAATGAACGCTGGAGCGCCGGCGATGTCGTTGAGATACGACGGTCCCGCCAGCGCAATCCCGGCGTCCGCAGCTGTTTGCGGGTCCATTGCGCGCGTGAGCGAAAACACGACATCGTCGGCCGTGATCTGGCGGCCGTCGGCAAAGCGGGCGTCTTCGCTCAGCGTGAAGCGATAGGTGCGGCCATCGGGCGAGATCTCGATGGTCTCCGCGAGTTCTGGCACGGGCAGGAGATCGTCATCGAACCGGGTCAGGCCGCGGAACACCTGCCGCGACATGAAGCTCGAATTGACATCCCGGGCGAACGCTGGATCGAGCGGCGCGGGGTCAATCGATCCGCCGGCGAGGCGCAGGAGCTGCTCCCCGGACGGCGTCGAGGCGCGTGGTACGCGGTTGGCGTGAATGACCACGGATCCATCAGCGCTTGGCGTGGCATCCTGCGCGCGGACGCGGAGCTTCAGTGGTTCAACGAAGCCCACAGCCGTCAGACCCGCAAGAACGCGCAACAGTAGACGGCGGTGCAAGTGAGGAAGGTTGCTCATGGTCGCGATGATAGCCCTGTCCCGGCATGACGTCCAAATTCGCGCGCTGCAGCGCACGTGCGCTGCGCGCGGGAGCATGACCATTGGCTGAGCGATTGCCGCTGTTTCCGCTGGGGACGGTGCTCTTTCCCGGCGCGTTGCTGCCGTTGCACATCTTCGAGCAACGCTATCGGACGTTAGTCGATCAGCGGGAGGCCGTTGATCCGATATTTGGGGTCGTGCTGACGCGGTCGGGCCGGGAGGTGGGTGATCAACCGGAGGTGCACGACGTTGGCACATCGGCCTCGCTCGTAGAAATCGCCCGCCTGCCCGACGGCCGCAGCAACTTGATCGTCTCCGGCTCGCGCCGGTTTCAGGTTTTGGACGCTGAATGGGAAGATGAATGTCTGGTGGCTTCGGTAGTCTGGCTCGACAACCCGGAGGGGAATCCAGAGACGCTCGATGAGCCGGCCCGGCGCGTCCGGGCGTTGGTCGCCAGATACGTTGCCGCGTTCGCGGCCGCGATGCAGCGCGAGATTCCGAACCCGGTTTTGCCGGAGGAACCGGTGGCCATGGCGTACACCGTGGCGTCGTTGTTCCCGTTCGCGTTGCGCGAGAAGCAGGAACTGTTGGCCTCAAAAGAAGCGGGGCACATGCTGGGCATGGTGGAAGACGGACTGCGGCGCGACCTCGCGCTGCTGCTGAGCGCCGGGATAGCGGGCGCAATGCCGGCGCACCCTGAGCGGCGGTTCGCGTCGAACTAACTCGCAGCCCGGGTCTCTAGGAACGCAACGGCGATTTGCTGGACCTCCTCGGCCGACCTGCCGGAGGTATCGATGACGAGGTCCGCTTCGTTCTCGGCGGTCTGGAGGCGTTCGCGCTGGGCGGTGTGCAGCCACTCGGGCCACGTTTCCCCGCGCCGGGCCCGGACGGCGTCGATGCTGGCCACGAGGGCGATCAGGACGTCTGGTGAGCTGCGCTGCCACAGCCGCGCCACGGCGCTGTGTTCCTGCGCCGCCGAATGCGCATCGTAACCATGGGAGCGGAGCGCGGTGACCAGCGTGGATTTCCCCGACGCGCACGTGCCGACCACCACGATACGGGGCGTTGCGTTGTCGTCATGGCGTCGCGAAGGCATGGGGCGTTCCTAACTGATGGGGACCTCCGCGCTCATGCGGCGGATCAGCACGGGCTCCGAATTCTGTTCCCGCAGGATCAGCGCCACGACGCTCATATCATCGTTCGGTTTGCCGGCATCGCGCTCGATGGCGGCGTGCAGGACCGCGTCGGCCAGTGCTTCCGCTGTGTCGCCCGAGATCGCCGCGATTTCGGGCAATTCCCACGGCGGAAGCCC
>JASGGF010000001.1:0-45425 GCA_047605145.1 Thermomicrobiales bacterium | reverse complement strand
AGGGGCAGGCCACCCAGTTCTACGTCCGCCACGCTGACATTTGGGTAGATGCGGTTCGCGTACGAGGTGCGCACGCTCACCAGCAGGACGGCGGCGATCAGGGCGCCGATGGCGAGGAGGCCGGCGAAGCCGAGCCACAGCCCGCGCACCCACGCTGGCAGGGCAAACGGCGCGCGGTGCGGCGCGGTTCGCTGCAATTGGGTCGTTCGGGATGGGTCGGATGCGGGGGTCCGGGGAGGCATTGACGGGCGAGCAGATGATGCCAAGGACACCAGTCCTCCGAAATCAGACGAGCAAGGATTCAGCCGGCGACGCGTGCGCCATCATGAACCGCAGCCGGACACCGGCGCATTGTAGGACATCGCCGGAATGCACGGCCACGACCGAATGTACCGGTTGTTCGTTCAGCAACGTCCCGTTGCGACTGTCAAGGTCACGCAGCCACCATTGGTCGCCTTGCAGTAGCAGTTCTGCGTGACGGGCGGAAACATGCGGGTCATCGAGCACGACCGCCACGTCACGGTCGCGGCCGATCACGGACTCTGGCTCCAGAGCCAGCGCGTCCCCCCGCGCCAGTGACGAGCCAGAGGGCTCAATGACGACCAGTCTGGCGGCATCGGAGCCGCCCGGGGTGGCGCTGGCGCGTCCGGCGCCACGGGCGATCGCTCCCAGCTGACGCGTCGTTGACCGCAGCACGAGGAACAGGAACAGGTAGATCGCCCCGACAAAGAGCAGCCGGGCGCTCGAGGTCAGCCAGTCGCTGGAGAACATCGCCTCGATCATGACCTCTCGAACCGGAACCCGGTCTGCCCAAACCGGATCTCGTCGCCGGGTTGCAGCACGGCTTCTGTCACCTTTCGGCCATTCACCCACGTGCCATTCCGGCTGCCGAGATCGTGCACCTTCCACGTGCCGCCATGCCGGCGCAGTTCCGCGTGCTCGCGGGAGACCTCCGCCGCGTCGATCACGACATCGTTTCCGGCAGCGCGGCCAACCCGGATCGTGTCGCCTTGGAGCGGAACCACCCGCGTGCCTGTTCCCACCTCCCGCAGTTTCATCGCGGGCTGGGCTCGAACGGGCGCAGGACCGGGCGCCATGTCGTCGTAGGCGCTGGTCACCTTGACCGTGCGTCGTCGCACCGCCGGGTCTGCGAAGACCGTGACCCGGATCGCCCCGACCGGAGCGATGCTCTGGCGAAAGGCAATCTCCGCCAGACCGTCCTCCAGCTCCCGGGCCATGGCCGCTTCCCAGTCCGCGAACTGGGCGAAGTCATCAGGATGCAAGCGCACGGTGTAGCGGTTCGCTCCAATCGCGTGGCCCATGGCCACACGCCGCGAATCCAGCAGCGCGCGCTCCAGCTGCCGCCCAATCTCGGCCGGTTGCAGGGACAGCCGAAAAACGGCGGAGACCCCGCCGTCGATGACCCGCGACAGCGCCTCTTCCAGTCGACCAATCACGTGGCGCGCTCGTTTGGCACGCGGTCGCCAAGGCGCCCGGCGCTGCTATGATCGGCTTCAGGTTGGCGGGAGCGCCGATCCAGACGTTGACGAGGAGTATGACCGGCGGTGCAGCAACGCATCCTGATTGGCCCCTCCATCCTTTCGGCCGATTTCACCCGGCTGGGCGAGCAGATCCGCGAAGCCGAACGGGCCGGCGCCGACTTCATCCATTTTGACGTGATGGACGGCGTCTTCGTTCCGAACCTCAGTATCGGCCTGCCGGTGCTGGAAGCGGTGCGCCAGATCACCACCCTGCCCATCGATGTGCACCTCATGATCGTGGAACCGGAGCGCTGGGTCGAGCGCTTCGCCGCGCTCGGCGCCAACAGCATCACCGTCCACGCCGAAAACAACCCGAACCTGTACCGCACGTTGCGCATGATCAGCGAGGCCGGCGCCACGCCCAGCGTGACACTCAACCCTGGCACGCCGCTGGTGATGATCGAACCGGTCGTGCCCATTGTCGGGCAGGTGCTGATCATGTCGGTCAACCCCGGCTTTGGCGGTCAGTCGTTCATCCCGTCCTCGCTTGAGCGCATCCGGCAGGCCCGGCGGATGATCGACGCCGTGAATCCCACCTGCCGCCTCGAGGTCGATGGCGGCGTCAAGGTGAGCAACGTCCGTCGCATCGTGGATGCGGGCGCGGATACGCTGGTGGCCGGTTCAGCAATCTACGCGCCCGATCTGGAGATCGCGCACGCCATGGAGGCGATGCGCACGGCGGCAACCACGCGCAAGGGGTAGCGCCGCGGCGCACACTGTGTGAGCACGCGCTGCTGCGGCAGCTCAGGAGAATCCGAGGAGGCAATGATGGCCTGGGGCCCGATCACGATGACCGCGCACATTCGCACCTATCCGTTCGGGGAGCGCCTGATCCCCGAGATGCTCGGCAAGGCGAACATGCCGGAAGGCATCGTCGCGGAGACCTGGGAGATCAGCGACCAGAAAGACGCCCGCGCCACCATCACGTCGGAGCCGTTCGCCGGGCGCCTGCTGCATGATGTCACTGCTGAGCACCCGAACGAGATCGTCGGCGAAGGCTGGCAAGGTCCGCATTTCCCGCTGCTCTGCAAGTTCCTCGACGCCTCGAACATGCTGCCGGTGCACCTGCACCCGGACGACGAGACTGCGTTGAAGCTGCACGCCGAGCCGAACGGCAAATCCGAGGCGTGGCACATCATCTACGCCGGCCCGGACGCCTCAATTCTGGCCGGCATCAAGCCCGGCTTCACTGACGATGATCTGCGCGAGGCGTTTCTGGCGCAGGATTACGACCGCGTCATGTACCGCTACCCGATCAGCGCCGGGGACACGGTCTATGTGCCCGGCGGCGCGCTGCACTCGTTCGGCCCGGACACGTTGATCTTCGAGATTCAGCAGACCTCCGACTCCGGCCAGTTCGTGATGCCAGACACCCTGCGAGGACAGCGGCTGAGCGACGCTGAGTGGCGCGCCAACATCGAGGCCACGCTGGCCGAGCTGAAGCGCGATTTCCTGCCGAAGCCGCACGCGGGCCTCGACAAGCCGGAGCCGGAACCGGGCAACACCCTCCGCGTCGGCTGCGCCGGCCCTTACTTCGCGCTGGAGCGCTGGACACTCACGGCGCCGCACACCGACGCCGCGCACCCCAGTCGCTGCCTGACGCTCTCCAACTGCGGCGCGCCGGTCACGATCCAGTGGAGCGGCGGCGAGCAGACGTTGGACCGCGCCGAGTCGGTGCTGCTGCCCGCAGCCATTGGCGACGTCCAGATCGTGCCCTCCGCTGAGGGCGGCGACCTCATTGCCTGCTACATCCCCGATCTGACGACGGACATCGTGGAGCCGCTGCGCGCCGCTGGCCACAGCGATGAGCAGATTGCGCTGCTGGGCGAAGGCGCCCTGTAGCGATTACTCCGCGTTGGCGCGGCGGGAACCTAGCCGCGCCAACGCGTGCAACTGCGGCTTCGCGGCATCGTAAAGCTCGCGGTAGACCGCGTAATACTCGCCGTAGATGCCGGCCAGCGCCGGGTCTGGCTGGAGCTGCAGCGCCAGCGTCACCCAGTCCGATTGCAGCGCGTCGAGATTCGGCACGATGCCGGTGGCCAACCCCGCCAGAAACGCGTCGCCAAACGATGCGCCGATGGTGCGCTCCGGCACGTCCTGCGGGATGCCACTCACATCCGACACGATCTGCAGCCAGAGCGGGTTTTTCGCTCCGCCGCCCACCGCCACGAGGCGCCGGGGTGGGGCGCCCATCGCCGCCATCGTCTCCAGATTGTGGCGCACCCCGAAGGCCGTCGCTTCCAGACTCGCCCGGTAGAGGTGCGCCTTCGTGTGCGAGAGTGTCAGGCCGGCGTAGACCCCGCGCGCATCCGGATCGTTGAGGGGGGTACGTTCCCCCGCAAAGTACGGCAGGCAGATCAGCCCCTCGGCGCCGGGTGGAATCGCGGCGGCGGAGGTCGCCAGCGCCGCGTAAGCGTTCGGGCCGCCCGCCGCTTCCGCTGCCATCTCGGCCTCGCCCAGCGTGTCGCGAAACCAGCGGGTCAGCGCGCCCGTCGTCGACATGCCGCCATCGATGCTGTACAAGCCGGGCAGCACGTAGGCCGTCGACCACATGCGCGGATCAGGCACCGGCTCGGCGGTGACGTGGATGAAGAACATGGTGGTGCCATACATCACCATCATGTCGCCCGACGCAATCACGCCGACGCTGATAGCCTCGGCGGCAGCGTCAATTGTGCCCGCCGTGACCGGCGTTCCGGCGCGCAGTCCGGTCGCAGCGGCCGCCTCCGGCGTCACGGCTCCCGCGATCTCGGTCGGCCAGAGCAGGCGGGGCAGCCGCTCCAGTTCCACGATGGGCTCCGCGAACCGGGCGTCCCACGTCAGGCCACGCAAGTCGAACAGCGGGTTGTAGTAGGACGCCGAGTGCACATCGATGACCGCCTCGCCGGTCAGCCGCTGCACGATGAACGAGGACGCCGTGTAGAACCACCGCGCCGCTTCGTACACCTCGGGTTCGTGTCGTTTCAACCACAGGATCTTCGGCCCGATGGCCTGCGAGGTCAGCGCCATGCCCGCAAGATCGAACATCGCGTTTTCGCCGAACTGCGCGTTCAGCAGATCGATCTCGGCCGACGCGCGAGTGTCGATCCCGTACAGGATGCCCTGTCGCAGCGCGTTGCCGGCGGCGTCCACTGGCAGCAGGCAGGAGCCGATGGCGCTCACCGCCACGCCGCCAACATCGTCGCCGCTGTAGGCGCCGCTCAGGAGCTGCCGCGTCAGCGCGACAAACCCGCCCCACCACGTCGCATCGGGATCGTGCTCGGCCCACCCGGGCCGGGGCAAGCTCAGGCCGTGCTCAATGACCGCTTCCGCCAGCACCTCGCCGTCTGGCGCGCACAGCACGCCCTTGGCGCTGTAGGTGCCGATATCCACGCCGAGAAGGAGCGAGCCGCTCACCGTCGAGCCTCCAGCCTGATGTGTGCGAACGGTCAGGTTGCCGGGTTATTGCTCCGGGCGTCGAGCATCTGCCGCAATGCGCGCGTGTGCTCGGGGTGGGTGCCGCAGCAGCCCCCCACGACGAGCGCGCCGAGGTCGAGCCAGTTCGCCGCTGCCGCCGCGTAGTCCGCGCCGCGCACGGAGCCATCGGGCGTCCACCCGACTTTTTCATCGACCGCCCCGACATTTGCGTAGCCGCCGATTGGCAGATCCGTGTTCTCCCGCAATTGCGCCAGCGCCGCAGAGATCACCGCTGGCGCTGCGCAATTGGCGAAGATCATGGCGACCGGGTAGGGCCGCAACGCGGCGACGGCATCGGCCAGCGATTCGCCGCTCATCAACCGCGCGCCGCCTTCCTCCACCGGCGCCGGTTCACACACGAAGCCAACGGTCACCGGCAGCCCGGTTTGCAGCGCCGCTTCGGTGGTCAGCACCGCCTCGCGGATCGTGGGCATCGTCTCGATCATCAGGAAATCGACGCCCGCATCCGCCAGATTTCCCGCCTGTGCCGCGTGCTCTGCCACCGCGACCGCCGCGTCCGTGTCGAAAGTCGGGTCATAGCATTCGTCGAGCGGCGCGATAGACCCGGCGATCAGCACGTCCGGCCGCCCGCCCTGCTCGCGCGCGGCCTGCGCCAGCGCGACCGCGAGGCGGTCGAGGTCATCCGCGCCGGCCTCGGGCATCTCCGCCTTCCGCAACGTGCGCGCCGTGCTGCGAAACGTGTTGGTGGTGATGATGTCGGCGCCTGCCGAGATATTGTCGGCGTGGATTTCCTGCACCAGTTCCGGGCGCTCCAGCAACCCGAGCGCCGACCAGAGCGGCAAGCGCGTTGCCAGCCCGTGCCGGTCGAGATCGCTGCCCATCGCCGCGTCCAGCAGCAGCGGCTGGCCAGCCGCCAGCCGCTCAACCAGTCCCGCGCGTTCCGGCATTACGCCGGGCCCAGCAGGCCCATCGCCCCGGACATGTATGCCACGACCGAGAGAAACGCCGCCGCCAGCGCGCAGATCATCACGGTGTATCCACGGGTCCGCGCCTGCATACGCTTCGCCGCCGAGTGCTGAATTGCCACCGGCACGAGGATGAGCAGCGCAATGAGGTAGTGGCCCGTCGAGTTCTTGAGGCCGCCGCTGATCAGCACGATGCCCAGCACCAGTTGCAACAGGTACAGCCCCGCCGCCAGCATCGAGGCCGGCCGCAGCAGGTTGTCGCTGCCGCCCGCTGCGTAAATCGCACCCAGAATCGCCACGATGATCATCATCACGACCACGATGCCGCCGAGCATCGAGTGGATGCCTACCAATCCGTCCATGGTCCCTCCCCCAGTTCGCTCCCCACTGCGACAGCTCCTGCGTTGCCGTGGAGCCTCGCCGTCTTCCCGGCGATGCTACCACCCCCACAACGCTGGTCAACCTCGCCGCTGGTTGTGCCATTCTGGTGCACGCGTCCCGGCTGCGCCCGTGATAGCGCTAGACTCGCCCATGCCCTGCGGTGGGCAGACGCTGAACTTGAGAGGACCTCTGCACATGAGTGGCGCCAGCGGCTGGCGGCAAGACCTGTGGCTGGCGATTGGCGCCGCCCTGCAGGCGCACGTCATCACCCTGCATGACGGCGGCGCGTTGGAGAGCCACTGCGCGGCGTCGCTGCTGGGCGCGGTTGAAGCAACCAGTCAGGGCACGCCGCCGCCAGTCGAAAGCTCGCACGGTCTGGCTGTCGCGTTCGAGCAGCGGGTGGAGGCCGTTGCGCCCGCCGCCTGCGCCGCCCTGAGCCGGCAGGGCCGCGAGTCGTCCGATCTGGCAGCCACTGCGCTGCACCTGCTCCTGCGCCAGCACGCGACCCAGCTGCTGGAAGCGGCCCTGCTCGCCCGGCTGACGCTGATCGAGCTGGCCGGGGCGCACGTCTTCACTCTGCTGCCCATCTACGCTGGCTCCTCGCCGCTCCAGCCCACCAATCTGGCCCACGCCCTGACCGCCTCCATCGCGCCGTTGCGCCGCGCCACTGCCCGGCTGCAGCTTGCGCTCGTTGATCTCGATCCCGTTGCGCTGGGCGCAGGGGCCATGGGCGGCGGGCGAGTCGTCGTGGACCGAGACGCCGTCGCGACCCTGCTCGGCGCCGAGGCGCCCGCTGAGAGCACCATCGACGCCGTGTCCGCGACGGATCAGTTCGTTGCCGCCAGTCAGGCCGCCGCCGCCGTGGTGCTGCCACTGGAGCGCCTGCTCGGCGAGATGCTGGCGCTGCGGCGGCAGGAGCCGCAGTCGCTGCACATCGACGACGCACTGCTCTCGCCAGCCGAACGCGCCCTCCCCCATTACCGCGCGCCGCAGGTGTTGGAACGCTGCCTCACCGATGCCCGCGCGGTCGCGCAGCAGGCGCTCCTGACGGAGCGCGCCGCCGCCGCCATCCCGTTCGGCCCGCGCGGGGATGCGGGCGATGCGCCGGCCCTCAGCGCCGCGCGGGCCCTCGGGGACGCAGCGCGCGTCTGCCAGACGGCCACCATGCTGCTCAGCGGCCCGGTCGATTTCAACCGCGCGTGGCTAGCGCGTCAGGCCGGCCGCTACCTGATGACCGCTGGCGATCTCGCCGCGCTGCTCATCGACGAGGAGGGGCTGCCGGCATCCGCCGCGCAGGAGATTGCCGCGCTCGTCGCCGAGCGCGCAGCCTCGGAGGAACTGGAGGCCAGCGGCATCACTCCCGGCCTCATCGATAGCGCCGCCTTGCTCGTGATCGGGCAGGAACTGGGTGTCGAAATCGAGCGGCTCGGCGCCTTTCTCGCCCCGCGCCGTTTCGTCGAAAAACGATCCGCCGTGGGTGGCCCGGCGCCGAAGGCCGTCCGCGAACTGCTGGACATCGAATCGCAGCAGGTGGCGCAGGATCAGGAGTGGCTGGAAGACCGCGTGCGCCGCACGGAGGCCGCGCGCGCCACACTCGGCGTGCGATCTCACGAATTGCAGGCTGACGCGTCATGAACCCGTCGCCACCGGGCCAGATAACGCGTGTCTGACTGGCCCGGAATCTGCGCGCGTTGACAGGCCGGCGCTTACACTTTGCAAGCAGCACAACCCCGGCCCACAGTAAAGGAGCCCCGCCATACCACGCCCACCAAAGCTCATCGATCGCGATCCCGTTGAACACGCGCTGCTGGTGGCGGTGGAACGGCCCGGGCAGGACTGGGCTGCCACCGACTCGCTGGAAGAACTGGCGCGCCTCGCCGAGACCGTCGATGTCGAAGTCGTCGGCTCGGTCACCCAGCGCCTGCCGCACCCGCTGGCCGGCACATACGTCGGCTCCGGCAAGCTGCAGGAGATCAAGGAGCAAAAGGACGACGCCGGATACGATCTCGTTATGATCGACGGCGACCTGACCCCGTCGCAACAACGCAATCTGGAAAAAGCCCTTGACGTGATGGTCATCGACCGCACGGCGCTCATCCTTGATGTCTTCGCCCGTCGCGCTTCCACGCACGAGGGCCGCCTGCAGGTTGAACTGGCGCAGCTGGAATACCGGCTGCCCCGGCTGACCGGTATGTGGACCCACCTTTCCCGGCAGGGTGTCGGCGGCGTCGGCTTGCGCGGACCCGGCGAGACGCAGCTGGAAAGCGACCGCCGGGAGCTCGGGAAGCGTATCGTCCACATAAAGCGCGAACTGGCGGAGGTCCACACCCACCGCCAGCTCTACCGGGACCGCCGCCGGGGCGCGCCGATTCCCGTCGTGGCCCTCGTCGGGTACACCAACGCCGGCAAGAGCACGCTCCTGAACGCGCTGACCGGCGCGAACGTCATGGCGGAAGACAAGCTCTTCGCCACGCTGGACCCCACCACCCGGCGCCGGGCGCTGCCCAGCGGACGCGATGTCCTGTTCACCGACACCGTCGGCTTCATCAACAACCTGCCGACGTTGCTGATCGCCGCGTTCCGGGCCACGCTGGAAGAAATCAACGAGGCCAGCGTGCTGCTCCACGTGGTCGATGTGACGCACCCCAACGCGGCGGAACAGATGCAAACCGTCATGAGCGTGCTGGAGGATCTCGGGGCAGATGACAAGCCGGTCATCACGGCGCTGAACAAGGTGGACCGCCTGACCGGCGTTGATGGCGCCCTGCCGCCGCTCGATGAGGTGCTGGCCACTCTTGGTGACGCGGCGGCGCTTGCGGTTAACCCGGTGCTCATCTCGGCGCAGACCGGCGTCGGCTTCGATGCCCTGCTGGCGCAGGTGGAAAGCTCTCTCGAGGACATCGCGCAGTTCGTGCCGGTGGTCCTGCAGGCGCCCTTTTCTCGGACCGATCTGGTCGATCTCTTCCACCGGTTAGGTCGTGTGGAGGAGACCGATTTCACCGAAGAGGGCTCAACCGTTCGCGGCTACCTGCCGCAGGAAGAGCTCGGCCGCTTCGAGTCGTTTGTGCAGCCGGACGCGAAACGGGCCGCCCTCGACCGTGCGTCGTCAGCGGCAGTCTGACCACCATGGCCTTGATCGATCTGGAAGCGCGGGAGATCCACGCCAAGGTCGTCTACTTTGGCCCGGAATTGAGTGGCAAGACCACCACGCTCCGGGCCATCGCTGCCGGCATCCCCGCCGAGTCGCACGGCTCGCTGCGCAGCATCGCCTCGGAATCGGCCCGCACCATCTTTTCCGATTCGCTCCCCATCGACTTCGGCGAACGGTTCGGTATGCGGCTGCACTGGCATCTCTACACGGTGCCGGGTCAACCGCGCTCCGCCGGGCCCCGTGCCGCCGTCCTGCACGGCGCCGATGGCGTGATCTTCGTCGCAGACACAGACCCGCTCCGGCAGGCCGAGAATCTGACCTCGCTCACGGAGTTGCAGTCGTTGCTGACGGTGTCCGGCAGGTCGCTCGGCGAGATCGCGTTCGTGCTGCAGGGCAACAAGTCGGACCTGCCCAGTGCGCTGGACGTCGGCGGCATGGCCGATATGCTGGGCGTTAGCAAGTACCCCTCCTACGCCACATCAGCGGTGACCGGCGAGGGCGTGTTCGACGCACTGCGCGAGGTCAGCCGCCTCGTTGCGCAGCGCCTCTGATCCCGGCTTCACTCAGGAGGCAAGCGCCTCGCGCGCGCGACCGAGCGCAAACTCCAGCCGCTCCTCGGGGCGAGACGTACTCTTGCGGCCCCGCTGGCTGCGTCCCGTCGTGCCGGCCTCCAGTAGGGTGGCCCGCGCCAGATGCGCCGGGAACAGCGGCGCCCATTCGGACGGAACGGCGGCGAAGTACTCCTCGACGAACACCCCGGCCAGATTACCCCGGCGCGCCGCGCGCTTCGCGCTCCCCTCGCGCTCGGCGCCCAGCGTAGCGACCACATTGGCAACGTCGATCAGTGGATCGCCCAGCGCCATCTTGTCAAAGTCCAGAATGGTGGTTGCGCCGTCATCGATCAGAATGTGCCCCTGCTTCAGGTCGTAGTGCGTGGGGCTCAGTTCCGGCTCCTCGAACACTGCCGTGATCTCACCGGCGACATCCGCAATCTCCGCCGCCATCTGGGGGTAACTCGACATCAGGTTGGCGGCAACATCCGAAAACTGGGCGTCCTTGTCATGGGCCATCTCGGTCAGCAATGGGCCCCTGACCGGAGCCCGGTGCATGGCGGCCACCGCCCGCGCAGCACGACGTACGGCCGCTGCCGCCTCTCCGGGATCGTGCTGCCGCACGATGTCCAGCAGCCGCGTGCCCGGCGCTTCCGCCAGCACCAGCGTTTGCAGATCGGGGTGATAGGCCAGTGGTTCCGGCACGCTGAACACCCCCGGATCGGCAGACCAGCGCGCAAACGCGGTCAGGAGGTCAAACGCGCGCTGGCCCTCGTCATTGTCGCGGTAGGTTTTTGCATACACTGTGCGTGCAACCGGCTGCCCGAGCGCATCCAGCCCACCGGCGCGAACCCGAGCCATGGCCCGCATGTCTGGACGGTAGCGCGCGACCTCTGCCTCCCACGATGTCACCTGCGCTGCGCCCAGATTGGCGCCGATTCGCGCGAGGGCGGTGGGGTTACCCAACACCAATTGGCGCAGTCCCGGCAAACGAAAATCAAAGGGGAACACCTGCAGGATCACATCGAGCGTCGCAGAATAGCTCGCGCCCGGCAGCTGGAATTGCCCAACCGGAGCGGTAGCGTCCCAGATGTCGTCCCGGATGCGCTCCCATTGCTGCTCCGTGCGGTCGTCGCCATAGCCGACCGCCGTGATCACCTGCTGTCCGCGCGCGCCTCTGGCATCCTCGAGATCGAGGGTGTATTGCACACTGGTGCGCGTGGCCGACTGCCTGACGTAATCGATCACGCACTGGTGCAAGGTGATCGGCTCGCCACGAGCGGCGGAGAGCTCCGCCGCGAGCATGGGGACGAGTTGGTCAGGATGCTTGAGCAGCGACAGGCGTTGCGATGACGACGGCATGAAGCGCAATACCTTTTCACGTGATAGCCGGAAGCCAGCGACGGCACAACTGCGGGGGCTGCACGGCCGGCGCGGAATGGTAGTACCGTGACCGCAAACGGAACAGTTACGACAATGGAGGATCCCGATCTTGGAGGCGCCGCGTACACGCAAGAAACAGAAGGCCGACGACGTCAGCGAGCAGGACGTGGAGTCCGGCGCAGAGAGCCGGCAGGTCCGCCGCCGCAAGGGCGTTAATCAGCAAGAAGTCGTCAAGACCCACGGCCTGCCGGAGCCAGACGGCAATCTGAACAAGGGCCGCATTTTCGAGGCAGTGCTGGCGCCGATGCAGCCCGGCAGGCTCCTCGATCTGGGCGCCGGCAAGGGCAATTTCTCGATGAGCGCGGCCAGCCTCGGGTGGCAGGTCACTGCCGTTGACGCCCGGAAGGTCCGGTGGCCGGAGTACGACGCCGCCACGCAACCGGAACTGGCCCGGCTCCTCGATGCCGTCACCTTCGTGCAATCAGACATTCGCGACTATGCGATTGGCCGCGGCGATTTCGATCTGATCTGCATTCTGGGGTTGCTCCACCACCTCGAAGTACCCGATCAGCTGGCGCTCCTCCGCAAGTGCGCGGGCACACCGCTCCTGATCGACACGCGCATTGCCTCCGCAATCGTCGACACGGTCGACGAGTACGAAGGCATGCTGATCAAGGAGCATGGTGACACGCGTGAAGAGCGCGATGAGGTTGCCACCGCCTCGTGGGGGAACGAAACGTCGTTTCGCCACACCGAAGAGTCACTCATGCGGCTCTTGCGCACCGCTGGGTACCCGGTGGTGTTTCAGGCGCGCCCTCCCCACCGGCGGGAATATACCTTCTACTACGCGCTCCCTCGCGCCACCGAAACGGGCTACCGGCGGAACAAGCGCGCGGCAGGTGAGGGCAAGGGGAGCGGACCGAAAGCCCGATACAAGCTGGACAATGCGGCCACCCCCGTTGCCGATCCCGGCAGCGAGGACTAGCGACGCCCTACTCGTCGTCGTCGCCCAGCAGCCAGCCCGGCTGCAGATACTCCGGATCGGGGTGCGAGTAAAATCCGCGCCCCGATTTCTCGCCGAGTTCCCCGGCCGCCACCTTGCCGTGCAGCATCCGCGAAGGCTGGTCCGCCGGGTCGGTGGCCACCACCTGATACGAGGTCTCGATGTCGGCGACGACATCCAGCCCGACCATGTCCATGATCCCGAACGGCCCGAACGGCGCACCGAAGAAGAGCATCCACAGCCGGTCCACGTCGGCGGGATCGGCGTGACCCTCATCGACCACGCGGAGCGATTCGCGCTTCACCGCCCGCCAGACACGGTTGATGATGAAGCCCTTGCTATCGCCGCGCACCATGGCCGTCGCCAGCCCCAGCGACTTCCCGAACTGCTGAACCTCGTCCAGCACCTCCGGCCGCGTCTCGCCGCAGCTCATGATCTCCAGCATCGGCCGGCTCCAGATCGGTGCGAAAAAGTGCGTGTTCAGCACCCGGCCCGGATCCTCCGCCGCAGAGGCAATCAGGCTGGAGGGAATCGAGGAACTGTTCGTCGAGAGAATCGCTTGCGGCGCCAGCTGCGACATCTCGGCAAACAGCGTGCGCTTGGTCTCCAGATCTTCCCGCACTGCCTCGATGACCAGATCGGCATCGCCCACCGCATCGGCGAGGGAATCAGCGAGGCGAATGCGGCCGACCATCTCCGCGATATCCGCTGGCGGCGCCACCGTGAACTGATGGTGCGCGTATCTCGGCGCGGTGGGCAGCGTCGCCGTTTCCTCGCGGATACGGTCCGGCGCAGCCGCCAGCATCTCCGCGCTGGCGTCCCACAGCACCACGCTGCGCCCGCTGGTCGCGGTCAGCGCCGCGATCTGCCGCCCCATCGTCCCCACGCCAATCATCGCCACCTTTGGCAGGACAACGGAAGTTGGTTCAGTTTCAGGCATGGTGTTGCTCTCTCCCTCACTGGCCGCGCGCATCGTCGCTGCCGGACATCATCGCACGCCGCGACGGTATCGCCACGCGTTGGCCGCAGCCTTCGCCAGTGCTACGCTCAGGGCGTGGAAGTCATTGCCGTGCGTAACCTGACCAAGCGTTATGGCGCCGTGACGGCGCTGGATGCGATCTCCCTGACGGTGGGTCAGGGCGAGATCTACGGGTTCCTCGGGCCAAACGGGGCAGGAAAAACCACCACGATTCGCACCCTGCTCGGGTTCGTGCGCCCCACCGCCGGGACCAGCGCCCTGTTCGGGCACGACTGCTGGCGCGATGGCGTGGCAGCCCGCCGCGAACTTGGCTTTCTCACCACCGCTGATACGCTCTATCCCGATATGAGCGGCGCGTCCCTGCTGGACTACGCCGCCACCTTGAGCCGCCGTCCGCCCACGTTGCGACCCCACCTGCTGGAGGCGCTGGAGCTGAGCGCGGCGGCGTTAGCCCGGCCCATTCGGGGCTATTCAAAGGGAATGAAGCAGAAACTGGCGCTGACAGCCTGCATGCAGACGAATTCCCGCCTGCTGATTCTGGATGAACCTACCGATGGTCTCGATCCGCTCATGCAGCGGGCCTTCGATGACGTGATCATCGAGTTGCGCCAACAGGGCACGACGATCTTCATGTCGTCGCATGATTTGGCTGAGGTGGAGCGCCTCTGCCAGCGCGTCGCCATCATCCGCGCGGGCAAGATCGTCGCGGAAGCCGCCATCTCCGAACTCACGGCCCGCCAGCAGCGCATGGTCGAGGTGCAGTTCGCGGGCGCGGCGCCCTCGGACCTCACCGCGCCCGGCGTTAGCGTGACGCAGCGCGACGATACCACCTTGCACCTCACGGTGCGCGGCAACCTGCACCCGCTCCTGCACGCCCTCGCCGCCCGTGGCGACGTCGCGGACGTCCTGATCTCACGCCCCACGTTGGAGCAGGTTTTCCACGAGTTCTACGCGCCGTCAGAGCCTGCCGGGCCGACCAGGTGAGCGCGACACTCCTGACCCTGACGTGGCGCGGCATCCGGCGCGGACTGACTGGCCTTGCCGCACTGTGCGCCGCTATCGCCGCCTTCACGTTCGTGCAGCCGCTGGTGATTGCCTCGTTCGGCGGCGCCGGCGCCATGGACGCGATCATGTCGCGCGTGCCGCCCGCCTTTCAGGCGTTCGCCCGTACGCGGCCCGAGTTCCTCGCTATGACCGGCTTGCCCGGCTACCTCTCGCTCGGCTTCACGCACCCCATCTTTATCGTCATGGCCGGGGCCGCCGTCATCAGCTACACCGCCCGCGTGCTGGCTGGCGAAATGGCCAGTGGCTCGCTGCAGATCCCGCTCTCACGGGACATCTCCCGCACGACCGTATACCTGTCGTGCGTCGCTGGCGCATCGTTTATCTGCCTCATTGTGTCCGTGGTGGGGCCGGTCGGGATGCTGGCCGGACTTGCGTACGCCGATCCCGGCCCCTTCCCGGCTGGTCACCTTGTCGCCGTCGGCATCGACACGTTCGCCCTGCTCTGGGCCATCGCCGGGCTTTCATTGCTCTTCAGCGCAGCAGCAAGCAACGCCGGGCGGGTCGTTGGGTGGTCACTGGGGCTCCTGCTAATCTCGTACTTCATTGACTATTTTGCGGGCGTCTGGAAGCCGCTGGAGCGCGTGCTGTTTCTCTCGCTCTTCGAGTACTTCACGCCTACGCCCACGCTTGTCAACGGCGTCGCTGACCCGCGTGCCGTCTCCACCTTGCTCATCACCGGCGGACTGGCGTTCATCGCGGGCTGGGCCGTCTTCCACCAACGCGACCTGCCGGGGTAACCGGCCACTGCCGAAAAGCACCCCGACACCTGAGCGGCAAGGCCAGAGTCGGAAAACCCCGCTGGAGCGTGCTCCAGCGGGGGAATGACCAGTCAAAAACGAGTCTTCGGCCTCAGTCGTCCCACGTCACCAACGTGATGGCGCCCTGATCCGCCTGCTGCACCAGCTTGGCGTACTTGGCCCACACGCCTGCCGGGTTCTCCGGCTTGCGCGGTGTCCAATCCTTTAGCCGCTCGGCGATTTCCTCGTCGCTGAGATCGACATTCAGGGCGCGCGCCGGGGTGTCGATCTTGATGATGTCGCCCTCGCGGATCGCCGCCAGCGGGCCGCCCACGCCGGCTTCCGGCGCAATGTGCCCGATCATCAGGCCCTTGGTCGCGCCGCTGAACCGGCCATCGGTGATCAGCGCCACGGAGTCGCCAAGCCCCTGACCCACGATGCTGGCCGTCACGCCCAGCATCTCCTGCATGCCGGGGCCGCCAACCGGGCCTTCGTAGCGGAT
Source organism: Thermomicrobiales bacterium (assembly GCA_047605145.1). Taxonomy (GTDB): domain Bacteria; phylum Chloroflexota; class Chloroflexia; order Thermomicrobiales; family UBA6265; genus JACCXM01. The sequence goes on along the minus strand of JASGGF010000001.1, from coordinate 29,750 downwards.
CACCACCACGTCGCCGGGGTTGATCTGGCGATCCAGCACCGCGTGGTGCGCGGCCGGCTCGGAGTCGAAGACGCGGGCCGGGCCGACGTGCTGCTCGCGCTCGTACCCGAAGAGCTTGACCACCGCGCCGTTCGGCGCAATGTTGCCCTTCAGGATCACGAGGCCGCCGGTCTCCTTGATTGGCTCATCGACCGGGTGCACCACGTCCTGCCCCGGGGTCTCCTTGGCGTTGGCCGCCGCCTCGGCGAAGGTCTGCCCAGTCACCGTCATGGCGTCGCCGTGCACGAGACCGGCGTCCACCATGCGCTTGGCAACCACTGGCGTGCCGCCGGCGAGGTCGAGGTCGAACGCAGAGTACTTGCCGCCCGGCATCATGTCGCAGAAGAGCGGCGTGCGGCGAGAGATCTCATCGAAGTCGTCAATATCGAGTTCGACGCCCGTCTCTCGCGCCAGCGCGATCAGGTGCAGCACGCTGTTGGTGGAGCCGCCCGATGCTGCCACGCCGGCGATAGCGTTCTCGAACGCCTCGCGGGTGAGAATATCCTTCGGCAGCACGCCCCGGCTCAGGATGTCCATGATCTGCGTGCCGACTTCCTTGCCAATCGCGTTCTTGCGCGAATCGACGGCCGGCGCCGAGGCCGAGCCCATCGGAGAGAGACCGATGAACTCCATCGCCATCGCCATCGTGTTCGCCGTGTACTGGCCGCCGCAGGCGCCCGCGCCCGGGCAGGCGACGTTTTCGAGGTCGATCAGCTCCGCATCGCTAAGCTTGCCGGCAGAGTTCGCGCCAATTGCCTCGTAGACGGAGCGAACCGTCACTTCCTTGTCGTGCCAGTGGCCCGGCATGATCGAACCGCCGTACAGCAGCACGCCCGGGATGTTCAGGCGCACCAGCGCCATCGCCAGACCCGGCAGCGTCTTGTCGCAGGCGCCGATCAGCACCATGGCGTCGAACATGTGGCCGCGCGCCACCAGCTCAACCGAATCGGCGATTACCTCGCGCGAGATCAGCGAGGACTTCATACCCTCGGTGCCCATGGTCACACCGTCGGAGATGGAGATGGTGTTGAGTTCCTGTGGCGTGCCGCCCGCGGCCCGGATCCCTTCCTTGACGTGCTGCGCCAGCTCGCGCTGGTTCAGGTTGCACGGCATGGTCTCGATCCAGCAGTGCGCCACGCCGATAATCGGCCGCTTCAGGTCATCATCGTCGAAGCCGGTGCCCTTGAGCATGGCGCGAGCGCCGGCGCGGTCGTTGCCATCGAGAATGACGCGGCTCTTGTGCCGCATGTCGAAACCGGTTTTCGGCCGATCCAGCGTGTCGGTCACGAGTTTCTGATCCTCCTGTGCCGCCGTTGGCACGTCATGTACCGGAGACGCTCACTGCAAGCGTCGGCCAGCCCTGCGGCATCCGCTGCACGGAGTTTCCCCGGCGTTTCACTTTTTCGCAAGTCAGATGGGGAAATTGGCTACCAGTGTGTGATCCTTGGCTGGCTGGTGATGCCGGAAATGGTGGAGCTTCGCGCCTTCGCGATGCCCGCCAGCGCCTGCGCCGCCTCGACCTTTGATTGCGTCTCGCTGTCGCGTAGCGCCGCTGCGTCGTTGGTGTCGGCCCGGAAGCGGCGGATCATCTCCTCTTCCGTCCGCGACTGCGCCTCGACGCCCGCCACCCGCACGCGGTCAATGCGGTTGACGACGCCATTCTTCAGGTCGTCACCACTCTGCGGTGCTGTCAGCGTGGCGACCACCGCGCCAATCCCTGCGCCCAGCAACGCACCCCCAACAAATGCACCCAGCCGGCCCAATGCGCCCATCGTTTGCTCCTGCTCCCGGTTACCGGCTGGCCCGGCGCAGTATCGCCCCGAGCAACGCGAACGCCAGCCCCAGCGCCGCCCCGAACGTGGCCGCGCCCTTCACATCGACGAGCGGCCGCACCGCCTCGCAGGCCGGCCCAGCGAGTACCCCGATCTTCGCGGCGCCCTCGACCTTGACGGCCTCAGCGCGCATCAGCAGCACCTTGCCATTCACGACCCGGGCCTCGTCGGTGCTCACTGCCATCGCTGTAGAGTTGTAGAACACCGCCTTTTCGCTCTTCAGCCCGAGGATGCCGGAGCGGTCGATCTGCGCCGACTTCGCGTCGATGGAGCGCGCGCCGGAGTTGTTCATCATCACGCGCTCAGCCGTGATGTGCTCGGCGCCAGCACGCTCCATGTTGACAACCGCCGCGTTGACATCGCGCGCGTCGGCCTGCAGCAGTTCTTCGCCCTGCACGGGCCGATGCTCGGGGCCATCGGAGATGATCACCCGCGACGTAGCTGGATTGGAATCGACACTGGTCACGGTGCGGAAACTCCCTGAATCGCGCGGGGGATTGGCTGACGCAGCGTCAGTGCCGCGAGTGTAGCACCGGGTCTACGGCTGATTGCCGGCCTTGGTTACGCGCACTAGCACGATCGTCAACCCGAGGATCGCCAGCAGCAGCAGGAATGACGCCGCCGCCGAACGCCCCATGTCCAGCGAGGTGAAGGCGTTCTTCCAGATCAGGTACGAAATCGTCTCGGTGGCGCTGCCGGGTCCGCCCCGCGTCAGGATGTAGATCAGGTCGTACGTTTTCATAGCGGCAATCAGGCGGATCAGCACCGCCACCACCAGCACCGGCGTCAGGAGCGGCAGCGTAATTGTGCGCAGCGTCTGCCAACCGGTCGCGCCATCCACCGCCGCCGCCTCGATGGGATCGCGCGGCAGCGCGGTCAGCCCGGCGAGAATCACCACGATCATGAGCGATGTCTCGTGCCAGACATCCACCCCGACGATGGTCGGCATGGCGGTCGCCTGCCCGGAAAGCCACTCCTGTTTCGGCAAGCCCGCCAGCCCGAAAACCCAGTTGATGGCGCCCAGCTCCGGATGGAGCAACAGCCGCCAGATCATGCCCACCGCGATGGGGCTGATCAGCAGCGGGATGAGCAGGATCGCCAGATAGACGTTGCGGAAGCGCAAGCCCGGCTGGTTCAGCAGCAGCGACAGCCCCAGCGCCACGATCAGCTCGATGATGACCACGCTGATCGCCAGCACCACCGTGTTGCGCGCGGCGTTGGCGAACAGGTCGTCGCTGAGGGTGCGGGCGTAGTTTTGCCAGCCGGTGAACTCCCCGATGCCGCCCTCGGTCAGGTCATACGCGTGCGTGGAGACAAACAGCGCGAACGCCAGCGGGAACCCGACCACCAGCACGAGGGCCAGAATGGTCGGCAAGGTCATGCCGTAGCGGAACATGCCGCTGGCCGCCCACGTCCCGGAAGCGACGCGCTTCACCGCTGGCTTGTCCGTTGCCGGCGCTCCCGGCGATTCCAGAACCATGCGTTCGCTCCACGCACGGGCGCGGGCTCCATGTTCAGAAGCCCGCGCCAGTCATGCGACAACGGTTACAACAGCTCGGCCAGCTCCTGCGCGGCGGCGTCCATCGCCTCCTGCACCGGCTTGCCGGCCACGGCCTCCGCCAGCCGGCGGCCGGTGATCTCCACCAGTTGCGTCTGCTTCGTGATCGCCGGCAACCCCTTGCCACTGGTGATCATGTCGCCGGCCTGCGGCAGCCACGGGTACTTCTCGAGGATTTCCTTGTTCTCGTAGGGCGCCTGCTGCGTCGGCAAGCTGCCGGCCAGCGCCCGCCGCATCGCGACATCCGGGGACTCGACCCAGCGGACGAACTCCCACCCGGCGTCCGGGTTCGGCGAACTCATGGGGATGCCCCAGCCCCACGCGCCGCTCAGGCCCGTGCCGCCCGGCATGATCGTGCTGGAGTTCTTGCCCGCCGCCGCCGCTTCTTCGTCGCCATCGACCACGGCCAGCATCCACATGAAGCTGACCGAGCTGAAGGCGTTGCCAGCGGAGTACACCGCGATGGAGTCGTCATAGTTTGCGCTGGCCGCGCCGGCCTGCGCCGCGTTGTTGATGGCGTCCACGTAGAGCGATGCGGCCTTGACGCCGTTCTCGTCGTTGATGGCCGGCGCGCTCATATCGGCGGTGTAAAAGTCACCGCCACAGCTGTACAGGTAGTTGCAGAACTCCATGGTGATCGGGTCAACCTGCTGGCCGGTCATCGCCGTGCCGTACAGCTCGTCGCCCTTCCACGCGGTGATGGCCTTCGCCAGTTCCACGTAGCTCTCGACGCTGTCCGGCATCGCGAAGTCCATTCCGGACGCCGCCTTGAAGTCCGCCTTGAAAGCGTCGTCGTTCGCCAGATCCTCGCGGTAGATCAGGCCCATCGGGTAGGCGTAGAACGGCACATAGTAGACCTTGCCGTCCGCGCGGCCCACGATGTCCAGCGTCGCCGGGATGTAGCGATCCAGCTCGATGGCCCCGCCGCTGTTGGCGATGCGCTCGTCCAGCGCCTCCACCCACTGCGACCGCGCGAACTCGTAGACCCAGTAGAAATCGACTTCGAGCACGTCGTAGGTGCCGTTGCCCGGCCCCGCCGCCAGCTGCGGCACGAGCTTCTCGTGCATCACGCCGTACGCGACCTTCTCGAAGTTGACGGTAATGCCCGTCAGCTCCTTGAACTCAGGCAGCATGTCCTCGATGATCTGCGTCTCCAGCAGATCCTCCATGAGCAGATTCAGGGTCACGCCGTCGTAGTCACGGGAGAAGGTGATCTCGTCCTGCGCCAGCACCGGCCGCCGCAATTGCGGCGCTCCGCCCAGCACGAGGCCGCTCGCGGCCGCCGCTTGCAGCAACCGCCGCCGGTTCAGACTCCGAAAGTTCGCCGACATCGGAACTCCCTTCTGGCGCTCCGCGCCACACCACTGACCAGTGCGCAACTCGCAATCGTTCGTGCATTCTCGCACCGCTGCGCGGATTGTTCTCAGGGGTACGTGATGAACTCCAGCAGCGACCCGTCAGGGTCGCGGAAATAGACACTCTCGCCCTCGCCGCGTGCGCCAGTGCGGGGAACCGGCCCCAGTTCCACGGCCACTCCCTGCGCCACGAGGTGCGCCAGCGCCTCGTCCACCGTGCCCGGCCACACGAAGCACAGGTCGCTCCCGCCGGGCGGCACGGGAATCCGGGCGACCGGGTGCGCATCGACGCCCGGCCCGTGCACATTCAGCCGCAACGATCCGAACTGGTAGACCCAGCCCTGCGGCCGGGCTACAAGCTCCGCGCCCATGACATCGCGGTAGAACGCGTTGGAGCGCTCCCAGTCGGAGACATGAATTACGCAGTGATCGAGGCCGACCCCACCGGGCGCCGTCACTTGACCGCGCCGAAGGTCAGCCCACTGACGAGGTACTTCTGGATCACCCACGTCAGCAGCACGATGGGCGCGATCATCGCCATCGTGGCCGCGCAGATCGAGCCGATCTGGTCGCCCTGCGAGGACATCAGGCCCGCCAGCGCCACCGGCAGCGTCTTCGAGTTGCGGCCGGTCAGCACCAGCGCGAACAGGAACTCGTTCCACGAGAGCACGAACGCGAAAACTCCCGCCGCCAACATCCCCGGCAGTGAGAGCGGCACGATGATCCGCCAGAACGCCCCCAGCCGCCCGCTGCCATCGACCAGCGCCGCTTCCTCCAGCTCCTGCGGGATGCCCTGAAAGAACCCGATCAGGATCCAGACGACGAACGGCAGGTTGAACGACAGAAAGATCAGCGCCAGCGCCCAGCCCTTGTCCAGCAGGCCGAAGCGCTGCGCCAGCAGGTAGAACGGGATGATCAGCGCGACCGGCGGCAACATCTGCGTGCCCAGCACGGACAGGCTGAACACCTGGCCCCCGGTGCGGAACCGCGCGATGGAGTACGCCGCCAGCGAACCAATGGCGAGGCTTACCAGCGCCGAGGCGATCCCGATCCACAGCGAGTTCCAGAAGTACTTGAAGAAGGCGTCATCGCGGAAGATCGTGGTGTAGTTATCGAGCGTCGGGGAGAAGATCAGCGTGCCGGGGTCGTAGGCGATCCGCTTGGTGGCGAACGAGGTGCGCGCCGTCCACAGAACCGGCAGCACGATGCTCAGGCAGGCGGCGATAAGCACCACGTGGGTCAACGCCATGGACAGCGAGAACCGCCGCCGTGGTCCGGCCATCTGCACGCTGCTTGCGCTCATGCTCACGCGTGATCAATCCCTCTGATGTGCGAATTCGTGCTTCGCGCCGGGACCGGGGCAACATTGGCCCCGGTCCCGTCTTCGTGCCAACTTCGCGGAACCCGCTAGTCGCAGTTGGAGCAGCAGTGGCTGCCGTTCCCGTGGGCTTTCGGGATCGGCTGGTTCAGCGCCGGGTTCTCGTTGAAGAAGCCGTGCGGCTGCAGCATGAAGCTGGCGTAACCGACCGGCATCACCGGCCAGTCCTCCGGGCGCGGCGAGTGGTGGCTGCCCAGCGTGTACCACACGACCACGTCGGTGTCTTCCAGCGAGCGGTCCGCCGCCGTCCAGTCCGGCAGGCCGGTGCCGGGGTGCTGCGCCGGGAAATCGCCCGCCGGGGTCTTCTCGTCGTCGCGGTAGGGCGTGGCCCAGAAGTGCTTCATCATGAAGCCGGCGCGCCGCGCGATGTTCGAGGTCGGGCGGGCCATCGCCTCCACGTTGTGCATCGGCAGCAGGCGGTACGCCACCGGGTCGCCTGCGGCGTTCAGGCTGTTCGGATTGACGACCTTCCAGACGCGTCCGCGCAGCGGGTCGATCAGCTGCTGCGCTTCCAGCTCACTCTTCAGCTGCGTGCGCACCGTCCGGAACGAGGACTGCAGCGGGAAGAGCGAATCGTCCATCTCGGACTCGCCGTGCTCTTCGTAGATATTGTTGACCGTGCCGTCCACGTCCATATCGAGCCGGAAGCTGAAAAAGTGCTGGTGCAATGGCGCGTAGAGGCCGTCTGCGTTCAGCAGTGTGCCGTGCGTCGGCTTCGTGCCCGGCTCCACCGCGCCGGTGGAGACGATGCCGGTCAGCTTCACCTCGCACTGGATCGTGCCGTCCTGATAGAAGTACCAGAAGATGCCGTAGTCGTAGTTGCCGATGGTGGCGAACACCGAGACGACAAGACGACGAGAGCGGCGCAGGTCCGTGCGGCCGCTGCGCCAGTTGGTGTGCCGCCACAGCACGCCGTAGTCCTCTTCGTGCATGCAGATCGCGTTCTGCAGCGTGAACGGCTTGCCGTCGGCGTCCGCCAGCGCCACGTCGAAATAGTAGATCTCGCCGAGGCAGTCGCAGCCGAGCGTCAGCGAGTTGATCAGCGCGCCGAAGTTCAGCTCGCCGCCGTCGTACGTGTTCTTGCGCACGTGCGTCGGGTTCGGGTCGCCGTACGGCACCACCATGTCGCCCATGCCGGCGCGGTACATGATCGGGCGCTCGCGGCCGTCGTCCTCGACCCACGTCACCTGATGCAGCACCAGCCCTTCGCGCGGGGTGAACCCGACGCGGAAGCGCCAGTTCTGCCAGCTCACCTGATAGCCATCGACCTCGAAGCTCGGGCCTTCCGGCTGGATGATCTCCAGCGGCTTGAGGTCGGTGCGGAGCGTTCCGACGTCGTCCGGCCCGAAGTTCCCCTCTTCCTGCGGCACGTGCACCACGCCAAAGTCCTGCAGGCGCAGAATCTCGCCGGTGTTCAGGTCGAAGGTGAGGATCACGTTCTCAATGGGGTGCGCGTAGCCGTTGTCATCGTCCGGGTTGGCGCGCGCCCAGACCAGCCCGCGCGTCAGGCGGTGCTTCGCGTACTCCGGCTCGTCGTCGTAAAAGCCGAACGGCCACGGATCGACCCAAACGAGGTCCATGTCGGTGATGCCGCGTTTGGCCATGGCGGCCTGAAACTCGGGATCTTTCCGGATCGTCTCCTCGCAGGCCAGAATCTCTTCCATGATGAACGGGGCCTGTCCCACCGCCACCACGTCCCAACTCAGGATGCTGCCCTCGCTCAGCGAGACGAACGCCTCGATGGTGGCGCGGTCGCCCCGGTCGATCAGCACCACACGCGCCTCGCGCGGCAGCTCGTCCGCGCGGCCGGCCGCCTCCGCCTCGGCCAGCGCGACCTTGCCCGGCTCCTTCAGCGAGACCTCGACGAAACGATAGCGCCGGTCATCCCAGCCGCCCGGCGCGTTCGCCTTCAGAATCGCGAGCGCCTCCGCAATCTCGTCGGTCGAGAGAATCTGCAACGGGTGAGCAATACGCTCGACTGCCTGAGCCATGGACTTTGTTCCTTTTCACGACCGGATCACGAACATTCCGCCGTCACGGCTACGGTACGTCCCGCAATGGACCATTGCAAGTGGCCCGGCGAACGATCTCCCGCGCACACGCTCGTGCGCGGGCCGCGCCGCCTACAGGAGTTCCTTCAGTTCCTCGGCCGCGCCGTCCATCCCCTCCTGCGGCGTCTTGGCGCCGGAGACCACGTCGCTGAGATGTCGGCCCATGATCTCCACGAGTTGCGCCTGCTTCGTCACTGCCGGCAAGCCCTCGCCCGAGGCGATCATGTCCTTGGCCTGCGGCATCCACGGGTACTTGTCGAGGAACTCCTGATTTGCGTACGGCGCTTCCTGCGCTGGCACCGCGCCGGCCAGCGCCCGCGTCATCGCCACTTCCGGCGATTCCACCCACTTCAGGAACTCCCACGCCGCGTCCGGGTTCGGCGAGCTGACGGGAATGCCCCAGCTCCACATACCGGTCAGGCCGTGGCCGCCCGGCATCGTGGTGATGGTGTTCTTGTCCTTCACCACCGAGGCGTCGTCGTCGTTGAAGACCGAGAGCATGAACATGTAGGAGATCATGGTGAACGCCTTGCCCTGACTGTAGGTCGCCATGGTGTCGTTCAGGTCCGCGCCCGCCGCGCCCGGCTGCGCCGCGGAGTTCACGCAGCGCGCGTACAGCTCCGCCGCCTTGACCCCCGTCTCGTCGTTGATCACTGGCTCGGTCATCTCCGCGTTGTAGAACGCGCCACCGAGGCCATACAGAAAGTTACAGAACTCCATCACGATGGGATCGACCTGCTGCGCCTGCATCGCCGCGCCGTAAACGCCCTGATCGAGCGACGACACGGTCTCCGCCATCGTCACGTACGTCTCAACGCTGTCGGGCAGCGCCAGTGGAGCGCCCGCCTTCGCCTCGTAGGCCGCCTTGAACGCCGCGTCGTCCAGTAGATCCTGCCGGTAGATCAGGCCCATCGGGTACGGGAACATCGGCAGGTAAAACGTCTTGCCATCGACCTCGGAGCCGATCTTGAGCAGCGCCGGGATGTACTTCGCCATGTCCATCTGGTCGCCCGCCGCTTCGATGCGCGGGCCCAGATCTTCCACCCACTGCGAGCGCGCGAACTCGTAGACCCAGTAGAAGTCCACCTCCAGCGCGTCGTAGGAGCCGCTGCCGGCGCCCGCAGCCAGTTGCGGCACCAGCTTCTCGTGCATCACCGGGTAGGCGACCTTCTCGAAGTTGACGGTGATCCCGGTCAACTCCGTGAACTCCGGCAGCAACCCCTCGATGATCTGCGTCTCCAGAATGTCTTCCATCAGCAGGTTCAGGGTCGTGCCGTCGTAGTCGCGGCTGTAGGTCATCTCCTGCGCGGCGCCCGGCTTCGTCCCGCCCAGCCCGGCCAGCACCCCGGCGGCAGCGGCAGCCTGCAACAACTGGCGGCGGTTCAGTCCGGAGGTGGTCACCCAACGCGTGTGCATCCCGAAGTCAGGCATGGCAGGCTCCCTATCTGGTTTTGGCGGCGTCTTCATCGTCTCTACCGGGAGGCTATCGGCCGCGAAATCGCCTGTCAACGGCCGGAATGCACAGCAGGAAGCCCCGCTTCCGCACGTAGCCAAGGGAACCCGTCGCGGTTTGGGCGCGTCTTTTGTGCACGCGGCTGCCAGCGAGCGCGGCCGGCACAGGAGGCGCATATGCTTCGCAGACCGTTCCCCTTCCTGACTTTCCTCCTCGCTGTGGCGATCCTCGTCACCCCCACCCTCTCGCTCACCGCGCGGGCGCAGGGCGTGGTCATCACTGACCCGCCCATCTGCGACGCCCCGTGCACGGAGCCGGTCCTGATCGCGGATCAGGTGGAGATCCGCTCTCACCGCGTCGATGTGGAGATTGCCGATCAGGTCGCCACCACCCACGTGAAGCAGGTTTTCCACAACCCGCACGACTGGGTGGCCGAAGGCACGTACATCTTCCCCGTGCCGGCAGACGCCGCGGTTTCCGAGTTCAGCATGACCGTCGATGGCGAGCCCATCTCCGCGAAGCTGCTCAATGCGGATGAGGCGCGCTCCATATACGACGAGATCGTGCGCAATCTGCGCGATCCCGCGCTGCTGGAGTACGTCGGCTCCGGCGCCATTCAGGCCAGCGTGTTCCCCATCCCGGCCGGCGAGGACCGCGAGATCGAGTTGGCCTACAGCCAGATCCTCCCCGCCGAGAACGGCCTGAACCACTACCGTTACCCGCTCAACGCGCAGGCGTTCACCACAACCGCGCTGGACAACGTCAGCGTTCGCGTCAGTGTCGATTCCAGCGACCCGCTTCGCGCGGTCTACTCGCCGTCGCACGACATCGCGGTTGACCGGCAGGACGACAACCACTTCGTCGCGGGCTACGAGGAGAGCGGCGTCCGCCCCGATCAGGACTTCGAACTCTTCTGGAGCGTTTCGCCAGACACCGTCGGCGCGAACGTGGTCAGTTACTTCGACCCCGCCACCGATCAGGGCTACTTCCTGATGCTGGCCGCCCCCGGCATCACGCAGGACACCGAAATCGTCGCCAAGGACGTCGTCGTCGTGCTGGACACCTCTGGCAGCATGGAGGGCGAGAAGATCGAGCAGGCGCGCGAAGCGCTCCTCTACGTGCTCGATCACCTCAACCCGGAGGACCGCTTCAACATCGTCGAGTTCAGCACCGGCGCCCGCGAGTACGACCGCTCGCTGTTGCCCGCCGCCGACGCCCCGGACGCCGTGCCGTGGGTGGAGCGCCTCGAAGCCACTGGCGGCACCGACATCAACCTCGCGCTGCTGAACGCCCTCGACATGGTGGAGCCGGGCCGGCCAACCATGGTGCTCTTCCTGACGGACGGCGTTGCCACCGAGGGCGAGCAGGACACCAGCCGCATCATCAGCAACATCCAGTCCGCCGCGCCCGCGAACGTTCGCCTCTTCGCTTTCGGCGTGGGAGACGACGTCGATACGATCCTGCTCGATTCGCTTTCCTCCGAGCAGCACGGCCGCACCACCTACGTGCGTCCCGGTCAGGCGCTGAACGAGGCCGTCTCCAGCTTCTACGCCGGCATTACCGCGCCAGTGCTGGCCGATGTCTCCCTGACTGTGGACGGCGTCACCACCGAGGACATCTACCCCGCGCCGCTGCCTGACCTCTTCGCCGGGTCGCAGCTGGTGGCGCTGGGCACGTACCGCGAGGGTGGAAAGGCCGAAATCACGCTCAGTGGGCAGGTCAACGGCAAGGAGACCACGTTCAGCTACCCGGCGACTTTCGCCGCCAGCGGCGGCAGCGACTTCCTGCCCCGCCTCTGGGCCACGCGCAAGATCGGCTACCTCATCAATCAGATCCGGCTGAACGGCGAAAATCCGGAGCTGGTGGACGCCATCATCGACCTGAGTCTGGAGTACGGCATCGTCACGCCCTACACCTCCTACCTGGTCACCGAGGATGACATCCACTCCGAAGCCGCGCGTGGCCGCGCCGCCGATGCCGCCGGCGCCGGCATCTCCGCCGCGCCGTCCGTGGGGTCCGCCGCCGTCGATCAGGCGCAAGAGGTGCAGGCGCTGGCGGATGCCGACCGTTCCGCCCCCGCGCCGACCGCCATCTTCGACTCGTCGTCCGGTGAGGAAGTGCAGGTCGCCGAGGTGCTGCGGTACGCCGGCAGCCACGCCTTTGTGCTCCGCGACGACGTGTGGACCGATACCCGCTACGATATCGAGGCAATGACGCTGGAGAAGGTGGAGTTCGCCAGCGACGCCTACTTTGACCTGCTGGCCGCAAACCCGGAGTTGGCGAGCGCGTTTGCGCTCGGGCAACAGGTGATCGTGGTTGTCGGAGACACCGCGTATCAGGTCACCAACGGCGAGTAGCAGCCGATCACTGGCAACGACGCACGCGGCGCCCGGATGCGTTCCGGGCGCCGCCCGATATCACGGCGGCTGGGGCGGCAGCGTTCAACCTGCACTGTGGGAATCTTCGGCCGGCCGCTCCCGGCGAAACGCGACATGAGGAGCATCGTTCAATGGCGGTTATCGACACCAGCACCGAGTTTGGCAGCCGCGTGGCCCAGCGCCTCGCGGACGAGATCGTGATCTGGCTGACCACCACCGGGGCCGGCGACACCCCGCAGCCCTCCCCGGTCTGGTTCTACTGGGACGGTGAGTCCGCGCTGATCTACAGCCAGCCAAACAAGCCCAAACTGCGCAACATCGAGCGGAACCCGCGTGTCAGCCTGAACTTCAACAGCTCGTTCGAAGGCGGGGACGTCGTCGTGTTCACAGGGAACGCCGTAGTCGAACCTGATGTAACGCCGGCGGACCAGCATGCCGCGTTCGTGGAGAAGTACACCGCGGGTATCGCGTCCATCGGCATGACTCCGGCAAGCTTCGCCGCCGCCTACTCGGTAGGCATCCGCGTCACCCCGGACAAGCTGCGCGGCTTCTGATTGGGAGGCGGGGCGCCAGATGCCGATCATCGACGCAAACACCGAACTTGGCCGGCGGGCCAGCCAGTGGCTCAGCGAACGCGAGCTCATCTGGCTCACCACCGTCTCGCCAGATGGCGCCCCGCAACCTACCCCGATGTGGTTCACGTGGGACGGCGCCTCGCTACTGATGTACAGCCAGCCGGACGCGCCAAAGTTGCGCAATATCGCGGCCAACAGCCGGGTGAGCCTCAACTTCGATTCGGCGGAGGACGGCGAAGCGTTCATCGTCATCAGCGGCGAGGCGGCGGCAGACCCGGCGGCGGCAGCATCGAACCAGAACGGCGCGTTCGTCTCCAAATACGCTGAGGGGCTGGTCCGCATCCACATGACGCCGGATTCGCACGCGGCCATGTTCTCCGTGGCCATCCGGGTGACGCCCACCCGCCTGCGCGGCGCCTGAGCGCCCCGCCTTCCGCCCGCGCTACTGGAACACGTGCAGCAGTGACTCGAAGAGCGAGCTCACCACCAGCACCGCGATGATCAGCACGGCAAACAGCGTCGCGAATCCCAGCAGCAGCAACCACGACCGGCGGTCTGCCGCAATGCGCTCCCGGCGCTCGGCGGCGGTTGGCTCGCGCGGCGCCGCTGGCGGCGGTTGCGGGGTGGACGCGCCGCCGGTGTAGAACCCGCCGACGTACTGGCGCATGATCTGGTCCTGCACCACCTGCTGCCTGATCGTGCGGTCATAGGCCTGACGCTTGATGGGATCACTCAGCACGGCGTAGGCGGCGTTCAGCTGGCGGGCCAGCACCTCCGCCGCCGCCCGTCGCTCGGGCGCCTGCCGGTCCGGGTGCGCGCGCAACATGGTGCGCCGGTACGCCTGCATGATCTCGGCGTTGGTGGCCAGATAGGCCACCCCAAGCAGGGAATAGTGATCCTCCTGATCGGGGTCATTGTCCGGCGGCAGGCTCCCACCGGGAGCTGAGCCGTTCTCGTTGCGCGACGTCACCGCGTGGCCGCTACACCTTTCACCGCTGCGAACTGCAACGCGGGTTTAGCACGCGCTGCACGAAAACTGGTATACCCCACCCAGAGCACTGTTCGACGTTTTTGTGCACTGTGACCGGCTTTCGCCGCTGCGGAGGTTTCCATGCTGGTGGACGTGATCAGCGTGCCGTATCGCTACGATCAGCGGGCCGAGGGCGTTGGCGCCGGGCCTGACGCATTGCTCGCCGCCGGGCTGGTCAACCGCCTGCGCGACGCCGGGCTGGAGCCGCAATCCGGCGCCACCGCGACCCTCGCGGAGACGGACCGCGAATCGGGCCGCACCGCCGTCAACATCGGCAAACTCGGCGCCGACACCGCGCGGCTTGTCGCCGAGGCGCGCCACGCCGAGCATGGCGCCCTCGTCCTCGCCGGCGATGACACCGCCGCCATCGGCGTGGTCGCCGGGCTGCAGGCTGCCGCAGGCGCCTCAGCGCCCATTGGCATCGTCTGGCTGGACGCCCACGGCGATTTCAACACTCCGGAGACCTCCTACAGCGGCATCCTCGCCGGCATGCCGCTGGCGATCCTCGCCGGGTTGGCCGGCCCGCTCTGGCGCGAGGCCGCCGGGCTGGCCGCGCCCATCGCCACTGACCGGTTGGTCGTGGCCGGCACGCGCGATCTGGACGAAAAGGAAGCCGAGCTCCTGCGCAGCACCGATGTGCGGGTGATCCCCATCGCCGAACTGCGCGACGGACGCTCCTTCTCTGATGTCGTTTCGTGGCTGGCTCGCCGCAGCGCCTTGCTCTATCTGCACGTCGATCTGGACGTCCTCGATCCACGCTTCATCCCCAGCGCCTCCACGCCTGCCGCGAACGGCCTCACCATCGACGAGTTGACGACGGCGATGAAGACCGTCCTCGCCACCGGGAAAGTCGCCGCCACCACGTTGACCAGCCTCAACCCCGGCGCCGGCCAGCGCGGGCAACGCTCACTGGAATCCGCACTGGCGGTGCTCACGCGCTCGCTGGCGGACTGGCACGCCACGCCCCCCGCGAACGTCAGCGGGTAGCGCCGCCGCACGCCGAAAGCCGTTGCCCCGAGAGGGGCTCCATGCTACACTCGGCCATTGTGCTCACAGGATGAGCGCTTGCTTTGTCACGTGTGTGAAATCGGGCCGTTTGGAGCGCCTGGCGCGACTGCCATGAGCCCGCCGCATTCTGAAGAGAAAGACGGAGTTCAATGGTCGCCCAGATTGTCCGGGATATTGAAGCAGAGCAGTTCAAGGCCGATGTGCCTGATTTTGGCCCCGGCGACACCGTGCGGGTGCACGCCAAGGTGGTTGAAGGCACGCGCGAGCGCATTCAGGTCTTCGAGGGTGTCGTGATCCGGCGTCGCGCCGGCGGCATCAACGAGAACTTCACGGTGCGTCGCCTTGCTTCGCACGGCATCGGCGTGGAGCGCACATTCCTCATCCACTCCCCGCGCATCGACAAGATCGAGGTCACCCGCCGCGGCCGCGTCCGCCGCGCCAACCTCTACTACCTGCGCGGGCTCACCGGCAAGGCCGCCCGCATCAAGGAGCGCCGCACCTAATCCGGCGATTCGCCAAACGCCTGATCAAGCGCCCGGTGAAAACCGGGCGCTTCTGTGTTGCCGTGTTGCGAGCTCGTGGTAGTGTCTGGGCGTGGCAATCAAGGCGTCCTCCAGACAGCAAACCAGCCCGGCCCCGCCCAAAACTATGCCAACCACCGAGTGGGAGGCGGCGTTCTGGGATTGCGGCCTCTCCGGCGTTGCTGGCGTTGACGAGGTCGGCCGGGGCGCCATGGCTGGCCCGCTCGTGGCCGCCGCCGTCATGCTCCCCGCCGCGCGCCGGGGCGATCTCGCCACCTTGCTGCCCGGCGTCTGCGACTCAAAGCTGCTAACCCACGAGCGGCGCGTCAATATGCTCACCTGCATCGAAGCGGTGGCCACTGGCATCGGCGTCGGCATCGTGCCGGTGGACGAACTGGACGGGATGGGCCTCGGCGCCGCCAATCGCATCGCCATGGAGCGCGCCGTTCTCCAGCTCGGGGACCGCGTCGATGCGCTCGTCATCGACGCCTGCGTCATCGATCTCGGCCTCCCCCAACTTGGCCCCATCGATGGCGATGCGCTCTCGCTCTCCATTGCGTCCGCCTCCATCGTCGCCAAGGTGACGCGTGATCGCATGATGATCGCGTTGGGCGAGGCCGACGCTCGCTACGGCTTCGAGCAGCACAAAGGCTATTGCTCCCCCCTGCACAAGGCCCGGCTGCGCGAGCACGGGCCCGGCCCCCACCACCGCCGCTGCTTCTCCCCTGTCGCCGGCCTGATCCCCAAGCCATGACGCGCACCAGCCGGCAGCAGCTCGGCGACGCCGGGGAAGGGCACGCCCGCCGCTTGCTGGAAGCCGGCGGCTACGTCTGCCTCGCGGAACAATGGCGCTGCCGCGAGGGTGAACTCGATCTGGTCATGCTGCGCGGCGATGAACTGGTTTTCGTTGAGGTCAAGCTACGCCACACCGGGCTGTTGGCTCCGGAGGCGACGGTGACCCCGGCCCAGCAGCGCCGCCTGCTCAGCGCCGCCCAACGCTTCATCGTTGCCCACCCCGAGCTGAGCGACCATATGTGGCGCATCGACATCATCGCGATCACCCTTGACACAACTGGGCGGGTCGACCGCGTCAGCCACCTCGAAAACGCGGTCACCGGCTAGCCGGCCTTCGTGGCGCCGTGCGCGCCACCCCGCCCCGAATCCTGTATGCTGCCAGCAGGTCTCGGGCTGAGGAGGCCACTGCCCGTCGCCATGACGCGTCAGCATGCGCAGACTGCAAGGCAAAGGAGTCGCACCATGCGTGTTCCCGGGAAATTCATGCTCACTGCGGCCGTCGCATCGGCGCTCATGCTTGGCGTCGCCAGCGGCGGCCTTGCGCAGGATGCGACCCCCACCGCCGACATGGGCGACATGACGGCAACGCCCGGCAACCCCAACCACATTCACGAGGGGACCTGTCAGGACATCAACCCCAATCCGGAGTACGTGCTGGCCAATCTCGAGTTTCCGGCGTGGGTCGGTGACCTGAGCGCGAGCAGCGGCGGTGAAGTCGGTTCGATTCCGGATGTCGCCGCGTTCGGTCAGGCGCCGGTGCCCGTGGCGGTCGCCACGACCGAGGTTGACGTTAGCCTCGCCGATCTCCTTGCCTCGCCGCACGCCATCAACGTCCACGACGCCAGCGACATTGCGGTCTACGTCGCCTGTGGCAACATCGGCGGCATCCCTGATGACAAGGGCAACCTGTTCATCGGTCTCGCTGAGCAGAATGGCTCCGGGTTTAACGGGTCGGCGTGGCTGAAGGAAAACGGTAGCGGCGTCACCGTGACCGTGATCGTCAACGACAACACCGTTGCCGCCGATGTGGCCGTCAAGCTTGACGAGCTGCAGAAGGCCGCCGCCGCCGCATCGACGCCCGCTGCGGAGACGGCGCCTGCCGCGACGCCGGAGGCCGCCGAGGGCACGCCAGTCACCACCTAGACCTTCGGAACGATTTGTCTACGCGCAGGAGCGGGGCGCCATGGCGCCGCTCCTGCGCAACCCCGCCGCGAGGAAGTCATGAGTTTTACCAGTTCAAGCGGCAGTCACGTCCCCGCCGGTACAGCGGCGCACCGCGCCGCCGCCCCCGATTCGGTGCTCTGCGCCGTGCTCACCGTCAGCGATAGCCGCACCACCGAAACGGACACCTCCGGCGGCGTTATCCGCGATATGCTCAAGCTGACCGGCCACAAAATCGCCGACTACCAGATCGTGCCGGACGATCCGGACCTGATCAGCCGCATGGCGCAGGAGTGGATCGCTAACCCGGAAATTCAGGTCATCCTGACCAATGGGGGCACCGGCATTGCCGCCCGGGACACCACCTACGACGCCATCGCCAGTCTCCTCGACAAACGCATCGACGGCTTCGGCGAACTCTTCCGCATGCTGAGTTGGGAGGAGATCGGCGCCGCAGCCATGCTCTCCCGCGCGGTTGCCGGCGTGGCCGGCGACACCCTCATCATCGCCATGCCCGGCTCCACCAACGCCGTCCGGCTGGCCATGTCGAAACTAATCGTGCCCGAACTCGGCCACCTTGTGTACGAGATCTCGAAGAGCCGCTAGTCCCCCGATTGCCGCGAGTCGCTGACTGCGCTAGCATCGCGCAGCATTTGGCGCGCCGTTTTTCGGCGGCAGAAAGGACACGCGGTTCGTGAGCAGCGACAGCGGAGGCGGCAAGCGGCAAGCTCGCGTGCTCAAGGGCTTCCGGGACTACATGCCGGAGCAGATGATCCTCCGGCAACGCATCATCGGCATCTTCCGCACCATCTTCGAGCAGCACGGGTTCGAGCCGCTGGACACGCCGGCCCTCGAATACCTCGACGTGCTGACGGGCAAGGCCGGCGAAAACGAGAAGCTGATGTACCGCTTCGAGGACGCCGGTGGCCGCGAAGTCGGTCTTCGCTACGACCTGACCGTGCCGCTGGCGCGCGTGGTCGCCCAGCACCAGAACGAGCTGGTGCTTCCCTTCAAGCGCTACCACATCGCCCCGGTCTGGCGCGCGGAGAACCCGCAGCGCGGCCGCTTCCGCGAGTTCTGGCAGTGCGATGCCGACATCGCCGGCTCCGCCTCCCCCATCGCGGACGCCGAGGTGATCGCCATCATGGCCGAGGCGCTGGAGGCGATTGGCGTTCCCGAGTTCGTCATCCGCATCAGCCACCGCCGACTGCTGGAGAGCATCGGGCTGGCCGCCGGGGTTCCCTCCGAACAAGCCACCGCGCTGTACCGCGCCATCGACAAGCTCGACAAGATCGGCCGCGAAGGCGTTGCGCAGGAACTGAGTGACGCCGGGCTCAACCCGGCGCAGGCGGGCCGCGTCCTCGATCTGGTCACCCGCACCGGCACGCCAGCGGAGCTGCTCGATGCGCTGTCGGTCGAACTCGCAGAGGTCCCCGGCGCGCCGGACGCGATCGCGGACATGCGGGTCATTTTCGACCTGCTGCCAGCCTTCGGCATCGCCGCGAACCGCTACGCCCTCGATCTCGCGCTGGCGCGGGGTCTTGACTACTACACCGGCCCGGTCTTCGAAGCCACGGTCACCGAACCACGCGTCGGCTCGGTCGGCGGAGCCGGGCGCTACGATGGGCTCGTCGGCGCGTTCCTCGGGCGGCCGGTGCCAGCCACCGGCATGTCGCTCGGGCTGGAGCGCATCATCGAGGTCGTGCGCGAGCACAACCTCCTGCCCGCGCCCAGCAGCGTCGCCGATGTCGCGGTCATCACCCTGAAGGACACGGTCGCCGCCGGCGCCCGCATCGCCAGCGAGCTGCGCGCGGCCGGCCTGCGCGCGGACCTCTCGCTGCAACCACAGCGCGGGATTGGTGACCAACTGAAAGCCGCCGACCGCCGGGGTATCCCTCTCGCGGTGATCGTCGGTTCCAGCGAGTTCGCCGCGGGCAACGCCACCATCAAGGTGCTGGCCAGCGGCGACCAAACGACGCACGCACTCTCGGATATCCCCACGACCGTTAGCCAGTTGCTGGCGGAAGCCACTCAGGCGGAAAGCTCAAGGACCTCAGCCCGATGACCACGCCAACCGATCTCAACGAAGAGTTTCAGACCTACATGCTGGTGGTCGCCCATCCAGACGACAGCGAGTTCTCGTCAGCCGGCACCGTCGCCCGCCTCAAGGACGCCGGCCGCAAGGTGATCCTGATTCAGGTAACCTCCGGCGACAAGGGCAGTCCTGACCCGCATGCAGTTTCCGCTGACCTCGCCAAACTCCGCGAGGGCGAGATGACCGAAGCCGCCAACCGCCTCGGCATGGACGAAGTCGTCTTCCTGCGCTGCGAGGATGGCTCGTTGATGCCGGATCTGGACCTGCGCGAGAAGATCGTGCGCATGATTCGCACGTACAAGCCTGACGTGCTCATCACCCACGATCCCTACCGCCCCTACGCGCTCCATCCAGATCACCGCGCCGTCGGCCTCGCCTCGACCGATTCGGTCTATCCCACCGCCCGCGACCCGTTGTACTTCCCGGAGCATTTTCAGTCTGGACTGGAGCCGCACAAGACCGCCGAAATCTGGTACTTCGGGGCCGAGCACCCGGACAAGCTGGTCGACATCACTGACACCTTCGACCGCAAAATGCACGCGCTGCGCGCTCATGAATCGCAGGTCGGCGCCTCCGCCGATCTGGAAGAGCGGATGCGAGACCGCGCCCGCGAACTCGCGGAAGGGCAAACCTTCGAGATGGCCGAGGCGTTCAAGGTCATCCCCATGCGGCGCTAGGCAGGACACCGATGGCGGACCCGGAGACAACTGGCGCGGAAGAGAGCATCGCACGGGCCCTCGCGGCTGGCAGCTCCGAGGCCAACCCCCGGTGGCGGCCCAGCCGCATTGCGGTGGCGCCCGGCCGCATCGAGCTGCTGGGAAATCATCTCGATTACAACGGTGGGCCTGTGCTAGCCGCCGCCATCGACCGCTTCGTCGCCGTCGCCGTTGGGCCGGCGCCAACGACCGCCGGTTGGTGGATGATGGCGGCGGACTTACACGACGGCGAACCCGACCCGGTTGGCGACCTCGGCGCCGCCCCCGCGTCGCCTCCCGAAACCACCGACTACCTGCGCGGCGTGATCCAGGAACTCTGGAGCCGCGGCCACACCGTCTCCCGCGACGGCGAGGTCGCCATCGCCGGCAACGTGCCGCTGGGGTTCGGCGTCAGCTCGTCGGCGGCCCTCTGCGTCTCGTTGACCGTCGCGTTGGCGCAGTGGCCGCTGGACAACCGCGAAGTCGTGCTAATCGCGCAGGCGGCGGAACATCGCGCCGGCTCGCCCTGCGGGGCCATGGACCAGTCCGCCTCCATCGCGGGCGGGGTCATCGAGTTTGACGGCGCGTCGCTCAGCTCCGAGGCGCTGGCGCCATCGCTCGGCGAGTTCGCGTTTGCGGTCGCCGATTCCGGCGTGACGCGGTCTATCGGCACATCCTCCTACCCCACCCGGGTGCAGGAGGGCAAGCAGGCGCTCGCCATCGCGCGTTCGCAATTGACGCCCGATATCCCGCACCTTGCCGCAATCTCGCCGGAGCAACTGGAAGAGCTGGCCGCGACCGGTGCGATTGATGCCGTGCTAGCGAAGCGCGTCCGCCACGTCGTCGAGGAAACGGCTCGCGTGCGCGCTGGCCGGGCGGCGCTTGAACGCGAGGATTGGCCGGCGTTCGGCGCGCTGATGTCCGCCTCCGGGCACTCCTCCGCGACCCTCTATGACATCAGCCACCCGGAAGTCGAGGAGCTCGTCTCCCTCGCCAACCGCCAGCCGGGCGTGCTCGGCGCGCGCATGATGGGAGGCGGCGAGGGCGGAGCCGTGCTGATCCTGCTCCGGCGCGACCATGCCCCGGCCATCGAACAGGCGCTGCGCCGCGACTTCTACGCGCGCCGTGGTCGAGCCGACGAACCGGGCCTGATCCACATCTGCGCGCTCGCCCCCGGCGCGGCGCTGGTCAATCCGCCACGGTGAAAGCGCGCCGCATCATCGTCATCCTGAGCGAAGTCGAACGATCTCGTCGTTGAAGCGGCGTGCAAAACTCGTGTCGTCTCGACCGAAGCAGAGAGACCTCGTCCGCCGTCTCGTTAACGCCAACGACGAAATTCCTCGACTTGGCTCGGGCATACCGCTTCAGCGCCAGCAATCACGCGCCCGCGCGACCCCGACTCAATACGCCGCGTCGTAGTCCACGCGGTTCTTGAGATCCTCTCCGGCCAGAAAGCGGCGCAGGTTCTCCGCGATCAACGCGCCTTGCCGTTCCCAGTAGCGCGGCGAAGCCCCCGCCGTGTGCGCAGTGATCAGCACGTTGTCCATGTCCCAGAGCGGCGAATCGGCCGGCAGCGGCTCTGGCTCGGTGACATCGAGGCCCGCGCCGCCCAGATGCCCCGATTGCAGCGCCGCCACCAGCGCCGCCGTGTCGATGACCGGGCCGCGCCCCACGTTGTAGATCATGGCCCCCGGCTTGCACGCCGCGAACGCCTCTGCATCGAGCATGTTGCGGGTTTGCGGGGTATCCGGCAGCGTCACCGCGACGTGGTCAGCGCCGGCTAGCGCCTCGTGCAACTCGTGCACCGCCCACATCCTGTCGAAGCCGTCTGGCAAGGCGGCGTCCGGGCGCCGGCGCACCCCGTGCACCGGCATGTCGAACGCGGCCGCCCGCCGGGCAAGCTGGCTGCCGATCTCGCCAGTCCCCAGGATCAGCAGCGTCTGCCCACCCAGCTCACCGACGACCCGGTGCGTGTCCTCATCGTGCCACTCGTGCTTCGCCTGCGCCGCAGCCAGCGCTGGAAAGCGCCGGCTCAAGGCCACCATCATGCCCAGCAAATGCTCGGCCATGTTCGGCGCTGACACCCCGCGCGAGTTGGTCAGTGGCAGCCCGCGCGCCGCCAGCGCAGCGAGATCCAGATGCTCCACCCCGGCGCTGGCGGCGTGAAACCAGCGCACGTTCGGCGCGACGGCCAGTTGCTCCGGCGAAATCTGCCAGCCGATAATTACGTCGGCGGCGGCCAGCTCCGCATCGGACGGGGCAACCTCGGCAATGCGATACCGGCCGTCAGCGTCCGTCTCCTCGCCCGGCACGACGAAGGTGACCGCCGGGAACGTCGCGCGCAACGCCTCCAGCGCCTCGATGGCAATGCCCATGATGATCAGGACGTTCGCCGGGGTTGAGGATTCCGTCATGACTGCGCTCTCTTGTTGACGCCGTGTTGACCGGCCGCGAAACGCCTGCCGGGGCTGGCGCGTTTGCACTATTGGGACCCAAGGCGCAAGCCATGGGCTAGGGCGCCCCCGGGTGTCTGCCCCTATACTAAATGGCAGGACGTTAGCGGTTCACGGAGTCGGAATGCGCGTTCCCGATAGCGCCCGCGTTCCAAACCAACCCCGCGATTTTGGCCGCATGGGACGGCGGGTGGCGCTTGCCGCGCTCGCTTTCGCCACCGCAGCCTCCGTTGGCTTGCACTCCGGAGCACTGGCTCAGGATAGCAGCGCACCGTCCAGGACCCACTCGCTCGGCGTGACGCTTGGTTTTCCGGACGATGGTCTGGTGGACGACGAGCAACTCTGCGTGGCGCTGTTCAGCGGCACCTCGCCAGACCTGCAAAAGCCACCACTCCTGTCTCGCTGCATCGATCCCGGTGAGGACGCGGTCACCTTCGAGGGCCTGCGCCCCGGTGACTTCAGCGTGATGCTGCCCGGCCCCGGCTCGGAGGTCGAGGACGAGCGGTACGAGGGTCAACTGGTCACAACCAACATCCCGGACAACGAGCAACTCGACGCCTTCGGCATCGATGTCGATGTAGCCTTGACGCCGGAATACTCGGGCGTGGCTGGCCGCGTGCAGGTCAGCGTCTTCGGCTGCCCGGCCGGCACAGACGCCGGCGCCGACAAGGACAGCTGGGTCAACGAGTGCAAGGCGCTCGCGGGCGGCGTGCCCATGACCCTGACCGGTGTCGGCAGCATCAACGATGCCGCCTTCCGCAAGGTCACCGGCGTCTCCGGCGATACATCGGGCCGGGTCGAGTTCACGAATCTGCCGGCCGGCGCCTACGAGATCGGCGGCGATCTGCCATCCAACGTTGGCGCCAGTCCGGCGCTCTTCGCCGAATCGAGCATCGATGGCAGCCTCGGCCTCGTCAGTCCATCCGAGACGCTGGCGCTGCGGCCCACCGAAATCGTGGCTGTCGATGTCTTTCTCGTGCTGGATGATACGCCAGACGCCGCCGCGACCGTCGGCACGACTGACATCGAGATCACCGGCGAACTTCCCGGTTAGCAGCGTAAAAAAGGCCCCCTCGTCCGATCGACGAGGGGGCCTTTCTCGTTGACGATCAGCCGCCGATCTGCGACATCCCACGCACGGTCTCCCGCTCGCCCTCGGCCAGCCCGTGGCCCCACGGCTTGCGCCAGATCGCGCTGCGAATCGCCTGCTCTAGCTCGTCGTCGCTGGCCCCGGCGCGCATCAGGTCCCGCAAATCGCCCTCATCCGGGCGCAACAGGCAGAGCCGCAGCTTCCCGTCAGCCGTCAGGCGCACGCGGTTGCAGGTTGAGCAGAACGGCTCCGTCACTGGAGAGATAAACCCGATGGTTCCGGCAGCACCTGGAATGCGCCAACCGCGCGCCGGGTCGGACGGGTTGACCTCCAGCGGCTCCAGCGGCCCGAAGTGCGCCTCCAGCCGCGCCTGCGTCTCCTCAGAGGTGACCATGCTGGAATCGTGGACATCGCCCACGCCCTCCATCGGCATGATCTCAAGGAACCGCACCTGCCACGCGCGGTCCAACGTCAGGGCGGCCATATCGACCACCTCGTGATCGTTCTGGTCCTTCACCACGACGGTGTTCAGTTTGATCGGCCGCATCCCGGCGGCATCCGCCGCCTCGATGCCCTTCCAAACCAGATCGAACCGGCCGCCCCGGGTCATCTCCTTGAAGCGGTCCGGGTCCAGGGTGTCAATGGAAACGTTGACCCGGTCGAGACCGGCGTCCGCCAGCCCCTCCGCCAGCCGCCCCAGCAACAAGGCGTTGGTGGTCATCGACACCTCTTCGATGCCGGGGAAGGCCTTGATCCCGCGCACCAGATCCACCAGTCCGGGCCTGATCGTCGGTTCACCGCCGGTCAGCCGGATCTTGGTCACCCCGGTCTTCGCGAAGAGCCCAACCAAACGCAGCAACTCCTCGTCATCGAGGTGCTCGGACTTTGGTTGGAACTTCATGCCCAACGCGGGCATGCAGTAGAGGCACCGGAAATTGCAGCGGTCCGTCAGCGAAATACGCAGGTAGGTCATGGCCCGGCCATACGCGTCGATGGCTGTGCCGGACTGCGGCGCCGCTGCCGTGCCCAGAGGAAAGAGGCGAATAGGACTGATCGTGGCGCTCGTTGCCACCATGAAGAAGCTCCCATCTCGTGTGGTCAATGCTCAACGCTGGCATAGTCATTCATTGAGCATTTGTCGGTTCAGGGTAGCATTTCTCGACTGGCTGGGCCATTTGTTCGCGACGTGCGGCGTCGGTTTCCCACCGCCGGTTGGGGTATCGTGAGCGCCATCAGCGACCGTCGAAAACACTCCGGAGAGCACATGTCCGCGTCAACCGAAATCGATCCCACCATTCAGCATCTTCTGGCGCCCGCCTCGCGCGAGGTTTCGCCGCCGTATCTGCCGCAAGCCCGCGAGACGCTCTACACGTGGGTGGAGAGCGAGAGCCTGCGCAAGCACTGCGAGGCGGTGTCCGCATGCATGCGCCACTTTGCGCGCAATCAGGGCGAAGACGAGGATCTGTGGGGCGCCGTCGGGCTGCTGCACGATATGGACTTCGAAAAGCACCCCAATCTCGAGTTGTCGGTCGATGGTCACCCCTTCGTGGGCGTAGCGGCGCTGCGCGACACCGGCTGGGGCAGCGAGGTGGCGCGGGCCATCCTCAGCCACGCCGATTACAGCGGCGTCGAGCCCGAGACCGCTATGGAGAAGACGCTCTGCGCTGTCGATGAGTTGAGCGGCTTCGTGGTCGCGGTGGCATTGGTGCGCCCGGACAAGAGCGTGCACCAGGTAGCGATGTCCTCCGTGCGCAAGAAGATGAAGGACAAGGCGTTCGCCGCGAAGGTGAACCGCGCCGACATCGTGCTGGGCGCCGAACGGCTGGACATGCCCATAGAGGATCTGATCGCTGAGGTCATCGCGGCGCTGCAGTCAGAAGCAGACCGCCTCGGCGTCGCTGGCACACCCGCAGTCTAACGTCGCCAACAGGCTCCAACGAGCGTCACGCCAGAGGTACTGATCGTGCAGAACTTGCTCGACCCCTCATTGCTCCTCGCGCCGTTTCTGGCGTCACTGGCGTTGGCGCTCGTGCCCGGGCCCGCCGTGCTGTACATCGTCACCCGCAGCGTGGATCAAGGCCGGCGGGCTGGTCTGACCTCCGCCGGGGGCATCGCCACCGGCGGCCTCGTCCACGTTGCCGGCGCCGCGATGGGGCTGTCGATGCTGCTGGCGTCGTCCGCGCTGGCGTTCTCGGCGGTGAAGTATATCGGTGCGGCGTACCTCATCTTCCTCGGCCTCCGCACGCTGTTGACTTCGCCACCGGCCGTGACCGCCGATGCCGCGCCCCGGCACACCCTGCGGCGGCTCTACACGCAAGGCGCCGTCGTGCAGGCGTTCAACCCGAAGGTAGCCCTCTTCTTCCTGGCCTTCTTGCCGCAGTTCATCGATCCTCACCGCGGCAGCGTGGTGGCCCAGTCGCTGATTCTGGGGCTGATGTTCACGCTGGTGGAGCTCTGCACGGACTCAACGTACGCGCTGGTCGCCGGGACGCTGGGCGGCTGGCTCCGGCAGACGCGAGCCTTCGCGGCGACGCAGCGCTATCTTGCCGGGTCGGTCTTCGTAGCCCTGGGCCTCACCACCGCCTTGACCGGCAACCCGAGCAAGTGACAGCGGCGGCGCGCACGCTTAGCGCGCGAGTTGCGCCGTCACGATGCGCTGGGCGCTGGCCGTGATGCGGTCCTCGGGCACCTCGCCCTGCAGCACGCGGTTCACGACATGGTTGACCAGCGCCAATGGCGTGTCGGGCACGCCGACGTAGAGCAACAGGTCGACTCCCGCCTCAAGCGCCAGATCGACGATCTCAAGCGGAGCCCACGCATCGAGGGCGCCCATGAACAAGTCATCCGTCACGATGACGCCAGCGAATCCCAGGTCCTCGCGCAGCGCCTGCACGGCAAGGGGCGAAAGTGAGGCGGGCAAGTCATCCCACATCGGCACGGCCAGGTGACCCAGCATCACCATCGGCACACCGGCAGCAACGGCGGCGGCGAAGGGCACGGCCTCCTGCGCCAGCCAGGTCTCGGCGTCCACCTCCAGCACCGGCAGCGCGCTGTGCGAATCCACTGTCACCCGGCCGTGCCCGGGAAAATGCTTGACGCAGTGCAGCACGCCGCTGGCGGCTACACCTTCCAGGTAGGCCACCACGCAATCCGCCACCTGCTGCGGATCTGCGCCAAACGTGCGCCCGGCCATGAAGCTATCCGGGGAGAACGCGACATCCGCCACCGGCGCGAAGTTCACGTCGAAGCCGTACGCAGCCAGCAGGGCGGCGCGCTGGCCCGCGAGTTCGCTGATCTGCGCCAGCGGCAGCGTCCCCAGCACGGTGGCGTCTGGCGCCGGGTCGTCCGCCAGCCGCGAAACGATGCCGCCCTCCTGGTCCAGCGCCACCAGCGGCGGGAGAACGGGGTTCGTCGCGTGCAACGCCGCTGTCAGGGCTTGCACCTCGGCGGCGGTCCCGAAGTTCTGCTGCACCAGAATCACGCCGCCCGGCTGCAGCGTTTCCAGCCACCTAGCCTCTTCCGGCAGCAACACCGGCCCGCTGATGGGGAACATGAACATCCGTGCAACCTGCTGGCGCAAGCTCATACCGGCGACCACGGCCTCCGCCGCTACCTGCGCGCTCGCGCCTCGCGGGGCGCCAGGCATCGTCACCGCCAGCGCCAGCGAACCCAGCACGGCCCGGCGCGTCACTGGCGTCACGGCATCTCTCCTGCTTCGACTGGCGGCGGTTTACGCATCCAGCGGGGCAAGGCGCCGCTCAGTTCGCCCGAGCGAACGCGCGGGTGCCGGCCGTAGTAGCCGACAAACACGGCCATGGCGATGATGGTGAACACCACCAGATCGAGAAACGTCGCGGCGTACCCGGCGTGTACGATGAGGAACCCGGCCACCAGGCTTGCCGCCGAGTAGCCGAGGTTCCAGGCCGCCGACCGCAGGCCGTACACCCGCGACCGTGCTCGCGGCGGGAGCACCTCGGCGATGAACGTCGAGTCGATGGGCCAGGCCATCGAGATGCTGGTCTGCCGCACGATGTGCGTCACCGCCGCCAGCGGCAGACTCGGGGTCAGGATGAGCGCCAGGTAGAACGGGATGATGGTCAGTCGCACGAAGGCCACGCCGTACAGCGACCCGAGATGCCGCGAGATCAGCGGCGCCGTGAGCCCGACGAGTGCAGCGCTCAGGCCGCCGATGGCGAAGATGAACCCAACCGCGTTGGAACTGGCCCCCAGATCGGTCAGGTAGACATTGAAGAACGGGAAGACCATCCCTGCTCCCACTGCCATCAGGCCGCCCACCAGCACAAAGACCGCCACGTCCATGCGCACTTGCCGTGCTTCGCCAGCGTCGCTGGCCTCGCGGACAGCGGTGGGGTCGAAGAGCTCCCTGCCAGTGCGCGCCTCGCCCATCAGAAACATCGGGATCAGGCCCAGCGCCGCGAGCAGCGTGCCCGCCACAAGGGTCCAGCGGTAGTTCAGCAGGTCGCTTCCCGGCAACAGATCAGGCAGGAAGCCGCCGACCAGCGAACCCAACGTGAGGGAGAGGGACACCACGGAAAAGGAGAGTGCCGACACGAACTGCCGCTCGCTCCGCCGGGTCCAGGCGATGATGAACGGCATCGTCGTCGTGAACAGATAGGCCAGGCCAATACCCGTCACTGCGGACAGCACCAGCAGGATCGGTGGCTGCTCCGAAAACGCCATGATGATCGACGCCACGAGGAAAATCGAAACGCCGGAGACCGTCGCTTTCCAGATCCCCAGCCGATCCAGCACTGGCCCCATCGTTGCGGCGCCGGCGGCCATCGCCAGTGTCTGCGCGGCGTTGAACATGCCCATGTCGCTCTCGCGCAGGCCCAGTTCACGCAGGTACAGATTGAAAATCAGGACAAAAACGCCCCAGCCGACATTGGCAAACAGGTTGTACAGCAGGAAAAGCCGCACATCGCGACTGAAGCTGAACTGCCGCCGGAGATTGGCGGACGCCGTCGCGAACAAGGGTCTCACGAGTGGCGTGACCTCCCGGCGAACGCTGCGGTGCGTGGCCGCCAGTATAGGCCCGCGCTCCAGACCGCGCGGCGGTAAACTCGTGCCCAGCGAGACCACGCAGAGCGAATGTGGAGGCGTATGAGCGCGTCGGGAAACGTACGAGTAGGACTGGCCGGGCTTGGCCGGTTTGGGAAATTGCACGCGTCGGTGCTCGCCAGCCTGCCGGGGGTCACCCTCGCGGCGGCCTGTGACCCGGTGGCTGACGAGCTGACGGCGCTCCAGCAGCGCGTCCCGGGCGTCGCGGTGTATTCGGACGTCGCCGAGATGCTGGCGTCTTCGCAACTGGACGCGTTGTTCATCGTCTCTCCCGAGCCGCTGCACGCCGGGCAGGCGCAGCTGGCCATCGAGCGCGGACTGGCCGTGTTCGTGGAGAAGCCGCTCGCCACGACGGTCCCGGAGGCCGAGGCCGTCGCGGCCGCTGCCGCCGCCGCCAACCTGCCGTTGCAGGTCGGGTTCGTGCTGCGTTTCGATTTGCAGCACGCAGTCCTGAAGGACGAGATCGCCAGCGGCCGCATGGGCGACATCGTCTCCATCCGCACCAAGCGGAACTGCACCCGCGCGTGGTTTCCGACTTTCGGCGACCGAGCCCATCCGGTGCAGGAGACCTCGATCCACGATCTCGACCTGATGCTCTGGCTCGCCGCCAGTCCGGTCACCCGGGTGCAGGCGATCGAGCGGAACTACTCCGGCATGACCTACCCGGATGGCTCATGGGCGCTGCTTGAGTTCGCCAGCGGCGCCGTTGGCATTGTGGAAACCAGCTGGTTCGTGCCGGATGGCGCGCCTGCCAATGTCGTCACCCCGTCGTGGCGCGGCTCTATCGACGCCGAAATCGAGGTTATCGGCACGCTGGCGACCAGCCGCATCCGGCTGCTGGATGGGCCCTACTCGGTCTGGACCAGTTCGTACGACGCGGTGCCCGAACTGGGCATGTGGCCGGAACTCGGCGGCGCGGTGCTCGGCGCGCTGCGGGCCGAAGACGCGCACTTTATCGAGCGCGTGCGCGGCAACCTGCCGGAAACGACCTCGTCCGTCGCAGACGCCATTGCCGGCCTGAAGCTCGGCGAGGCCATCGTGGCCGCGTCCGCCGGTGGCGCCATCACCCTGTCCTGACACACTGAAGTCCGTAGCATCCGACGCAACAGGAGCCCACGCGTGATTGATCTCTCCAGCGATACCCAAACGCGCCCTTCGCCCGCCATGCCCGGGAGGTCGGCGGCGGGCTCTTCGTGCTCGT